>JBHHTR010000160.1:0-4948 GCA_046753505.1 Thermodesulfobacteriota bacterium
GCTCCAGCTACGCCTCAGAAGCTATTGAGGTTCATGGTATTGCAAGAGGCCTCGTGCTGACTACTGTACGGCTGCTGAAGTGTCACCCCTTTCATGCCGGAGGGTACGACCCTGTTCCCTTCAGGGGAGCAGAAAACACGATTACCAACAGGAGTTAAATGGATCAGCCTAAAGTTCTCATAGCCGTCATCTTCTCACTTGGCATTTTAATGATATACCCCTATGTCCTGCGCCACTTCTACCCAGACATGGATAAGAAGTCCGCAGAGGTCACAGCCGTTGCCGATCAGAAGGCGGCTCCGCTCCTGGAGACGGCAGCCACCATGGAGGCAACGACCAGGGAAACAGTCAGGGAGACTGCCCCGGTAGTCGTCATCCCCACCAAGGAAGAGCTTGTCACCGTAGAGACCCCTCTCTACAGGGCTACCTTCTCATCTATTGGTGGAGGGATCAAGAGTTGGGTGCTGAAAAATTACCGCACCGAGCTGGATTCTGAGTCGGCAAAGATTGATATCATTCCCCATAGTAGTCAGCACTACTCATTTGCCACCGCCATCGCCCGTGAAGGTGTGAAAACAGCCATAAACTTCCGTCCATCGGCGAAGAGCGTGACGGTATCGTCCGGCCAGGACGGGACACTCTCCTTTGTATGGGTTTCGCCTGAAGGGTTGAGGATTGAAAAGCGGTACGTATTCTCCGACGCCGACTATATGGTTGACGGGAAGATCATCGTATCGAACGGCTCCGGTCAACCCGTCAATACAAAGGTTACGACAGACCTCGCCGTCTACTCTCCTGCCCCTACGAAAAAGGCCAAGGGTTACTCCTACCACAGCGGAACGGTAATCTATAATGATGATAACATTGAGAGGCCCGATGAGGATGAGGCGAAGGAGGGATTCAAGGGAACGCCTCAGTGGATCGGCTTGGAGGACAAGTACTTCCTTGCGGCTCTTCTCCCAAAGGGTGATGGAAAGATAGAGTGGTCTTCAGACGCCACCGTAGAGGATGAGATACGGGGAAGCCTCACCTTTCCGGTCTCCCTCTCACCCGCAGGACGCGCCAACTTTCAATACACCGCCTACATCGGCCCCAAGGAGTATAACCGGTTAAAGGCTCACAATCTCCACCTCGAGGAGTCGATAGAGTTCGGCATGTTTTCCTTCCTCGCCCGGCCTATGCTTGTGGCGTTGGACTTCTTCTACCGTTACCTCGGCAATTACGGCATCGCAATTATCCTACTGACGGTGGTCATCAAGGTTATCTTCTACCCCCTATCAAAGCACGGTCTCAAGTCGATGAAGGATATGCAGAGAATGCAGCCCCAGATGGCCGCCCTGAAGCAGCGCTACAAGGACGACAAGCAGAGGATGAACAAGGAGCTCATGGAGCTCTACAAGCGCCACAAGATCAACCCCCTCGGCGGCTGTCTTCCCATGATCCTTCAGATACCCGTCTTCATCGCCCTCTACGAGGTCCTCTACGTCGCAATAGAGCTGCGCCACGCCCCCTTCATGCTCTGGATCAAGGACCTCTCCGCCCCGGATACGCTCATGGTTCTCCCCGAAGCGCTCCCCATGCTCGGCGGTTCGGCCTTTGGTCCCCTTCCCCTCCTGATGGGGGCAAGCATGTTCCTACAGCAGAAGATGACCCCCACCGCAATGGACCCTGCACAGGCAAAGATGATGATGTTCATGCCCGTCATCTTCACCTTCATGTTCCTCAACTTCCCTACAGGCCTCGTCCTCTACTGGCTGGTCAACAATATCCTCCAGGTCGGACAGCAGTACTACATACAAAAGACGGCACACTGAGCCCGAGAAGACGCCACTACCACAATTCACCACCTGATTCTATTCGGGACATCCATGATAAGTAAAGTCAATCTGAAAACGGAGATTTTCCTTTTCCTGCGGTGGTGGTTCCTTCCTATGGTACTATTTACCGCGTAACATCGTTTCCTGCTCTTTTTAGTCAATCAAGGGCTCAACGGTCATCGTGACCAGACATCCATGTGCTGTGTGCCATAGGCACCATTGAGCTGCCTCATGCCCTTTGAGAGGTTTCCGTCAGCTCTCTCTACATATTCTATGCGTAATGGTCTCGCCATCCCCCAAGGGTATCATAGTTACCTTCTCAATCCAACATTAACGACCTCGTGTGTGTGCGTTGACAGGGGGGCTTTTAATGGGTGCCCCCCTGCGATGCTTGGCCAAGTAAGGCACTACTTTGAACTTCACCTTAAGAAATTATGTTTTATTCTGTCATCTCGACACCAGTCCCACCCATCTCTTCAGGGATGTCCTTCAATTTAAGCGTACCATCTTTAATTTGCAGAACCTTCTCCTGATAATGGACGTGCACACCAGCCTTGAAGGGAAAAGCTGGAATGACAGCGGCAGGAATATCAATGAGTCCAATGGGCGGATGGTCAATTAAAATGTGGCCTCCGCAAGTTTTGCACCATTTACGATAGCTTTGCGGAGTCTTGTTGTAGGTACCTATATTGTCCGCGCCCTGTGTGACAGCTACATTCTCCGGTTTCCAGAGGGTGAAGGCATTTACAGGGCCCGCCGACCAGTGGCGGCATGAGTTGCAATGGCAATATCCCATGCCTACTGGCTCACCAGTTACCGTCAACTGGACCTCTCCACAAAAACAACTGCCTGTGAATGATTCTCGGTTGCTCATAATAGACCTCCTTGATCTTCAGCCACTTTGAAAGGGATCAAAAAAACGATTTATTGATTGTTTGACTTACAGCCCCTTCACCGGACGTAATTATGTCATACGAACTTGACCGGTTTTTGAGGTTGTCTGTTTACCTGGAGTTGAAAAATATCGGGGCGAGCGTAATGTCCCACCACATCAAAACTGCGTCTGGCAATACCAACTTGCGATGCATCTATCTCCGCGTAAAGGATCCCTTTTTCTTTCCGCATCGGACCTGCAACCACTTCACCTTTGGGATCGATGACGATAGAGTCCCCTCCATTTATCCACTCATCGGGATCAGGATAGATCTCTGACTTTCCCGGAAACGTATCTGGGATATCACTTCCCTGTAGCACATTTCCACACCCTACAACCCAACAACATCCTTCACGGGCTATATGTTTTAGTGTGCCGATCCAGTTGTCGCCGCTATCGTAGGTAGGAGCTATATAGATCTCTACTCCCTGTGAGTATAGGGTGTACCGTGCCAGCGGCATATAATTTTCCCAACACGGCATTGCCCCGATACGACCACAAGGGGTTTCAATAACATTTAAGCCTGACGCATCGCCAAAACCCCACACCATTCTTTCCGGATTCGATGGCATAAGCTTTCTATGCCGGTTCAATAGTGTGCCATCAGGACCGATGATAACGATTGTATTGTATAGAGTTCCACGGCTATGATTCCCATCTCGTTCATCTACACCACAAACGATGGTGACATTATGCTTCTTTGCGGCATCGTATAGAGGTGATAAATGGTGCTGTTCTAAATCAACTGCGTTGTCCAGCAGCAGTGAATGAAGCTCTTCATTGCGCTCATAATCCCCGCCTGGCCTCAAACGCCAGATCCAGATTGGATAACCAGGGATAAATGCTTCAGTAAATATGACCATTTCAGCGCCATTTTTGACAGCTTCACCTATCAAAGAAAGTGCGGACTCAATTGTTTTATCCCTATCAAATAATACCGGTGGCGTTTGAACGATTGCCAGCTTTGACATGATATATACCTCCTTAAATATTATGGGAGGCCTGATTAATTCAGACCTTCCCTACACGTTATTTCGTGCCAACGGCAATGACGAGTTCACACGGCCCTCTAAAGCCGTCCTCTCCCTGAAACTCACTCAGTGCCTCCTCGATCTCTTGCCAGGCCTGCTCCTTCTCCTCATCTACAAGGCCGGAGAGCATCTGATGAAGAGCGCCAAAAGACTCTTTCTCGAACTGTAGACATTCAGCAGCTGACTTGACCTGTACCGGCGCGTCAAGAACCGTGGTCCCTACATCCCTGAACCCGGCCCTCACAAATGCTTCCTCAAGTACCCTGTCGCCCCCCAGGCTGAAAGGACCCGGCTGTCCAGGCAGCGGCGGAGGGAGTTTCGCGCGCCTCCTGATGATCGAGACAGGAACGGAAAAGAAAGCGTTTTTTTCAGCCGTGGAGTAGACCATCGCCGCCACCTTGCCGCCCTCCTTGAGGACATGCCGCATTCCGGCCAGAGCACGCTGCTGGTCGGGGAAGTAAATCATGCCTACCCGTGATATTACAGCATCAAAGGACTCTGCTTCCAGTTCGTTAAGACTCTCACCATCCAACGTGGTGGTCTCCACATTCTTTAGCCCTGCTGCCCTTGCCCGTTGGGCCGCAAATTCAAGTATGGCCGGGGAAAGGTCCGTTGCCAGGACATGGCCGCTCGGGCCAACCCGCTTAGCCACACTAATTGTCTGATCCCCTGCGCCGGCGGCAACATCCAGAACGCGACTCCCCTCCTCAATCCCAGCCATCTCTAGCATCGTCTCAGTAGGCACGCCAAGCCAGTCGGACAAGAGCGGTCCCCACCGATGCCACGCTTCAGCAGCTGAGTCCCATTGTTGCAGAGTTGTCTGTTTATACTTTATAGGATCAAACTTCATTTTGTTATCGCTCATGGTATTACCTCCTGAGTAGTATGAAAGAGACTTGATCGTCTATCTTCCTCTGAGAGCCCGCCTTCGCAGGAATGGCACAAAATGGAAAGCACCTTAAAGGCACAGACTATAGTCGATAGCATTGAAGCTACGTGGTGAAAAAATAGAGACCCGGACTTTATCAGCAATTCAATACTGATGGCCTCGTAAGATGTCGAGTATTGCGGTTGCTTGCAAAAAGTGCCCCTCCACAACAGAGAACAGGAAAGTGTAAGCGTCAAATTAACCCCACCGTATCGAAGTTGAGGTTATTGATGTAATC
>JBHHTR010000161.1:0-4879 GCA_046753505.1 Thermodesulfobacteriota bacterium
CATGGTTAAAAGTCATGGAGGTTATTGAGATAAAAGCATCCTCACACAGAGCCACAAAGTCACAGAGATTATTCATGATTGTGGATTAAAGCGTTTCCCTGTGTAACCTGCGTGCTCATTCCCATCAGTGCCGATCCTTGCTCTGCTTTCTTCAGTGTCCTCCGTGTACTCCGTGAGAGATATCGTTTTGGATTTACCCGTCTCTATCGAAAGAATAGAACTGATTAACCGCAGATTTCACAGACTTTCGCAGATAAACCCATCTGTGTAATCTGCGTCATCTGCGGAGTAATAGGTGAACTCCCCACAGAACTGTAGTATCCTCTATGAGTGAAATTTTTTAACAATCCCCAAAAGGCCGTTTTTCTTTCGAGGCCCAACCGTTTTGTCGTTATCTGTGATCTGGACGGCAGGGAGGTAAGGGCGTTTCTGCCGAATCCTGGAAGGCTGTGGGAGCTTCTACTGCCGGGGGTTGTCGTCTATCTCGAAGAGGCCTTTCGCGAAGGGCGTAAGCTCCCCTTCACCGCAGTGGCGGTCGAGAGGGACGGTCATCCCGTGATGCTTCACACCCACACCAATAACGATGTGGCCCACCACCTCATCGAGAGGGGGCTCATACCTGCTATTGAAGGTGCGGCAATTGTCAGGAGGGAGGTCACGGTGGGGCGGAGTCGACTCGACTTCCTCCTCAGGCAGGGAGGAAAGGAGCTCTACCTCGAGGTCAAGTCGTGTACCCTCTTTAACAAAAAGGTGGCAATGTTTCCAGACGCCATCACGGAGCGGGGGAGGCGGCATCTGGAGGAGCTTGCCACCCTCTCCGATGGACAAACCGACAGCGCCGTTCTCTTCATCATTCACTCCCCCTCTGTCGAACACTTCCTCCCCGAATACCACACCGACCTGGCCTTTGCGAAGACTCTTATCAAGGTAAGGAAGAGAGTGCAGGTTATCCCCGTGGCCGTCGGGTGGAGTAGCGACCTCTCACTCATGGCGGGGGTTCGTGAAATCCCCATGCCGTGGAAGTTGGTCGAAAGAGAGGCCCACGACAGTGGATGTTACCTGCTCATCCTTAGACTCCGCAAGGAGGCGGTTATAGAGGTTGGAAAACTTGGCAAGGTACGCTTCAGGGAGGGGTACTACACCTATGTTGGCTCGGCGCGAAAGTCTCTCTCCAAGAGGGTAGAGCGCCATCGACGGCTTCGTAAGCGCCTCTTCTGGCATATCGACTACCTGAGGAGTGTGGCGGAGTTTCACACCGTCCTCCCCATACGGACGTCGGACGACCTCGAATGCGAGGTTGCCGGGGCGGTAAAGGAGGTGGCCACCGGGGAGGTTACAGGCTTCGGCGCCTCCGACTGTTCCTGCCCTGCCCACCTCTTCCGGTCAGAGGAGGACCCCATGACGGCTCCACGGTTTCACTCACTCATCCTCCACTACCGGATGGAGCGGCTCTTCGATGGCAGGTAGTAGCGGTGTTGACGAGGGCGCACCAGAGATGATGATGGAGCAGCGCCCCTTTCGCCCCTTCCACAGAATATTTTCAATGGCTGAGCGTCGCTGAGAAGGGCGATACATCCATGTGTCGCGGCATGTCGGAATTATAGACTTTCCTCTAACCCGCTCACCATAGACACAACTCATAAGCCGAACATCTCCGCCCCCTACCCATCTTGCACCTGTAATCCACCCGTATTAATGGCGCTCTCAGCCAAGCTAAGAAGGGATGGCAGGTCTATCATCCCGATCTCTCTCTCTTCCGATATCAGGACTTCTGAAATATACCCATCTCCTTTTTCCACCCTGTATTGTCCATCACTAAGGCTCTCACTCCATAAAAAGGAGCTCTGGCTATTGCCGATAGAGAGACCAAGGGTGGCGCTACCTGTTCGGGCAACCACAAGGCGATAGGGAGGGGCGCTCTCCGCCTTCTCCTTATGGAAGAGGAGGGGGAGATCAAGAACGGTTATCACCTCACTATGGACGGTGACAATACCCAGCAAAAAAAGTGGCGCATGGGGAACGCGAAAGAAGCGCTCCACCTCTACAATGCCGTCAACGGCATCGACGTCGAGGGCCAGATCGCCATCCCGGAAGGAGAAAACTATCTTATCACAGGACCTCATGTCACTGCGGTTGCATTACTCTCTTCAGGGGAGGATATCCAGCCACCCTCATCCTCAACTTTGAAGCGTGAAACGACACTATTCAGCTCCTGAGAGAGCTGCGTGAGTTTCTGTGAAGTGGCCAGTGCGCTATTCATCGATTTTGTATTCCGACCCACCGATTCATCCACCTCTTCTGTTATAGCAACATCGTCTTTCGCTATCTGGGAGACCTGTTCAAAGAGTTCAACCGTTCCCTGCACCTGGCCCTTCTGCTTCTTCGTAAAAGCCGTAATATTGTTTGCCTTTTCAGCAACCTCTGAGGTGTAGGTAGTGATGTATGCAAGAATATCCCGCACCTTTTGTATGTCCTCTCTCCCCTCTTTTATGAAGGAGCCGCCCTCTTGCACGGACAGGACAACACGCTCCATTTCACCCCTGACATCTTTTACTATATGAGTCACATCATCAACGCTCCGCTTGGTGTTGTCGGCAAAACGTCTCACCTCTTCCGCCACCATTGCAAAACCTCTCCCGTGTTCACCAGCCTTGGAAGCCTCAATCGTAGCATTCAGAGCAAGAATATCTGTCTGACGGGATATGTGGGTAATAACATCCATGACGCGGGAGATGGTAGTAATCTTTTCTTCAAGGGCGGTAATGTGCCCAGTAGTCGATTCAATATCTTTGAATCTTCTCTCCATCTTACCGATTGCCGAGGTAGCGGTCTGGACCCCGCGCTTCACCATCGTGTTGACCTTTGCCGAGGCGACGGCAGTATCCGAGACCTTCTCAGCTATTTCATCGGCAAGGCTTACAACCTCCCTGATGGTGATGGACGAGCTGTCGATATGATTGGCCTGGTCGAGGGCGCCGCTGAATATCTTCGATGTTCCCCTTCCGACCGCCTCAGCCGCACCCTGTCCCTCGCTGACCAGCCTGTTCATGGTAGTGGACGTATCCGCCAGATTGAGGGAACTCTTCTTGATGTGGCCCACAAGCTCCCGCAGGTTTGTGTGCATCTGGCACAGAGCATCCTCCAGCTCCACTGTCTCGTCCTGGAACATCCGTTTCTCTGTCATGGGATAGCTTTCGGATGTCAGATTGCCAGCGCTTATCTCGCTTGCCGCCCTTATGAGCCTCTGAAAGTGTTTTGTAATGTTCCGCACCAATATTGACCCGAGGATGAGTCCTATGACTATTGCGCATAGAAAAGTGATCGGCTCCCGTAGCCACTCAGGCATATCAAGTCTGCCGACCAGATGGGGGACAAATGCCACAGTAGCAACAACAAGTATAAAACCAACGATAAATTTATGCCCTAAAGATACCTTCATGGCGCATTAGCCCCCTCCATTTTTATGCAAGGAAGGTCCGATTGATGCAGACCTTCTGCAATACTAACGATGCGCCGCCATTTTCACTGGCAGCAGGCCACGGGAAATGTCCCTTGATTGAAAATCAGGTTTGCATTATATAGGCAATCCCCTGTCAAGTCAAAGGGATAGGCAGGTGTAGACAGGCATCCTCTAACTAACCCCTATGTAGCAGATGTAAGGCACGTTGACCTTCAACGATTACTTTTCAAGGAAATGGATAAACCCATCCTCACACAGAGTCATGTCGCCAGAGGGATTATTAAGGATTTTGGGCCCAGTCTACAGCCACTTGTGCTATTTCATCCGTGACAATCGCTCTGCTTTCCTCAGTGTCCTCCGTGTGTTACGTGAGAGATATCTCTTTTGGATTTACCCGTCTCCATCGAAAGAAGACTGATTAACCGCAGATTTTCGCAGATAAAAATATCTGTGTAATCTGCGTCATCTGCGGATAAAATCTTTGCTCTCCGTGTTCAGAACTTCTTCATGACCTTCATGGTTAAAAGTCATGGAGGTTATCGAGATAAAAGCATCCTCACACAGAGCCACAAAGTCACAGAGATTATAAAGGATTGTAGATTAAGGCGTCTCCCTGTGTAACCTGCTTGCTCATTCCCATCAGTGCCGATCCTTGTCCTGCTTTCCTCCGTGTCCTCCGTGTGAGATATCTTGTGTAGATTTACCCGTCTCTATCGAAAGAATACAACTGATTAACCGCAGATTTCGCAGATTTTCGCACGCAGATCAAGCCATCTGTGTAATCTGCGTCATCTGTGGATGCATAAGGCCCTTATCCTGTCCATCCTGTCTGGTTATATCTTTGATCTTTCGCATGATTTCCCCCCTCACCCCATCCCTCTCCCCTTTGGGGAGAGGGGGTAGTATGGAGATATCTGTGGTTAGACTCTTTCCCTCGTCACATCTCAATACTTGCAGCTTCGCGCTTTGATCTTTTATCTCCGTGTAAATCCGTGGCTGGTCGTTCTTCATGACCTTCATGGTTAAAAGTCATGGAGGTTATTGAGATAAAAGCATCCTCACAGGTCGCACAAAGTCACAGAGATTATTCAGGATTGTGGATTAAAGCGTTCCCCTGTGTAACCTGCGTGCTCATTCCCATCAGTGCCGATCCTTGCTCTGCTTTTCTCAGCATTCTCCGTGTGGTGTGGTAAGACTCTTCTGATTTATGTGTTCCCCCAGTTGTGTAAGCTACGTGAGAGTACGGAGACGTTCGGAACTACCCAAGTCAGAGAGGATCCTGAATCGTCGGCAACCCTGAATCGAGGCCTGAATCGGTGGCTTGACATGAGGGTGGAACGCATTTAAAGTGACGTGATGGGCAGTATTAACCCGGCATTGAAACAGTTAACAAGATATGTTACAATGCGCGTATGAAAA
>JBHHTR010000162.1:0-4877 GCA_046753505.1 Thermodesulfobacteriota bacterium
GTATGACGGAGAGTATGACGGTGAGAGGTAATCTCTGGGGGCATAGCGATAATCAGGTGGCGGGATAGATTGTTTTGAAAAATTCTATGCTGCCTGTCACATTTGCGTTACCAGATAAATCTATTTTGTTCCGTAGTAATTAATCTTGATGATCAGGGTTGCCTCATCTTCCAATCCTCTCCTTCCACGGATCGGTCACGGCGGAGAGGGCATCACTGAGTCGGAGGACAAGTTTCTTCCTCCCCGTACTGTTCCCGACAATATCCCCCTTGACCGCCTCCAGACCGATACGCTGGATAGAGGGCGACGTCCTCTCACCATAGTGGGCCTCCTCACGGTAGTACTGGAGGAAGGCGGCGGCGACCTCTATGGCCTCCCCATCGCTCTTCACCGTGCAGAGGAGATCGGCGCCTCTCGTCCTGGTGCCTCCGCAACCGCCAATGTATATCTCCCACCCTCCTGTGATGCCAATTATGCCAATATCCTTGATTGCCGACTCGGCGCAGTTCCTCGGACAGCCGGTTACACCTATCTTTACCTTGGCCGATGTCCAGAGCCCTTCGAATCTCTTCTCAAGGGTAATGCCGAGATTAATCGAATCCTGTGTCCCGTACCGGCAGAAGGAGGAGCCGACACAGGTCTTGACCGTCCTCAGAGCCTTTCCGTAGGCATATCCCGATGGCATGTCAAGGTCGCTCCAGACACCGGGGAGATCCTCCCTCTTTATCCCAAGGAGATCGATACGCTGTCCTCCGGTCACCTTGACGAGGGGGACACGGTACTTCTCCGCCACATTGGCTATCCGTTTCAGCTCCTCCGGGGTTGTCACGCCACCGTACATCCTGGGAACGACGGAGAAGGTATTGTCCTTCTGAATATTGGCATGGGCTCTCTCATTCACAATCCTTGACGAGGGGTCGTCTTCGCTCTCCTTCGGCCATACCATCGATACGTAGTAGTTGATGGCCGGTCTGCACTTTTCACACCCCACCGTTTCCCAACCGAGGACCTCCATCACCTCCCCTACCGATGTAAGCTCCTTCTCCCGTATGTTTTTCAACAGATCATCGCGGGTGTAGTTGGTGCAGCCACAGATGCTCTGCGCCTCTCTTCTCACCTGGAAATCGGTGCCGAGAGTGGCCTCCAGTATCTGCTCAACCAGGTTGCCGCAGCCACCGCATGAGGTAGCCGCCTTTGTCTCCCTCTCAACATCCTCACGGGTAAAGAGGCCCTTCGTCTCAATCGCCTCGACGATCATTCCCTTTGTGATTCCGTTACAGCCGCAGATGATTGTCTCATCCGCTATAGCATCTATTGACGTTGCGGCTTTGCCGGATATCCCCTCTCCAAAGAGTATGGAGTGGCGCTTCTCGGCTATATCGTGTTCCTCAATGAGATGTTGAAAGAGGCGCGGACCGTCTGCGGTGTCTCCGTAGAGGAGGATGCCGTCTATCCTGTTCTCCTTCACAAAGAGCTTCTTGTATACCCTTAATCCCTGATCGGAATATTCTATGCTATCCGCCCCGCTGTCACCGGCCACGTTGCCTGCGGAGTAGAGATCAATGCCGGGGATCTTCAGCTTAGTCGAGACAGGTTTATTGACAAAGAAGAGCCGCCCGTCCCCTGCCAGATGGTTTGCGAGAACCCTCGCCTGTTCAAAGAGTGGGGCAACGAGTCCAAAGGTAATTCCCCTGTGCTGAATGCACTCGCCGACGGCGTAGATCGAAGGGTCGTAGCTCTGCATCGTATCGCCTACGACAACCCCCCGTTCACAATATACCCCTGAGGCCTGGGGTAGCTCGATGTTGGGCTTGATACCTGCCGACATTACAACGATGTCCGTTTCGAGATGACTGCCGTCACTGAATAAAATGCTTTTTACCTTCCCGTTACCCCTTATTTCAACGGTCTCCCTACCAAGAAGTATCTCCATCCCCCTCTCTTCCAGCTCCTCTTTTAAGAGAGTGGCGGCCTCATTATCAAGCTGCCGTTCCATGAGCCTCTCCATGAGATGAACAATCGTGACATCAAGACCGAGACTCATGATACCCCGTGCTGCTTCGAGACCAAGGAGACCGCCCCCGATTACAACGGCCCGCTTGCCACTCCCAGCCGCCTCTTTGATCTTCTCGCAGTCATCAATGTCCCTGAATGAGATAACCCCCTCCTTCTCTATCCCCGGGATGGGCGGCACAAATGGAAGCGACCCTGTCGCCAGAATAAGCTTGTCGTAGGGAACCTCCCTCCCGTCCTCACCAACGACTAGACGGCTCCCCCTCGCTATCTCCTTTACACGGCACCCTGTATGGAGGGTAATCCCCCTCTCTTCATACCACTTGAAATCGTTCAGCGTAATATCTTCAAGACTCTTTTCACCGGTCAGAACGGAGGAGAGGAGGACCCTGTTGTAATTCGGGTGTTGCTCCTTTCCAAAAACGGTAATATTATACCGCTCAGGGTCCAGCCGCATGACCTCTTCAATACAGTTGACTCCGGCCATACCGTTCCCTATTACAACGAGGTTCATTCTTGCGCTTTTACTCTTCATATCACTGGTGTCCGGTTAAACTTTCAAGTTCATCGGTAAAGCCTTGTTGATAAAAATAAATTGATTATTTTTCAAGAGGTTAGGCATTGGCAAGACATGCTGTCCGGGCAAACCTGAATCTCAATTTAAAAGAGACTTTTCTGAAATCGTAAGAGCTTCCTTTTTTTTGTACAAATAGGCTCTTATAGCTATTTTAAGGGGTTTTGAATGCTGTCCGGGCAAAAAATAGACCAGATGATTGCCCCGTTTATGCACTAATTTCCGAGTTTTTACCGGACACTACTGTCTTCATATCTTTTATATAGTGTGCGCTCTACACGCCACGGCAATCCTATGGATCAGTTATTTGATTGTATTGGAATGGTGCCAGGCAGTAGGAAAACCGTGCGGCTGGATTTCGGATATACTCCTGTCAACTACTATTGAGGCAAAGCCTCATCACAACTGGTGAGAAGATATTATGGCGAGGGGGAGAGAGAGGGTGAAGGAGGTAGCCATCGTACCCCCTCTCTCGCCTCCACCATTACTCTTACAAATTGTATCCGCTCTCTCCGTGCAGCACATAGTCAAGACCCAAGACCTCTTCTTCTTCGGTCACCCTCAGTCCGACGATAGCGTCAACAATTTTCAGGATAATAAAGGTCGCTACGGCGGCAAGGACGATAGTCGCAACGACTCCGACAATCTGCGCCTTCATCTGTCCCGGGTTGCCAAAGAAGAGCCCCTTGGCTCCAACCGAGGCAAAGAGGCCTGTCGCCAAAGCGCCCCAGGTGCCACCTATGCCGTGGATGCCAAAGGCGTCGAGGGAGTCGTCATAACCAAGCGCCGGTTTTACAACTGCCACCATGAAGTAGCAGAGAACACCGCCTACGCCGCCAATAATGATCGCAGACATGGGGCCCACAAAACCGGCAGCAGGCGTTATAGAGACAAGACCGGCAACCGCTCCCGACACAACTCCAAGGACGGTAGGCTTACCGCGGTGAATCCACTCGACAAAGACCCAGGTAAGGGCCGCCGCCGCAGAGGCGGTGTTGGTCGTCACAAAGGCGAGTGCCGCCAGTCCGTCGGAAGCCAGAGCGCTCCCCGCGTTAAAACCGAACCAGCCGAACCATAAGAGCGCTGCTCCCAGGACAGTAAGGGTCAGGTTGTGTGGCGGCATATGCACACGTGGATAATCCTTCCTCTTCCCAAGGAGTATCGCTGCCACCAGTGCCGATACGCCTGAACTGATGTGAACGACTGTTCCTCCGGCAAAGTCGAGGGCGCCCATGCTCCCGAGCCAGCCGCCGCCCCAAACCCAGTGACAGATGGGGTCGTAGACAACAGTAGCCCAGAGCAAGCTAAAGAGAACTATAGCTGAGAATTTCATCCTCTCCGCTACGGCGCCTGTGATGAGGGCAACGGTAATAATGGCGAACATCCCCTGAAACATCATGAAGAGCAGGTGGGGTATGGTCCCGTTCGCCTCCATACCTACCCCTGAAAGACCAAAGTAATTGAAGCCGCCTACAAGACCCCCAAGCATGTGGGAACCAAAAGAGAAGCTGTAACCCCAGACAATCCACTGGATGCTGATAAGGCAGAGGATGAAGAAGCTCTGCATAATTGTTGACAGGACATTCTTCTGCCTCGCCATACCGCAGTAGAAGAGAGCCAATCCCGGCGTCATCAACATGACAAGGGCAGTGGAAACTAATATCCACGCCGTATCTCCTGTGTCTATTACTGCTTCTCCACCCTCGCCCGCAATTACCGGCAGTGCAATAGTGAGGAGAAGGAACATAACAAATGCTATAGTCATTCTCTTCTTCAACATAGTCTAGTAACCTCCACTCTAGTAGGTGTACGACACACCGGTAGCATTATTATTGCTGCACACAATACTGCTTTACAGCGCCTCTTCACCCGTCTCGCCGGTTCGTATCCTCACAACATCTTCAACGGGAATGATAAATATCTTGCCATCCCCTATCTTCCCCGTATTTGCAGCCTCCATTATCGCCTCAACAGTCTTGGCCGCCATATCATCGGTAGTGACTATCTCCAGCTTGATCTTCGGAAGGAAGTCCACTATATACTCGGCGCCCCTGTAGAGCTCTGTGTGCCCCTTCTGTCTTCCGAACCCCTTCACCTCACTCACGGTTATCCCCTCGATGTGGATGGCATTCAGCGCATCCTTGACCTCGTCAAGTTTAAAGGGCTTGACGATTGCCTCTATCTTCTTCATCTGCTTTTTCCTCTCTATATACCGGATGTTTTTATATGTGTACCCATTACTGTCCGGTTAACTCCCATATTGTTCGCACTGACCTGAAATATGAAAATG
>JBHHTR010000163.1:0-4826 GCA_046753505.1 Thermodesulfobacteriota bacterium
TAGGACGATAAGGGTTATGGCAACCATAATGTAACGCATGGCTCTATTCTAGCAGCCTGTCGGACTTTTTCTGTAAGTACCTGTTTTTATTGAAAGTTGCTTTTTGAGTGCAAAAAGATAACTGCAATGTTTTCAATGAGTTACGCAACTCTGTTGCCCTAAGTCCGACAAACTGCTAGGGCGGTCGTGGAGATAAGTCAATGTCTTTTGTATGGAGAGCAGGTGGAGAGGCTGAAGATTTTAAGGCTTACAGATGCAAAAACCGTTGGCTCACACAAAGCTCACAAAGACGGCAAAGAAAGGAAAATAGGATGAAAAAGAAAGATGTGGCCTTGGAAACTTTGTGCCCTCTGCGGCTTTGTGTGAGACAAAGGATGAGGGCACCATGGATAAATAAAAAACGTAGTGGAGCTTACTGTTTTTTCCCCCTTCGCAGCTTATGGTGTAGGTAGGTTCTGTAGGTGAGATTTTTCAGGAACCTGAGGAGGAACCTATGTTGCATATAATCGTTACCCTTTGGGCCATTATTGTTGTGCTGGTTCTGGCCCTGCTTAACGGGGCCCACCGGTAAGAAGGCCTCTGGTCGCAAAGTAACCTCTGAAGGAGGAAGTGATGAGCCGTTCCCATCTATCGAAGCTTTTGGTTGTCCTTCTGCTCCTCCTGGGCTTTTCACTCTTCAGGGGAGACTCTTGGGATAATATCAAGCTCAGGAGCGTTCCGTACTGGTCGTACTTTACACTCCGTAACAACCCCCTGTTAACGGGGAGCGACGCCGACCTTCATGCCTCCACTCGTGACGCCGCTGCCTCCAGGATCGACCTTGCCCAACTTCTCTCGGGCGGACCGCCAAAGGACGGCATACCCTCCATAGACAGTCCGCGCTTCGATTCACGGGAGAGTACGCCATTTCCCGATGATGAGCTTATCCTTGGAGTCGTAGTAAACGGTGAGGCGAAGGCGTACCCCTACGGCATCCTCAACTGGCATGAGATCGTCAACGACACCGTCGGCGGCCTCCCCATCACTGTCACCTACTGCCCCCTCTGCGACACGGGGATCATTTTTGAGAGGGTTGTCAATGGCCGGGCAACCACCTTCGGCGTCTCCGGGAAACTCTACCAGAGCTGCCTTGTCATGTACGACCGTCTCACCGACTCCCTCTGGAGCCAGCCGTGGGGGACAGGCGTGGTTGGCGCAGAGACAAACAGCGTCTTGAGACGTATTCCGACATACAAGACAACCCTTGGGGCGTGGCTAAAAGGACATCCAGAGAGCAAGATACTATCGACAGAGACGGGCTACTCACGAAACTACTTCCGTTATCCCTACGGCGATTACTTTACAGAATCGACACTCATCTTCCCCGTCAGGAATGTCGGGAAGGGGCAGGGCCACCTGAAGGCGATATACTACATCGTATGGGCAGCTGATAGCGGAACTCCCTTCAACAGCTTCAGCGGGAGGAGCAGCGCCTTTTCCCTGAAGGAGGTCGAGGCAGGCGGAATCGTAAACGGAAGCTTCAGCAGCGCCACAGTCACCGCGATGGTTGACGAATCGACCGGGGCCGTGAGGGTATTTGAAACTACCGGCGATGTGGCGTCCGTCAAGAGGGGGAGTGTTCTTTACCAGAATGGAGAGGAGGTTGGGCTTGACAACCTCCGTGAGATACCGACCACCTCAAGCTTCGCCTTCGTCTATCCCGCATTTTTCATGGAGTGAAAAAAAAGGGGGGGCTCAGGCAAAGTAGTTATCGGCCTGCGTGGTCAAGTCGTTGAGAGCCTGCTCCACCTCTCGCCGTTTCTTCTCAAGCTCTGCGTCGCTCGATTCCCTCTCTACCGTTATGGGGTCGCCGCAGATAAAGACGCCCCTCGAAAAGGGGAAGGGGAGCATGAAGGCGTCCCAGCTTCTGAAAGTTTTTTTCTTTACTGTGCTGAAAGTCATGGGGATGATGGGGAGGCCAGTGACACGCGCTATCTGTACAATCCCGGGTTGAGCAATGTACTTTGGCCCCTTTGGGCCGTCGGGCGTTATGGCGAGATCCCTTCCCGACTTTGCCGCCTTGAGCAGCCCCTTTACCCCGCCGAGCCACCCCCGTGTTGATGACCCCCTGACCGAGTCGATACCCAACCCCTTCATCGTCCTCGCGACAAGTTCCCCATCCCTGTGCTGACTTATGAGGACGGTTATCCCCTTCCCCCGGTAGATGAGGGGCATCATCATGAGCCTTCCGTGCCAGAAGGCGAGGATGACGTTCCGCCCCCCCCGCCACATCGACCAGACGCCGTCGTAATTGACATACTCAATCCTCATGGTGACGGAGAGTAGACGTATGAGCTGCCGGGCGGCAAAGGGAATGACGGCCAGGCCCAGTCGGTTAAGGCGCTCTTGGCTGGTCACTTTCATGAGGCGGGCGTCCCCTCTCTCCCTCCACGGAACTGCATGGCGTAGAGTCGGGCGTACTCTCCGCCGCGCTGCAACAGCTCATCGTGCCTGCCCATCTCCTGTATCCTTCCCGATCCGAGGACCACAATCCTGTCTGCGCTTCTCACGGTTGAGAGGCGGTGGGCAATCACAAAGGCTGTTCTTCCCGCCATTAGGTTGTTTAATCCCTTCTGTACCTCCACCTCCGACTCTGTGTCGAGCGACGATGTGGCCTCATCGAGGATGAGGATGGGGGCGTCCTTCAGGATGGCCCGCGCTATGGAGAGACGCTGCCTCTCCCCGCCGGAGAGACGCACCCCCCCCTCCCCTATGAGGGTATCGTAACCTTTGGGAAGGCTCTCGATAAATTTATCGGCATTGGCAGCCCTGGCGGCGGCGGCCACCTCCCTTTCCGACCGGGAGAGGTCGCCGTAGGCTATGTTCCCCCTCACCGTATCGTCAAAGAGGACAACCTGTTGAGAGACTATGGCTATCTGGGCCCTGAGAGAAGGGAGGGGCACGTCTCTTATATCGACGCCGTCTATCTTTATGGCCCCATCGGCCACGTCGTAGAAGCGGGGGATGAGATTGACCACCGTTGTCTTTCCCGCACCGCTCGCCCCTACAATCGCAATAATCTCCCCCCTCTTCACCTCAAGGTTCATGTCACGGATTACCCACTCATCGCCATACCGGAAGGAGACACCTTCAAAAGAGATGCCCCTCTCTACCCCCTCCAGTTTTGCGTGCCCCTCCACCCTGCTCTCCTCACCTGCGCTATCGAGCAAACTGAAGACCCTCTCGGCAGCGGCGAGCCCCTGAGAGATAGTAAGGTTAACGCCGTTGAGCCCCTTGACGGGACGGTAGAGCATGAGGACGGCTGTAAAAAAGGACATGAACGCCTCGGGCTGGAGTGTGCCGCTGTGGATGCGATACCCTGCGTACCAGATGGTGAGGGCGAAACCGACGACTCCGAAGGACTCCATGAGTGGCGAAGAGATGCTCTTCACCTTGATCGCCTTGAGTTGGAGGGTGGTGAAACGTTCATTCTCCTCACGAAACCTCCCCGACTCGTACCTCTCCATACAGAATGCCTTGACGATCCTGATCCCCCCTATCGCCTCATGGAGGAGGGCGGTCATCCTCCCCATGGTCACCTGGCCGTCGGTGGAGACCCGCTTCATCTTCTTGCCAAACCTCACCATAGGGTAGGAGGCCAGAGGAAATGCGACAAAGGCTACCAGCGAGAGTCTCCAGTCACTCCAGACGACAACACCTGCCAGAACGATAATTGTCAGCACCTCTCGCAGGAGTGTCGCCATGGCATTGACTGTTGAGCCCTGGAGAATGGTAGTATCGTTTGTAATCCTGGAGATGAGGTTTCCCGTTGTTGTCTTGCTGAAGTAGTCGATGGGGAGGTCGAGGATGTGACGGTATAGTTTGGCACGCAGGTCGGTTACCACCCTCTGCCCCACGAAACCCATAAAGTAGGATTGACCGAAGTAGCTCAATCCCTTTACAACGGAGACAAAAAAGATTAGCAGAGGGATCACGAAAGCCAACGACTCTCGTGAAAAGGTGAAACGGTCGAAGGGGAGGAGCGATATTTTTTCAGCCCCCTCGGTGGAGAAGAGAAACTTCAGCACCGGCCCGATGAGGTAGGCCATCGCCCCCGTCGAGAGGGCAAAGATCACCATACTCACGATGGCGGTTATCAGGGCCGGAGAGTAGGGGCCCATATATTTTAAAAGCCGCAGATATATCTTCATAGGGTATTACAGTTTTGTTGTTGAAACAGATCGTAACTGGGAGGCGTGGATCGCTGGCAAGAACTCGTCAACCACAACGGTGACGAATAGCCTGGTGTGCTCTTTCTGAAGGAAGTAGAGTGTGCCTGACTATACCTGATCAAAACGGGAGGCGACCCTCTCCAGACTCTTCCTGATTGCCTCCTGTATCTGCTGGGCTACGAGGAGGGCCCTCTTCCCCTCCCTACCGGAGACTAGGGGCTGCTCTCTCTTCTCTACACAGGCAATAAAGGCCCTGATCTCCTCCATGAGGGCGTCCCGTCGCTCAATCGTAATATCCTCTTCAACGACACGGGGCATCCCCCCCTCCACCTTCTCCCTCGTGAAGATGGCGATCTTCTGGGCGGCGTAGTCGATGGAGACATACTCATCGGGCTGGAAGAGCCTGGTCTTTCTCACCGCCATATTTGCAACTCTGCTTGCCGTAACATTAGCCACACATCCGTTAGCAAACTGAATTCGGGCGTTCGCTATATCGGCCTTATCCGTCACCACAGGCACCCCCACCGCCTCTACCGATTCTACCTCGGCGTCAACGAGGTTGAGGATGATGTCGATATCGTGAATCATGAGATCGAGGATGACATCAACATCGCT
>JBHHTR010000164.1:0-4823 GCA_046753505.1 Thermodesulfobacteriota bacterium
ATCCAACCTCTGCGCGATCATCGTTACACTTCAGGGGCAATTCATGAATAAAGCGGGCCATCACTCGATCCTTACAGGCACAACTTCCGGTTTTCCCATACGCAGCGCCATGACCCCGACAATCGCCACCACCATCCCGCCCATCTGGATTGTATCGAGCCGCTCACCCAGGAGGAGGAAGGCCCATATGACGGTAAAGAGAGGGCCGAGGGAACCGACAATGACTGCTCTCCCCGCCCCTATCCTCCTTATCCCGTATAGGAAGCAGAGGAAGGGTATGTAGCCGGTAAAGAGACCGAGAAGGGCGGCGAGTCCCCACACCTCGGGGGCGTCCGGGTATGGTCTGTTGCCAAAGAGAAGACCGAAGAAGGCAACGAAGAAGAACATGCAGTAGGATATGAGGCGTACCGGCGACACGCTCTTTACCGCCCTTGCGCTTATGGCGTTATAGAGTGCGAAGGCGAAGGCGGACACCAGCCCTAAGAGTATCCCCTTCCCGTTGATGTCGAGAAAATCGACCCGGTCTACCCTTACCACCATGATGAGGCCCATAAAGGTGACAACCAGTGAAACGATCTTTGTGGTGGTCGCCCGCTCACCAGAGAAGAGGAGGAGAAGGAGAACGGTCATGGCCGGATAGGTAAAGACCACGAGGGTTGCGAGGGATGCGTCTATCAACTCCAGAGAGTAGAAGGAGAAGAGCATGGCGCACCCGATGCCGCCAATCCCCATGAAGGCATAGAGGCACAGCTCTCTTACCGATACTGCGAATGCGCCCCTGCCCTCAATAAGCAGGAGGGTAATAATGTAGGGTGGAAAGGCGATAAATATCCTCATGAGCATGAGGGTCATCGGCTCAACACCGTATCCATAGGCCGCCTTGACCAGGATGGACTTGAAGGAGAAGCCCAGCGCCGCCACCATGACAAGAAAGTAGCCTGATTTAGCAAGTCTCTTCATCTATAACTCCATAAAAAAAGGACCGCAGGTTATATTCCCACGGCCCACGAGATATTCACACTCTCTCATTCCGGTGGAGTCTCTATTCTACTGCCTTTTTAGCCTTCTTCGCTACCTTCGTGCGCCCCATACTGCCCTTTTCGAACACCTTCTTCTGCGGCTGGGGGGCGACGGCGCAAAAGCCCTGAGGCTTGACGTCAAGGGCGGCGTTGAACTTGCTCGACATGTTCTGAAAGGCAATGAGGCCGGTAAGCTCGATGATGGCGTCATCGTTGAAGTATCGCCTTAATTTATCAAACTCCTTATCGGTGGGGTTTCTCTCCGTATAGGTGATCGCCTCGGCGTAGTTTAGGGCCGCCCTCTCCCTTGAAGTGAAGAGATCGCTTGTCATAAAGTTTGCAAGATCGGCGAGCTTCTCCTGGCCGATGCCCCGCTTGAGGGCCGTGGCAGAGTTGATGTCCACACAGAAGGGGCACCAGTTTATCTGGGAGACACGAACGGTTATCAACGTACGGAGGCTCGGCTCTATTGGGGATGAACGGCGGTCGAGAGCGCCGTAGAGCATGGCCAGTGTGGCAAAGACCTTTGGCGTCCTTCCCCAGAGGCGGGCAGGTTCAAGGATATCACCATAGCGCCGTTTCTGGTTCCAGAAAAAGAGCTTTACATACCACGGAAAGCGGTGGCTACGGGGTGTGGAGATGATGGACATGGGTTTTTTCCTCCCTCTTAATGGTTTTACGGGCAGGGCATCAATATCGTGTGGCTGAGGAGTGTTTCAGAGTCTCATTGGATGCTCCCCACTCCCTGCCGGGGTTCACTCTCTACTTTGTATATCGCTCCATTAAGGTCAACTACGTAGACCTCATAACGCCCATCCGTGTCGAAGGAAGAGATGTTGAGATCGGTGTCAATGAGCATCCTCTGGCCTGTAACTTTCCCGTTGCCATAGCGAAGGCCCCATATCTTCCCGCTACCCCAGTCGCCATAGAGGTAGTCACCGCAGAGGGCCGGCACGTCGTGGCCCCTGTAGACGACGCCGCCTATGACCGATATCCCCTCACTCCTTCCGTAGTCGATGATGGGAAGGGTGAGCCCTCTCTTGTTACAGAGACCCCTTATCCCCGGCGTACAGAGTGTGCCCTCCATGATCCTCCAGCCGTAGTTCTGCCCCCCTTCGATGACATCGATCTCCTCGCGAGCACTCTGCCCCACATCCCCCGCATAGAGGCGGCCAGTTACGGGGTCAAAGCTGAAGCGCCACGGGTTACGGAGACCATAGGCCCATATCTCCGGCCTCGCCCCCGCTCTTTCCCTGAAGGGGTTATCCTCCGGGATGGCGTAAGCCTTTTTGCCGTCTCGTTTATCTACGTCGATTCGGAGCATTGCGGCAAGTAGGGTCGAGAGGTTCTGGCCGTGCTCTTGAGGGTCGTTGCCGCTCCCTCCGTCTCCCATGCCGATGTAGAGGTAGCCGTCTGGGCCGAAGGCGATCTGGCCTCCATTATGGTTCGAGAAGGGCTGGGCCACCTCAAGTATTATCCGCTCTCTCCCCCTGTCGGCAAAATCGCCGCCGCTCCCCGTATGGAACTCTGATATCACCGTATGGAGGCCGCCGCTGGAGGAGGTGTAGTTAACAAAGAGGCGACCATTCTCCCTAAACTCTGGATGGAAGGCCACGCTTAGGAGCCCCTTCTCTCCCCCCGACTTGACACGGTCACGGATATCGAGGAACGCTCTCTTGAGGAGTATGCCGTCCTTCACGACCCGGATGAGACCGGCCTGTTCAACAACAAAGAGGCGCCCCGTTCCATCCTTTGCATGTGTGAGGTGGACCGGATTGTTGAGCCCCTCAGCCACCCTCTTCAGCGTGATGCCCTTCAGTTGTGGCACACTCTCCTCCTGAACCACACACGGCTCCTGTCCTAGTGAGTAAGCAGGTGAGGCGACACAGAGTGACGCAGCCAAAAGTGTAAAAAAGAGGAGTGCAGTAGTGATAGATAGGGCGCGGTATGTCATAAACCGGCAATCGCCTTTTATAAGCCTGTTGGAATGGAATGTGTGTAGCGAAGAGGAATCTACTTATCTGGAAAACGGTGCGGTGAAGTGATGCGGTGCTCTTTAATGGCCCTCTTCACAAGGGAGCAGGGGGCTCAGGTGATGGGGTCGGTAGCGCTCTGCGTCTCCTTCTTAACTATACCATCACTACTATGACTATGTGACATGATCTCCTGCTTGGAGGGAAGCACGACCCACACACCATCGATCTCCAATCGTGCAGCCAACTCCCTGGCGTCACTGGCTGCCGCCTTCTTGGAGGGGTAAAAACCTGTTCTCACCCTGTACCAGTGGTTTTTGCCGTCATCATACTCTGTAATATATATAGCGCCGCCTTCGGAGCCCATCTTATTTACTATCATCTCCGCCTCGGACATGGTGGGTAAGGAGGCGAGATTGATAGCCCACTTTGCCTCTTTTGCCTCACTCTTCACAGCGTCCTTCTCGATGACTGGCTTCGTTTCAGGCAGAAGCTCCGGCGAGGCCTCCTCCATCTCCTGGCTCTCCTCTGAGGATACGCTCTTCTCTACAGATACGGTATCTTCCATCACCGTAACAGGGGGGATTATGATTAGTTGCTTCGGATAGCTACTGCCAGCATTATCGTTTACTTTCAGGCTACAACTATATATATTGCTTAACTGCTTGCCATCTTTAGTGGTAAGGTTCAGCGCCGCAGTTCTGGCAAGACTATCCCCATCCTTCACCTTGTACATGAGGACCTCCTCCTTCCACCACTTACCTGCGTCCTTTCTTCTCATGGCAACACCGCCGGTCAGATAACCACCCGTGGCAAAAGCCATGTCAGCGTCGGCAGTGGCAAGGTGCGCTCTGTTTTCCACAAGGTTATGCTCCAATTGAGAGATCCTCACAAGGGCCTCTCTTCTCAGCTTTTCCTCATTGCTCAGTTTTCTCTCAAGGGCCGCCCTTACCAGCCTCTCTTTCCCATCGCTTCTCAGTTGCCTCTCTATGGCGGTCTTCACAAGGAGCGCTGTCTCCAACTCTCCGGCAAGATCTTCAGCCCGCTGTGCAAGGGAATTAAACCTTGTATCAAGTTCACCATACCTCTTCTTCCATACCTGCCCCATATCCTGCTCATCCTGGAGAATCTCGATGGTTTGCCTGAGCTGTTTCCTGCTTTTCTTCAATGCCATGATCTGAATATTGACATTCGCCAACTCATTATCCTTCCTGGCAATCTCACCCTGCAGCGCTTCGACCTCATCTACAAGCACCTCTTCCTCAACGGTGCTCTTTTTCAACTGATGGCTGAGCGTGTCCAACTCCGTGTCGTTCACCAGCCACGACGTAGAGACAGAGACTCCTAGAAAAAGAAGGGAAACGATAAGGATACTACTCATTGAATCACTCTCATTGGATCGTTGTCCATACGGTTTGGGGCGCCCCCTGCTTTAGCCTTACCTGAGCCTCCATCCAGACATGTGACTTAAGGAAGGTCTGATTTATTCAGAGTTCCTTAACTGAATCAGTGTCGTTCAATGGCGCCACTAAATATAATAATGCAAACTATATAAGACAAAATCGCACACCTGTCAAGCTCTTTTTTAGCCTTTTTGTACGCTCGTGAGAGTTAAAAGTGCTTCTGCCATACGCCGCCAGCTCCGGCAAAGGCCGGCTCCTTGCCATTCATTAAAGAATTGTAATGGAGATTACATTCCCCTGTAGTATAGAGTCTGTATAGTGTTAGCGTACCATCCTTCCCTATGGGGAATCCCTCTAAGTGCCATTCAGGGACTAGAGGGGTTTCCCATCCTTAACTGATGGCCTCGTAAAAAGTCGGATTTCCCAAG
>JBHHTR010000165.1:0-4771 GCA_046753505.1 Thermodesulfobacteriota bacterium
TCCGGTGGATGGAGATGATGAGTGCAACAATATGTCGGTTTATGAATAGTGCAGGATAATGAGCCTTGTTTTCAATGCTCCAATATTTTAGATTTTGTGATAGTATCTTCTCCGGCAACGCCTACTCCTCTCCGATGAGTGGTAAGTGATAAACGGAATAGGTGGTCAATAAAAACGTAATCATTTGTAATAACGTTCCGTGAGAGCGCCCTCTTCTCCCTGATGCGAGAGGCCTTCTCCCCGGTCTCTTCATCTTTGGTGTGAGATAAATAGTGTATAAACTCTACGACATAACCCTCCATCTCGGCTTCGCCGCATTGTCGCCCTACCTAATCGGCAAGGCGGCCTTTGTCGGCAAGTACCGCCACGGCCTCAGTGAGCGCTTTGGCAGGCTCCCGTCATCCAAGCTCGCCTCCCTGCGCGATGGAAAGGTCATCTGGTTTCATGCCGTTTCGGTCGGTGAGACAAAGGCGGTAATGCCCCTGCTGAAGATAATAAAGGAACGCCACCCCGATATAAAGATCGTCTTCTCAACGGTTACGGCAACGGGGAATACCGTAGCCATGAAGGATGGAGAGGGGCTGATCGACGCCCTCCTCTTCTTTCCCCTCGACTTTTCGTGGGTGGTGAAACGAGTGCTGCGGCAGGTGCGCCCATCCCTCTTTGTCATTGTCGAGAAGGAGATATGGCCGAATTTCCTGCGGGTGCTCAGCGACAATGAAGTTCCGACGATAGTCATCAACGGCAACCTCTCCGACCGCTCATTCAGGAGGTATCTTCAGTTCCGCTTCCTCTTCACCACGGTTTTCAAAGGGATATCTGCCTACTGCGCCCAGACCAGAGCGGACGGAGAGCGGGCCTCCATACTGGGCGTCCCGAAGACGGTCGTTACGGGGAACATAAAATTCGATATCGAGGCTATAAAGGTGGATAAGGGGGAGGAGGCGCGGTTGAGGGGAGAGCTGGGGATAGGCGTCGATGCGCAGATCGTTGTTGCCGGAAGCACCCACAAGGGCGAGGAGGAGAAGATACTGACAGCCTACATGGGGCTTTGCGAGAAGGTGAAGGGTGTGCGCCTTGTTATCGCGCCGAGACATCCAGAGAGATTCAGAGATGTGGGCGCGCTCATAGAGAAGAGTGGCTTCCGCCTCTTCAAACGGTCGGATGACAGGGGCGCGGCGAAGGCGGCAGGCGGTGAACGTGGCGGATGTGAGGTGATCCTCCTCGATACGCTGGGGGAGCTCGTGACGGTATGCGCCATAGCAAACCTTGTCTTTGTCGGAGGGAGTCTTGTAGAGGGGGTGGGCGGTCACAACCTCCTGGAACCGGCGATCTACAGCAAGCCGGTACTCTACGGCCCCTACCTTGGCAGCTGGCGACACATCGCAAAGATACTTGAGAGGGGCGGCGGCGGCATCAGAGTCGATTCCGAAGGAGAGCTCCTCGATCGAATGGTCGGCCTCCTCTCCGATCCGAAGATGGCACGTAAGGTCGGCGAGGCGGCATGCCAGGTAGCCGCTCAAAACAGGGGGGCCACCGAGAAGAGCCTGGAGGTCATCGAGAGGTTCCTCAAGGCCAGGCCTCACTCGTGGGCATAGTAGTGGCATCATTTCAGAAAAAGGCAGGCAAGACGTGCAAGGACGAATAGAGCGCATTGTTACGGAGGTAATGGAGGGGGAGCGGAATATGTGGCCCCTGAGCGCCCCCCTCTACCTGGCTTCCCTCCTGTACAGCCGAGCCGTGAAGGCTCGCCTCACCCTCTACTCCCGTAGTCTCCTGCCAACGAAGGAGTTGCCGTGCAAAGTCATCTCCGTAGGCAACATCACCGTCGGGGGGAGCGGCAAGACGCCCATGACCATCTTCATTGCCGACTATCTGAAAAAAAGGGGTTGCCGAACCGTGGTGGTCAGCAGGGGGTACGGCAACACCCTCAAGGGGGGGATAGGCGTCGTCTCTGACGGGACGAAGATACTACTGACGCCGAGGCGGGGAGGGGACGAACCGTACCTCATGGCGGTGAGGCTTAAGGGGGTGCCGGTGGTGGTAGGGGCCGATCGGTACAGCGCCGGTCTTGCCGCGATAAGGCGGTTTAAGCCCCACTGCATCATCCTCGATGACGGCTTTCAGCATATTCGTCTCAAGAGGGACCTCAACATACTCCTCATTGACTCCTCCAGGGGATTCGGGAATGGATACCTCCTTCCGAGGGGGATATTGAGGGAGCCCATCGACGGTGTAAGGCGGGCGGACATGGTCATGGTAAAGGGAGCCACTGAGCAGATAGACGAGGAGTGCCTTGCCCCGGTACGCGGCTTACCGACGCTATCGTTTCGATACCGCCCTTCGGGCCTTCTATCCCTGAATGGAGGGAGGAGCGACATCTCACTCCTGGCCGGGAAGAGGGTCATAGCAGTAGCCGCCATTGCCAATCCCGCCTCATTTGTCAGAACCCTTGAGGAGTGTGGCGCCGAGGTTATTTCGACCCTCTTCTACCCCGACCACCACTGGTACAGCCGCGAGGAGGTCGGGCAGATAAGGGGGGAGGCAACCCGTTTAAAGGATCGCGCCGATATGATTGTCACGACAGAGAAGGATATGGTGAAGCTTGGCGGTCTGGTCTCAATGAAGGGCGTTGGCCTTGAGTGCTATGCACTTCCGGTAGAGGTGGTCACAGATAACATGAATCCATTGGAGACCCTGCTGGCTCCCATCATTGCCGAGACAGTTGGTGAGACGATATGAAGCTCTTCCTGCTCCAGTCCATTACATCTCTGGTAAATCATATCCCGTTGCCGTTGTTGCAGGCAACAGGCCGTGGTCTGGGAAGGGGCGCCTATCGCATCGACAGGCGACACCGGGATATCGCCCTGGTCAACCTCAGAGCAGCCTTTGGCGGAGAGAAGGGGGCGCGGGAGCTTGCATCCATAGCAGTCAGGCTCTTTGAGAATCTCGGGATGAACATGATGGAGTTTTCAAAGATCCCGTGGCTGAAGAGGAGCAGCCTGAAGGGGTATGTACGGTGTGAGGGGATTGAGCATCTTGAGAAGGCGCTCAAGGGTGGGAAGGGAGTGATCTTCATCACCGCTCACCTTGGCAACTGGGAACTCATGGCGGCCTACTACGGCCTGACAGGATACCCCGTAGATGTTGTCGTACGGGATATCGACAGCCCCCTGGTCAATGAATTTGTACGGTGGGTACGGACACGTAGCGGAAACAGGGTGGTTCCCAAGCGAAAGTCGATGCGTGGACTGTTGAGAACCTTGAAAAGCGGAGGCATCGTGGGCGTCCTCCTTGATCAGAACGTGACCTGGAGCGAGGGGGTCTTTGTGAACTTCTTCGGGAAGCTGGCCTGCACCAATAAGGGCGCGGCCCTTCTGGCAGCCGCAAGCGGCGCAACCGTTGTGCCAACCTTCACAGTGAGAGAGGGGAGGGGACACAGAATCATCATCGGCCATGAGATAGAGGTGGTGAAGAGCGGGAACAGGAGCAGCGACGTCGTAGAGAACACCGCCCGTTTTACCCACGCTATCGAGGAGATGGTGAGGCAGCACCCCGATCAGTGGTTCTGGATACACCAGAGGTGGAAGTCGAGACCCGAGAATGACCCCCGCCGTGGCACAGAGCTGGCCGCCCCCGTCAAGAATGATGCCGAACCGCAGGAGAGCAGATGACTTGTAACCTCACCCGGCTTGATCCCGCGCCACAAAGCCCGACGGCACAACGGCAACGAACAAGACAAAAACCGCCGCCGAAGTCACCCGCGGCGGCGGCGTCCACCATAGCACAATCGTCTCGTTTGTCGTAACCCCCCCCCTGCGAAGTGTAGTCAAACTATAGTCAATCATAGCACAAAAAAAGGTTAGCCGATTTCGGCTAACCTTTTGATTTATATGGTGCCTAGGGAGGGAATCGAACCCCCGACACGAGGATTTTCAGTCCTCTGCTCTACCGACTGAGCTACCTAGGCAGAGCAGACAGGATAATGGATAAGTATTCTCATGTCAAGGGCTTTCATTTGCTTGTATTTGTCTTGTCAAGCCCACTTTATTAAGTAGCTTGGCGCTATTGAAAATGGCGACAGGTCATTTGTATTGCGGAATAATCTGCCCCTATTCTTCCGACAGTAACCTCTACGGTTCAGAGATGTCTGAACCAGAAGAGCCCGTCATCCTACAGCCGTTCCTCACCTTGACCGATAAAGGAGATAGGAGTTTTATCTCCCGTGGAGGTCAATATGAAGAGGTACGTCTGTTTTATAGTGGTGGCCATTATGGCGCTGGCGCTCTCAGCGTCTGTTATTGCAGGGGAGTACAGCCTGAATAACTGGGTTGTTATGGCAAGTCTTACGTTAGATGAGGGGGGAGGTGGAGTGTACGGGGATTCACCCGATAGAGGAGGCGCTTATGCCAGGAGAGATGTTGATGCCTCACCCTCTATTAAGAGGGAGGGTAGTAATGCCATAAAAAATATCCCTGCCAATGTGAACCTTGCGCTACTGGAGGGTGAAATCTTCCACTACAGGCATAAGAACCACCTCGATCTCTATAGAAAAAAGCCCCCCCCTATTTATGTGCCCTACACCTCATCGTCGATGGACTTTGAACTCAAATCGGTCATAAGAGGTGCAATGGGCAGAGGGATAATTGATATCGCCGCCGCTGTAGTCACACAGGTGGCGCTCCACGAGGCAGGGCACTATGTGGTGGCCGAGTACGTTGGAGCGGAGGGAAACAGCATGGCGTTCCTTACATCAAGGGATGGCCAGTTC
>JBHHTR010000166.1:0-4741 GCA_046753505.1 Thermodesulfobacteriota bacterium
GAGAGACGTGACGGCATCGCGGGGGAGACTATGACCGCGATTACGGAGTATCTCAAGAAGGCGGTGGAGACGGTCGATGTGGTCGTCATCTCTGACTATGCGAAGGGGCTGCTTACGAAAGATCTGGTCAAGGTGATTATACGCCTCGGCAAGCAGAAGGGAAGGATGGTGGTGGTGGACCCGAAGATCAACCACTTTGACTACTACCGGGGCGCTACTATTATGACGCCCAATAACCATGAGGCGTCACAGGCATCGGGCATCGACATCGTCGATGAGGCGACACTACTGAAGGCGGGGAGAAGCCTTCTCAAGAGCTCCGGCTGCAGGGCGGTACTGATTACACGCGGCGAGCACGGCATGAGTCTCTTTGAGGTGGGGAAGAGGGTCTGCCACATTCCTACGGTAGCCCGTGAGGTCTATGACGTAAGCGGAGCCGGTGACACGGTCGTCGCCATTATGGCCCTCGCCCTGGCGGTGGGCGCCTCCTTCAGGGAGGCGGCGATCATCGCCAACTATGCGGCAGGGATCGTGGTCAGCAAGATGGGAACCGCAACTGTGAGCAGTGGTGAACTCCGCCAGGTTATAAACGGGTCGCCTCTCTAGTGGCGGGTGGAACGAGGAGGGTTCGTTGGCGAGGCCTCGCGTACTAGAGCCGGTCAAGCTCTTCATGAGCCTCTTTACTGGCGATGCCGAATTGATGGGGGTGGCTCTCAGGAGGCTTGCCGAGCGGTATGGTCCGGTAGGTTTCCTGAGCGACCAGCTCCCCTTCGATCATACCGACTACTATCGGGAGGAGTTCGGCGGGGAACTCTTCCGTAAGATCGTTGCCTTTGAACTACTCATGGAACCGGAGAAACTTACCGGGGCGAAACTTGCTACCAGCGCCCTTGAGGATGAATTTGTAGGCCCGACGGGGAGGAGGATCAATATTGACCCCGGCTACGTTGTCCTCGATAAGGTGGTCTTGCTGAGCTGCAAGAACTTTAGCCACCGCCTCTATCTGGGGGAGGGGGTCTTTGGCGAGGTTACGCTCATCTACAGAAGAGGGAAGGGGTTTGTGCCACTCGATTGGACCTATCCCGACTACCAGAGCAGTGGTGTTCTGTCAATACTGGAGGATATAAGGTTGCGCTACGGGAAGCAGGTGGAACTCAATGATTAAGAGCATGACGGGATACGGCAGCGGTGGTTTTACGGTCGGCGGGAGGAGCTTCTCCGTTGAGGTGAAGAGTGTCAATCATCGTTATATTGATTTTTCGATGAGGGTTCCTGAACGGCTTATACCAGGTCTTGAGGGGAAGATAAGGACGGAGATAAAATCCCACTTTTCAAGGGGCTACTTCTCTGTCTCCATCGTTCCGAGCAGCGCCGAGGAGAGGGGCATCGATCTTAACCTCGATCTCGCCAGAGCGTATCACGGCGCCCTCGTTAAACTCCGCGATGAGCTTGCCCTCGACGGGAAGGTTGACCTGTCACACATGATCAGCTTCAGGGATATCTTCGCCTCATCGGGGGGAGAGAAGGTGGTCGATGAGGAGGGGTGGGAGGCGGTGAGGGAGGGGCTCCGGCAGGCCATAACGATCCTTGCAGACATGAGGGAGGGAGAGGGGGCGGCCCTATCACACGATATCACCTGCCGTCTCGCCGACCTTGAGAAGAGGGCAGGAGTGATCGAGGAGCGGACTCCCCTGGTTGGCGACCGTTATCGTGAGCGCCTCCTTGAGAGGATAGCATCCATTGAGGGCGTAGAATTTGACGAGGGGAGGCTACTCACCGAGGTGGCCATCTTCGCGGAGCGCGCCACTATTACCGAGGAGCTTGTCCGTATCAAGAGCCATCTCGAACAGTTCAGGACCCTTCTCAACCTGGATGAGCCGGTGGGGAGGAGGCTCGATTTCCTCTGTCAGGAGATTCAGCGTGAGATCAACACCATCGCCTCCAAGGCGAACGACCTGGAGATATCCCATGGTGTGGTCGAGATGAAAGGCGAGCTGGAGAAGATCCGGGAACAGGTGCAGAATATTGAGTAGAGCAGGTGCCAACAGGCCGTCGGTGCATCGCAGGGGGCTCCTCTTCATTGTTTCGGCCCCGTCAGGCGCGGGGAAGACGACCCTTTGCAGCATGGCTGCTGACACGATGGATAATATTCGTTACTCCACATCAGTTACCACCAGGGCGCCGAGGGAGGGTGAGGAGGATGGCATTGATTACCACTTTGTTGACCGCCTGAAATTTCAGGAGATGGTCGACCGAAATGATTTTCTTGAATGGGCCGAGGTTCATGGTAATATGTACGGCACCTCGCTGGCTGAGTTGGAGTCGCTCCTCGATGAGGGGTACGACACGCTCCTCGATATTGACGTTCAAGGGGCGAAGCAGATAAGGGAGAGGGTCAAGCGTGGGGTCTTTATCTTTGTCCTCCCGCCATCGCTCAATGTGTGCCGGGAGCGGCTCCTCAAGAGGGAGGGAGATGCCGTTGAGGATATAGATCTCAGGATGGAAAATGCGAAGAGGGAGATGGAAGAGGTTGAACATTACGACTACATCATCATCAACGACAACCTCGACGCTGCATCAGAGATCTTTCGATCTATCATCTTAGCCGAACGGTCGAGAAGGGTGAACGCCCTGGCTGAGGCAAGGCGGATATTTTCATAGGGACAAATTATTCAGAGGTTTCACAACAGACATTTAAGGAGGCTACAATATGGCGAGAATAACGGTAGAGGACGGACTGGCAAAGGTGGGGAGTAGGTTTATACTTGTTCACCTGGCGGCACAGAGGGGAAGAGCTCTTCTCAAGGGCGCCACGCCCCTGGTAGAGAGTGAGAACAGGCCTGTCGTGACGGCGCTCAGGGAGATCGCCGCCGGTGAGGTCTATGAGGCAGTACCTGAAGAGCAAGCAAGTGGTGACGAAGCGGTTGAAGAGTAGAGCCTCTTCCGCTGATTGCCGTTGTCAAACCTGACGCTAGCCCCTGCCTTTCTGTAGGGTTAAGACTATTCAATAAAGGTATGTATCCGAGAATACTCTCCCACACCATAGGGCTCTTTACTCTCCTGCTCCTCTTCTCACTTGTCATGGAGGGTGGGGCGATGGCCGCTGTTGGCACAACGGACAACGCTGGGAAGAGCTACGGCGACACCATCGTTGTGGGCACCATAGGTGAACCGTCCGTCCTTATCCCCATGCTTGCCGGTGACGCTGCCTCACACGATATTGCCGGTCTCGTCATCAACGGCCTCGTCAAGTACGACACGGATCTGACCATCATTGGCGATCTTGCCGAGTCGTGGGATATCTCGAAGGATGGCCTCATTATAACCTTTCACCTGAGGAAGGGGGTCAGGTGGAGCGACGGCGTTGAGTTTACCGCTGAAGACGTCCTGTTCGGCTACAAGACTATCATTGATGAAAAGACCCCCACCGCCTATGCCGAGGACTTCAGACAGATAAGCCAGGCGGAGGTGCTCGACCGATACACCTTCAGGGTAACCTATGAGAAGCCCTTCGCCCCGGCCCTCTCTACGTGGGGAAACCTGACCGTCCTGCCGAAGCACCTTCTGGAGGGGAAGGATATTACGAAGTCGGAGTTAGCACGGCATCCCATCGGGATGGGGCCCTTCAAGTTTGTTCGGTGGGTTGCCGGACAGGAGGTGGTCCTCGAATCAAACCACGACTACTTTGAGGGGAGGCCCTACATCGACCGGTATGTCTACCGCGTCATTCCCGATACGGCGACAATGTTCCTCGAACTCAAGACGGGCGGTGTCGATCTCATGGGGCTCTCACCGATGCAGTATACAAAGCAGACAAAGTCTTCTACCTTCAAAAAGAATTTTAAAAAGTACCGCTACCCCGTCCCCTCCTACACCTACCTTGGCTTCAATCTGAAGAATCCCATTTTCGCCGACAAGAGGGTGAGACAGGCGCTGGCCTACGGGATCGACAAGCAGGAACTTGTAGACGGCGTCCTTATGGGGCTGGGGAGCCCTGCTACCGGTCCCTACGTGCCAGGGACGTGGCCCTACAACCCGAACGTAAAGAAGTACGGCTACGACAAGACCCGGGCTCGCGCCCTCTTGAAGGCTGCCGGGTGGGAGGATAGTGACGGCGATGGCCTCCTCGATAGAGACGGCAACCCCTTCGAGTTTACGATCCTCACCAACATGGGAAACAACTCACGTCTCAAGTCGGCGACGATCATTCAATGGCGGCTCAAGATGATCGGCGTCAAGGTCAATATCAAGGCCGTCGAGTGGGCCACATTTATTAATGAGTTTATCGACAAGAGGCGTTTTGAGGCCGTCATCCTCGGCTGGAGCATCGGCCTCGACCCCGACCAGTACGACATCTGGCATTCGAGCAAGACAAAGGAGAAGGAGTTCAACTTTATCAGCTTTAACAACAGTGAGGTTGACGACCTCCTCGACAAGGGGAGGAGGATCTTCGATATTGAGGAGAGGAAGAAGATCTATTTCAGGATTCAGGATATCCTGGCCGAGGAGGTGCCCTACATATTTCTCTACGTGCCCGACGCGACGCCTATCGTCCACGCCCGCTTTAAAGGGATAGAGCCCGCCCCCCTCATCGGGATTCGCTACAACATCAACGAGTGGTACGTCCCGCAGGGACTTCAGAGACACAGGGTGGAGGAGTAGGAGTGGTCACCTTCCTGATGCGGCGGTTTCTTCAACTGGCCACGACACTCATAGGGATAACCCTCATCTCCTTCCTCGT
>JBHHTR010000167.1:0-4715 GCA_046753505.1 Thermodesulfobacteriota bacterium
ATCCTCTGGAGGTTACGCTTCATCTCGTCGTGCCAGAGGGCCATCTTGAGGCCGAAGGTGGTCGGCTCGGCGTGAATGCCGTGGCTCCGTCCAATGGTGACTGTCATCTTGTGCTCGAAGGCCCGCACCTTGATCGCCTCCATCAATCCCTTGATATCCTTGATGATGAGAGAGGCGGCCTCCTTCATCAAGAGGGCAAGGGAGGTGTCGAGGACGTCCGAGGAGGTGAGCCCCATGTGAATATACCTAGAATCAGGACCGACAAAGTCGGCAACGGAGGTGAGGAAGGCGATCACATCATGCTTGACCGTTCGTTCAATCTCATCGATACGGTCACAGTCGAAGTCGGCCTTCGCCTTGATGGTCTTGAGGCTGTCGTCCGGTATCTTCCCCAGCCTGTTCCACGCCTCGCATGCCGCCACCTCCACGTCGAGCCACCGCTTAAAGCGGTTCTCGGCTGTCCAGATAGCCGTCATCTCCTCTCTCGAATACCTCTCTATCATAAATCCTCCGTTTTCTTAATGACCACCAATAAAAGCGCTCACCATGTAGACGAGTAGCGCCCCTGCAACAACAAGTATAATATTCGACTTCCTCGAATTTCTGTGTGTCTCCGGGAGGAGGTCGGCTGAGGCAATGTAGATGAAGGAACCCGCCGAACAGGCCAGCAGCCCGCCGAGCACCTCCTGTGACACCCCCCGGAAGAGGAAGTGAGCGATAATCGCCCCTATGGGCGTAGCCGCTGCCACAATGGCCGACATGATTATGGTCCTCCGCCGTCCGTATCCTGAATGGAGGAGAAGGGCCGTGATATTCATCCCCGCAGGCAGCTTGTGAAGAAGAACACCGATACTGGCGACAAGGCCGATATTGAAAGCCGCCTCAAAACCTATCCCGATTGCCAGACCGTCGAGAACCGAGTGGAAGCCAATCCCGATAAAACCTATCCACCCCATCGGATGTGTTGCACACTCCTCCTCCGCGCAGGAGTGTATCATAAGGATATGCTCAAGCACGTAGAAGGCGATAAAGGTAACGAGAACGATGAGCAAGGCGTTCTGGTTTACCTCCAGTGCCTCGGGGAGAATGTGGAGGAGGGCCACAGTAAGCATGACCCCGGCGGCAAAGCCGATAAAGAGGATGGAGTTTCTAAGGGCCCACCGCTCATTAGCGAGAAGAATCGCTATACCGGCAAGAGCCGACAGGCAGGCCACCATTCCGTAGGAGAGGGAGTGAAACAGTTCAGGACTCACAACGCTCTTCTTACCCCTCTCTTTTCCAGACTCATCACTTCCTCTTTCTGAACCGCATGAGCCTGTAGATACCCTCCCTCTTGCCGGGGACCGTACTTATACGCCTTATACTGTCCATAATCTCAGGGAGCGTCAACTGATAGAGGGCGTTCACCACTCTGGCAGTTCTATTACTCTCCCACTCCGGCATCTTGAGCTTTGCCCCTGGAGGCACTGCCAATATGCTCCATCACCAACTCCCGGCAACTTCTCAACGTCTCCCTGCTCAGAGGAGTTAGCCGCCACTGACAATGGCGATACTTCCATCTATCACGGAAGGGCTGAATTAATCAGACCTTCCCTAAAAAATCGTGTGATGTCTACAACTCTCGTGTTATAAGAGCAGGCATAACTCCACAGGAATAAAACATACTTGCCTTCAGAATTCAAGGAATATGGTCGCCATGACGGGTAAGACCCTTCGCAACAACTGCTCCAATGAAAGTGTCCACCGTGAGGGAGATGAAACCATTGAGCCCATTGGAAGATTCAGGCTTATCCAGGGGCGGAGGGGGTACCGTTACTCCGTCGATTCACTCTGCCTCTCCCGCTTTGTCCTACCCGTCAGAAGGGGTGATCGGATCATCGACATCGGCACAGGCTCCGGGGTCATCCCCCTTCTCCTCATGGAGAGCGATGATGGGCAGCGAATAACCGGCGTGGAGGTACAGGATGAACTCTTTTCCCTTGCAGGGCGGAACATTGCCTTAAACAACCTTACCGGCAGGGTGGAGCTGATCCACACCGACTATCGTGATCTGAGGAAACTGCGCAGGAGAGGGAGCTTTGACCTCATCGTAAGCAATCCCCCCTATGTAAAAGAGGGGTGCGGCAGGGTCAGCTCCATAGAAGAACGCGCCATTGCCAGGATGGAGCACCTTGGCTCACTCAGTGAGCTGGTAGAGATATCGTCGTACCTCCTCAGCAAAGGGGGGAGGGCCTGTTACATCTATCCGGTCTCAAGGCTCCAGGAGCTCCTCTCTGCACTACAGGCGAAGGGGCTCTACGCGACAAGGCTCCTCTTCATCCACCCGAAGGAGGCAACCCCGGCTACGCTCTTCACTATCGAGGCAACCGACAGCAGAGGTGAGACCGTTATCGAGGCTCCACTATTCCTCGATGGTACACATCCGGGAAATCTAACATGATGAATAGTTGATATGTCCGCTAAATGTTTTCACTTTTTTAGGACGCTGATTATTACAGATTAACACTGATACATGCCGTAGTCGAAGGCTTTAGCCTTCGCTATCCCTTACACAACCTGAAGGTTGTAGCTACTTCAAGACCAGACTCAAGATTAAAGACCTTCCATTCTCTGATAAAGCCAAGGAAACTAAACTTAAACGGTCGCTGTCCCCCTTTATTCCTCAATGATTTTCACACTAATCTCCTTTCACAATTGGCTTAGCGGCCTTCCAGTGCACTGATACGCCATGACGCGGATTATAAAGAATTACGTCATAGAGACGCATGAACAAAGAATTCCTTTAAACTTTTAGGAAAAGCTATATGCCAAGTAGTTGTTGCTTTTTAGCATTAAACTCATCTTCAGTTAAAATCCCTTCGTCCAACAATGCCTTGAACTTGCGTATTTCACCAGCTACAGAAGTTACTTGGTCACTTTGAGAGGATTGACTCTCTGAATTGTTACAAAAAAACACTTAAAACAAAAAAACACTTGCATTGTAAAGTAGACATCATGCCTCCTTTTCCAATGTTGGTGATAATAGGTTCTGCACTCTTTTAAACCCTCTAACTTTCACGCTATTCTACTCCCTTACAGCAGGTTGTCAAACAAAACATGGCCATAATAAAGGGGGACAGCGCCCGTTTGTTTTCCACCCTTGAAAATATCATCCCAACAACTCCTTACCGATAACCCCAACCGCTGAAAAAAACTAGGGACACTTCCCCCTATAAAAATATCTTTTCTGGAAACAACTAAATACGGGAAGTGTCCCGAATGGCATGGAAAATGAAATCTTCTAACGGCATTTGATCACATAACGACCTGCCCGTAACCTGTAGACGCCGCAGGCGGCTGTCAGGTTCACGCGCCTGTTAGACGACCTCTTGGACAGGATTATGCTGCAAACTTGATCACTTCTAACTCCGCTGAACTATCGACCCCCTCCAGAATCTCCTCTACTCGCCTCATGACATGATCATCAAGTAGATACTCGCTACAATTCTCACACTGATAAACCGGCAACTCCTTCAGAATGACAATTGTATTCTCACTCACTTTAAAAGGTAAATCTGTAACCATTGACCTCATCTCAGCTCCACAAACATGGCACTTCATGAACTCCTCCTTCTTATCTTCAAATCTTCTTCCCAATCTTGCAAACTGGGACGATATACCGTAATGACCCTCACGTTACCTCCATGGACATCCGTAGCAAATAATAAATGAAAAACTGTGCCTTCATGCGCTGCATAAACAAGATAACTGGGGAGATACTTATCCTCAGGGTTCTCCTCTATGATCTCATAAGCATCAACAGATTCAAGTACCACTCTCCTCGATATTGACCTTTCACGGAGACGCATGGTTACATGATAAGTCCAAAATACCTTCCCCTCACGAACGCAATGTTGAATAAAATCCAGCGGATCCGAAGGTGATTCTCTATCTAATGACATAAGGTGTCTCTATTCCCAAAGGTTCGTTGTCGTCTAACTATGGTATATATAGTTTCTGCCATTACTGTCCGGTTAACTCCCATATTGTTCGCACTGACCTGAAATATGAAAAAGAAACGCTTTATTTTCAGCATATTAGACTTCCTAAAATATGCTGTCCGGCAAATGCCGATTATTAGATCGCGATAAGAACTTTGTAGGCTAGAGGTGCCCCATTTTTAGAGGGGAATAGAACCTTTATAGCCATTTTAAGGGCTGTTTTATGCTGTCCGGGCAATCAACTAAGCAGATTGGTTCCTTATCTTCCGGGTTTTTAACCGGACACTACTGATGCAGAGCAATTAATACAATTCGCTACCAGTGGTTCAGATTTAGAGCGTATTCTACGAACAATGTTTGTCCCACATTTTTGACAAGGGATTGAAGAGGTTGTTTTCATGTCTACATTAAAAACTGGAGAGGCTAAGACATCTCCAATAATTTTCCTTATTTCATCACACCTAGTTCTAATTTTATCTTGTGTAGGCCCTTTACCCTCCAAAGACTGCTCAATCGTTTGAGTGTGCAAATATGCTCCTAAGCGATCATAATATTTTTTAATTTCGCCGAGGCCCAAAACTCTGTCTTTGCCAAGAGACGTCATTTGTTTTGCTGGTTTCCCATATTCCTCTTCGATGCCAATACTCAAACTCGAGCTTTGATCTGCGTATGGATCAATATCTAGCAGTCTGTCGGACTTGACCGACGTACCCACTTTTTTTATCCTTAAAAGCT
>JBHHTR010000168.1:0-4693 GCA_046753505.1 Thermodesulfobacteriota bacterium
TGAGCATGGCATATTTCCATCTTTACAGGAAGATGCGGTTATTTAGACGCTTACTTGCAAGCTCTACGAACGATAGCATGTCATCATGAAGGGTATCCACTGTCGATGCATTTGCCCTCATCTGTTTAACCAGTTTGCTATGCATATCCTCACTGAGCTTTTCAGCGCTATCAGCCGCCGCTCCGGAAGCCTCTTTGACCTTCCCGAGTTCCGAGCTTACCTCTACTGAATTTTCTGCAACACCCTCCAGATCAGACACCACACGATTCATGCTATGGATATTGAATATCCCTATAAAGAGGGCAATGACTACAGTTATAAAAAAGCCCATCCCTCTGTGTCAATATAAGTGATACACTTACCCTGTGTTAAATTAGAGTAGAGGGTAGTAAGGAGAGTAGCCGTGATTAAGGACAAGAGAGGTGAGATTGAGGGGATGGAAGGAGCCCGTAGGGCGACTGGAATTCCCTCAATGGAAAGGTCTGAAACAGTTGGGGCTATCGGAGCCTTGCCGGATCCAGAGGTAAGCGAGAAGGCTACACGGAGGCGGTTTACGGCCAAGCACAAGCTAAGGATTCTCAATCTGGCGGATCGCTGTGCCGAGCCAGGCAGCTTGGGAGCGCTTTTAAGAAGGGAAGGTATCTACCATTCCAACTTAACAACCTGGAGTCGTCAGCGTGACAGAGGAGCGTTGTCAGGGCTTGAACCAGTGAAACGTGGTAGAAAAGTTGCATCTCAAAATCCTCTTCAAGGGGAGGTTTTGCGGTTGCACAAGGAGAATGATCGTTTGAAGAAGCGGCTCAGGCAGGCTTCGATAATCATAGATGTTCAAAAAAAAGCCTCCGAGATGGTTGGGATAGCTCTGGAGACCATCGAGGCAGGAGAAAAGAGCTGATGAAAGCCGCAATCTCCTTATCGTCTGATGTCGGGGTAAAACCGGCCTGTGCAGCGTTGGGCTTAAGCCGGGCAGGTTTTTATCGTGCACGGTCCGGAAGAGAGTTGAAGCCGGTCAAATCAACAACTCTTCCTCCTCCCCGCGCCTTGAGCAAGGGCGAAAGAGATAATGTCCTGGCTCTCCTTCACAGCGAGCGTTTTGTGGATAAAGCCCCGTCTCAGGTCTATGCGACACTGCTTGATAAAGGGGTATATCACTGTTCAATCCGCACAATGTACAGGATACTGGAGGAGCACCAGGAGGTGAGAGAGCGCAGGGCTCAGCTTCGCCATCCAAAATACACCAGGCCGGAGCTTTTGGCCACAGGGGCGAATCAGGTATGGTCATGGGATATTGCAAAGCTTAAGGGGCCGCAAAAATGGAGCTACTTTCACCTCTACGTCATACTCGATATTTACAGTCGATACGTTGTGGGTTGGATGGTTGCCCATAGAGAATCAGCCGTGCTGGCTACGAAACTTATCCGGGCGAGTTGTGAAAAGGAGGGGACTCAAAAAGGCGAGTTGACTATACACGCAGATCGTGGCAGTTCGATGAAGTCAAAGGCCGTGGCTCTCTTGTTGAGTGACCTTGGGGTTACCAAGACCCATAGCAGGCCGTACACGAGCAATGACAATCCCTATTCTGAGGCACACTTTAAGACTTTGAAGTATCGTCCTGATTTTCCAGAACGCTTTGGGAGTATTGAGGATGCGAGGAGTTTCTGTCAGAGTTTTTTTAAGTGGTACAACGAAGAGCACCGACATTCAGGGATAGGGCTGTTGACTCCTGCTGTTGTCCATTGCGGGCGGGCAGCAGGGGTTATGCAAACAAGGCAGGCTGCCTTGATGAGCGCCTACATGTTACATCCGGAGCGATTTGTAAAGGGAACCCCCGCGCCGCCGGAATTGCCAAAGGCCGCATGGATCAACAAACCAAACGCAGAAGAAAAAAAGGCTGCGGCGCTACACTAAATTCAATCGGTATGTGTCTCAAAACCATTGACAACTTCCGATAGTCAAGAGAGTTCCCAGACTGACCTTGAGAAAGGAATGTATCTCCAACACCTTGTTCTGAAGCAAAGCCCTTACCTTTTTCACCTCTTCTACCCCCTCTTTGATATTTAACTATCGATGGCGTCGTAGCAATTTCTACTTGGTCATCTCACGACTTTTCACAAAAACATCACGATTGAACTTTGGATAAATATCATCTGTCGATTAAGGAACGTGACGCACATACCTCCCTGTATTGTGGAATCTCTGCATTAACCAGGGGTTCCATTTTATAGTGAACTATGATATGTTTTGCGTAACCTATCCCAACTACCGACATCACTTCTACTGTTGACCCAGCGATTATTCAGGGGGCGGGCTTGTACCAATTATACCAACGGATAGAGGCACTTATCTCTTCATCTCGGTGACGCGCCTTATCCAGTTGCACGCTAAATAACGCCCCATCACTTATGACAGGAGAGTGACATGAACGACGAATCAAAGACAAAGAGACAGCTCATTGAGGAGTTAAGGGAGCTTCGATGCAGGTTACCTGAGCCGGAGGGGGCCGTAGCCGATAGCAGGCTGAAAGCGTCGCAGGCAGGGTATCGGGATCAACAGATGGCTGAGATATTCAATGCTGCTCTGGATAGCATCATCAGCATAGACCACGAGGGGAAGATAATCGAGTTCAATCCGGCTGCGGAGAGATTGTTTGGATACGCAAGGAGAGATGCTCTGGGTCAGGAGATGACCGATCTTATATTTCCTTCCTATATGCGGGAAAAACATCGTGAAGGTTTGACGCGATATCTGGCCACAGGTGAGAGCATTATCCTTGGCAGGCGCGTTGAAGTAACTGCGCAACATGCTAATGGCGTCGATTTCACCTGCGAACTTTCTGTCGTCAAAAATAGAGATGGAGCACATCCTATCTTTACAGGCTTTATACGCGACATAAGTAAACGCAAACAAGCCGAGGAGCGGTTGATTGCAAGCGAGGCCAAGTACCGCTATCTGGTAGATATCTCTCCTGAGCCCATCGGCATACACAACGAGGGGAGGTGGGTCTACGTAAACCCTGCAAGTGTAGACCTTTTTGGCGCATCAGGGCCGGAGGAGATCCTTGGCAAGCCCATACTCAACTTCGTCCATCCAGATTATCGCGGCATCGTCAAGGAGCGTGTCCGTAATGAACTGGAGGAAGGTGAGCCTGCGCCGCTGGTAGAAGAGAAGCTTATCAGGCTTGACGGCACAGAGATATGGGCCGAAGTAACGGCCATTCCCATCACCTATGAGGAAAAACCAGCATCAATGGTGCTGGCCCGAGATATTACCAAACGCAAGCTGGCAGAAGAGGAGGTGCGGAAAAAAGAGGCTCAATACAAATCTCTATCTTCGATGCTCAGGCTTATGTGCGATAACATGCCCGACATGATATGGGCCAAGGATATAAACAACCGCTACCTCTTCGCCAACAAGGCGATGTGTAACAACCTTCTCCACGCAAGAGATACTGACGAACCCGTTGGCAAGACAGATATGTTTTTTGCCGAAAGGGAGCGCAGAGAACATCCTGATGACCCGGCATGGCACACCTTTGGTGAATTGTGCCGAGATTCAGATACGATTACTCTACAGGAAGGAAGAATGGAACAGTTTGATGAGTTTGGTAACGTTAACGGTAAGTTCCTTTTTCTGGACGTCTACAAAGCGCCTATATTTGATGATAAGGGTGATATAATAGGTGTGGTTGGCTCGGGACGGGATGTTACCGCCATAAAAAACGCTGAGAAGCAGCTCCGCAATCTATCTCAAGCCACCGAACAGAGCCCTGTTGCTGTTATGATAACAGACACCAAAGGCGTCATAGAGTACGTCAATAAAAAATTCTGTACACTGACTGGTTATGCTCCAGAAGAGATCATTGGAGAGAATCCCAAGGCTCTAAAATCTGGCAACCATTCACCGGAATTTTACAAGTTTCTTTGGAAGACCATTACATCAGGGGGTGAATGGCGGGGAGAATTTAGCAACAGAAAAAGGAACGGAGAGCACTACTGGGAATTAGCCTCCATTGCGCCCATTACTGACGAGAAAGGAAACATTACAAATTATATAGCGCTCAAAGAGGACATTACAAAGCTGAAACAGGCCGAAGAGGATAAAGAAATCCTTCAGGCCCAACTCCTCCAATCGCAAAAGCTGGAGGCCATAGGTACATTGGCCGGCGGGGTGGCCCACGACTTTAATAACATCCTGACCGCTATTCTTGGCAATGCCGAGCTGGCGCTACAGAAGGTTGATGAAGGGGATTCCCTGATACGGAACTTAATTAACGTGAAGGAGGCCGCTAACCGGGCCTCTGACCTGACACGGCAACTTCTCCTCTACAGCCGTAAGCAGTCTCTCAAGTTCACCATATTCAACATCAATCATACTATTGATCGCTTGTTTAATATGGTACACCGCCTCATAGGCGAGAACATCACCATTGCAACCAACCTTGCCCCCGACCTCTGGTCTACCAGGGCCGATGAGGGAAATATAGAACAGGTAATAATGAACCTTGCTGTCAATGCCCGTGACGCCATGCCAGAGGGGGGAGTGCTAACGATAACCACCGAAAATAGTACAATAGATGATGAGTATTGTAAGAATACCACCCATGCCACCCCTGGCAACTTCATCCATATGACGGTAGTCGATGAGCTATAATAAAAAGGTGTGTAAATAAGGTAAAGGCGGTGCTACCCTTCAA
>JBHHTR010000169.1:0-4666 GCA_046753505.1 Thermodesulfobacteriota bacterium
GCCATCTCAATGGGTCTCGGTGGTCGGGGGTCAGTAAATCCCGCTCTCCGATCCCAGTAGGTTAGCGAGGGCGCGAGCACATTTATGAATAATACGGGCTTGCCGGACAACGCAGAAAAGCGGGTGAATCTGATAATAATCGTTGAACTGCCAACTGTTGAGGCGGCATCCATTATTATATTCTTTTGGAGCGTTAGGAAATGGTGAAAAAATCCAATTCAAAGTGGCGCTTTGCCATTGACAGGGGGGGGACATTTACCGATCTGGTTGGAATTGACCCGCGCGGCAGGTTCCATACGGCAAAGCTTCTCTCCTCCTCGCCGGAGTATGTTGACCCTTCCATCGAGATTATCAGGAGGGTTCTCGGGGTGGAGGGTGGAGGGGCCCTTCCTGCGGCAGAGATAGAGTCGATACGGTTCGGGACGACGGTGGCTACCAATGCCCTCCTCGAACGGCGGGGTGGGAGGGTGGCCCTCTTCATCACGAAGGGCTTTGGCGACCTCCTGGAGATCGGTTTTCAGGCGAGACCGAATATCTTTGCCCTCTGCATCAAGAAGCCGACCCAGCTCTATGAGAGGGTTGTTGAGGTGGAGGAGAGGATGAACCAGGGTGGCAGAGTCGTGAGGGGGATCGACCTCAAGGGGCTGGAGGAGGGGATAGGAGAGGTTGTGGCGGCGGGGATTGACGCTGTGGCCGTCGTTTTCCTCCATTCATGGGTGAACCCGGAGCACGAGATCGCCTGCGGGGAGGCGCTGAAGCGGCGCGGTGTGAAGAGGGTCTTCCTCTCCCACCAGACGATGAACTGCATAAAGGCAGTGACCAGGGGGCAGAGCGCCGTTGTCGACGCCTACCTGAGCCCGGTCATCGAGAGCTATATTGAGCAAATCGAGGGGGATACGGAGGGTATTAAGGTGGAGTTCATGGAGAGTTCAGGGGGGCTGAGCCATCCGAGGAGCTTCATGGGAAAGGACGCCCTCTTCTCAGGTCCAGCCGGGGGGCTTGTCGCCGTTGCCACGGTTGCCGGAGAGGTAGGGAGCAAGGGGGTCATCGGTTTTGATATGGGTGGGACCTCAACCGATGTCTCACGCTTCGATGGGAGATTCGAAAGGGTTCATGAGCAGACCATAGGCGGAATAGAGCTGCAGAAGGAGAGTCTCCATATCGTCTCCGTTGCGTCGGGCGGTGGCTCGATCCTCTGGTTTGATGGCCAGAGGATGAGGGTTGGACCGGAATCGGCGGCGGCCTCTCCGGGACCGGCCTGTTACGGTTTCGGCGGCCCCCTGACCGTTACCGACGCCAATCTCATGGCAGGGAGGATCTCTCCCGATTATTTTCCCGCTACCTTTGGGCCACAGAGAGACGCCCCTCTCAACACTGTAGTTGTAAGGGAGAAATTCTCGGAGATGGCCGAAAAGATTAACCGTGCGACCGGCGGGGCGATGACGCCTGTCGAGACCGCCCTCGGTTTCCTGACAATTGCCAATGAGGTAATGGCGCGGGCCATACGGGAGATATCGGTGTCGAGAGGGTTTGATGTGCGTGAATACAGCCTCATGAGCTTCGGAGGGGCAGGGGGGCAGCACGCCTGCTCCCTCGCCTCGATGCTCGACATGAGGGAGGTCATATTCCACCCCCTGAGCGGGTTGATGTCGGCCTGCGGCATAGGGGTGGCGATACCGACCCGGAAGATGGTGAAGACGCTCCTTTATTCGTATACAAGGGAGAGTCACAACGATCTTGCGGCTCACTTCGATACGCTGGAGGATGAGTCTATTGGGGGTGATGAGGGTGGAAAGCTCACCATCACGAGAGAGGTCGATATTCGTCCAATTGGGGCCGACGCCTTCATTACCGTCACATACGGAACCTTTGCTGAGACGATGACCTCCTTCATTGCTGGGTACAGGCGACTCTTCGGTTTCTCCCCCGAGGAGAGGCCCCTTGAAGTAGTGAACCTACGGGTCGAGGCGGTCGAAGGGGGGAGTTATTTTCCTCCCTACCACGAGAACTTTAACATTGCTGTTGAAGAGGCACCCCCCACCTTTCAATCTATCTGCTATCGGGAGGGGGTGATTGAGGCCAGGGTCTATCGTCGCCACCACCTCACGACTGGGACGACCATAGAGGGGCCGGCCGTCATTGTAGATCCCTACTCATCATTTATAATTGATAGTCACTATGAGGGGGAAGTAGTTGCATCTGGGGCGATTATTGCACGCAGCAGAGCTCAGGAGAAGAGGCGAGCGTCTACATGTATGCTTGGCTCTGATCCTCTAAAACCGGATCCGATCATGCTGGAAGTCTTTCACAACCTCTTCATGGGGGTGGCGGTCGAGATGGGCCACGCCCTGCGGAATACCGCCCACTCGGTGAATATAAAGGAGAGGAACGACTTCTCCTGCGCCGTCTTCAACAGCCGGGGTGATCTGATCGCCAATGCACCCCATATCCCCGTCCACCTCGGCTCGATGGCCGATACAGTCCAAGCCGTTCTTGAGAGCAGGGGCGATGAGATGGAGCTGGGTGACATATACCTCACTAATAACCCCTATCGTGGAGGTTCTCATCTGCCCGATATGACCGTAGTCTGTCCCATCTTCTCGGAGGCGGGAGAGATTCTCTTCTTTACTGCGGCGAGGGGGCATCATGCCGACATAGGCGGCACCACCCCCGGCTCCATGCCGCCGGTGGCCTCCCATATCGACGAGGAGGGAATCCTGATCGACGACCTCCTTCTGGTGAGGGGCGGAGAGTTTCGAGAGGGAGAGTTGACAGCCGTCCTCACAGACCACCCCTATCCGGTCAGGAACCTCCAGGAGCGGATATACGATATCAAGGCCCAGATAGCGGCGTGCAGGAGGGGTGAGAGGGGGCTCATGGATATTGTAGGGCAATACGGCTGGAACGTAGTTGACCACTACATGGAGTTCATCCAAGAGAACGGAGCCTGTGCGGTTCGGCAGGCCCTCGCCCGTTTTCTCGGAAACAAAAAGTTCTTTACGGCGGCCTTTGAGGATTTTCTTGACGACGGCACACCCATTAGGGCAACAGTTTCGATCAATGGGGGAGAGAGTCCGCCTGATAGTGTGAGGGGCGTCATCGACTTTACCGGAACGGGGCCGTATCACGAGCATGACAACCTCAACGCCCCTCTGTCCGTTACCCGCTCTGCCGTCCTCTACTTCCTCAGAACCCTCACGGGGAGCGAAATGCCCCTCAACAGCGGCTGTCTCAGGCCGATTGATATTATCGTTCCCGTCGGATCTATTCTCAAGCCCTCCTATCCCGCCTCCGTGGCGTCGGGGAATGTCGAGACCTCCCAGAGGGTCGTTGATGTTCTCCTCGGCGCTATGAAGGTAGCCGCCGCATCACAGGGGACTATGAACAACATCCTGCTTGAAGTGGAGGGCGGGACGCCTTACTACGAGACGATTGCCGGAGGGGCGGGCGCGACTGACGGCTGTGATGGCGCCTCAGGCGTTCAGGTTCACATGACTAACACGCGAATAACCGACCCGGAGGTGCTTGAACAGCGCCACCCCCAGGTACGGCTCGAACAGTTCAGATTGAGAAAGGGCTCCGGCGGGGCAGGGCAATACCGTGGAGGGGAGGGGGTTGTTCGGGAGATACGCTTCCTGAAACCGGCAGAGGTTACGATCATCTCCGAGCGGCGGCGGATAGCCCCCTACGGCATGGAGGGGGGCGGCGCAGGCAAGAGAGGGGCAAACCTCTACATCATGCGTAACGGAGAGGAGGTGAGCCTCCCCCACAGGGCAGCCGTGAAATTGGGAGGCGGGGGCTCGATTCTCATCGAGACCCCCGGTGGTGGAGGGTACGGTAAGGTGAAAGGGTAGACTGAAAGCGTTTTTTTGTGCATTTGCAATGGCTTACCGTCACTGGAAATGGCGATACATTCCTCTATCGCGCAATGTCTGGATAGAAGACCTGCCTTACGCAAAGATGTCGAGGAGGGCCGAGTGCATCTCGTCAGCCGTCTTGTAGGCGGCGATATTGGCTCCGAGAATGTGGCGAGAGGTTATCTGCGACACCATCTCCTCCGCAAGATTCACGTTGGAGGCCTCGGCAAGCATTCCTGTTGTCGGTTGGTAGAGCGGCCCTGGGGCGTTGCTCTTCTCAATATTAGTTGCTACACCGCCGTTTTTCCCCTCACTCAGCGTTACCCTGTCTCCCTTAAAACCGTCGGTATTGCTGTTCGCCACATTGTTGGCGGAGACGTTGAGTTGTTTAAAGGCGGCATGGATGCCGGATAGTGAGAGATTGACAGCTGATAACATAATGACCTCCATCTACAATATCGGCAGGAAATCATGGAACTTTAATCCTTTTGCTGTACGGGATATTTTTAAACCTTCTGATATCATTAGCATTGCATAATCTCTAAGATCAAGGGATTGCCAGGTGTGGTTGTGTCCAGAACTTTAGAAAAGCCTGCGCCATATTTATCTCGCCATTCAGCCTTAACAGGCTAATGGCAAATCGTCTCAAGCAGGTTCTTACCATCGGCCAATTCAGCGTTTCGATCCGGCTGCTATCTTTGTCAAATGTTACGTCCAGCACATAACCTGCATTATTCATAAAAAGAGGTGAACATCGTGTAAGCCATTGATATAATGGCGGTTCCACAATGAACGCTTCGTACGAAGCA
>JBHHTR010000170.1:0-4643 GCA_046753505.1 Thermodesulfobacteriota bacterium
TGCTCACAGGCCATATCTCCATCGAGAGCCTCATTGGGGAGCGGGCCCCCTCCATCCTTGCCCAGAAGGAGCAACCCCCCATACGCACATCTATTGCAATTGACAATGAGGTGTCGGAGGGATTCACTGTCATCGACATCAAGACAGCGGACAGTGTCGGGCTCCTCCACACAATAACGAAGGTCATCTCCAGGCTTGGCCTCCTCATCTCCATAGCCAAGGTATCGACAAAGGGGGGAGAGGCAACGGACATATTCTATGTGCTGGACGAGGCGATGAAGAAGATAGTCAAGGAGGCTAAACTTCGGGAAATAACGGAGAGCCTCTACGAGGCCCTTGACTGACAGCTCCCGGTGATGTTTCCGTGGCAGGTCTGCTATTCAGGCATTCAGCGCCCCTTGGATGTGACTTACTACGACCACGCTATTTAGAGGTTCCTCATGACAGATGGACAGAGCAGATACCTGCCCCTATTTCTCGACTCCCTCGCAGTGGAACACGGCCTCTCAAGGAATACCATCGAAGCCTACGGAAGAGACCTGAAGAGGTTTCTTGCCTTCCTCAGCCACCACGACACTCCACTCCTGACCGCCCCTCCATCCGCCATTGTCGCCTTTCTCACCTCACTCAAGGCAGAGGGTCTTGCTCCACGCTCATACGCACGGGCCCTCGTTGCAATCAGACAACTCTACCGCTTTCTCAAGGGGGAGAAGCTTATTGAAAAGTCGCCCGCCTCGCTCATCGAGTTGCCTAACTTCCCAAAAAAACTCCCTGAGATCCTCTCCCTCGACGAGGTGGAGAAACTACTCAGTGCGCCAAAGAGCGCAACACCGCTCGGTTTAAGGGATCGCTCCATGCTGGAGACCCTCTACGCCACCGGTCTCAGGGTTACAGAGCTGGTCTCACTCCGGCTGAATGATCTCAACTTTCAGGTAGGGTACATTACCGTCTTCGGCAAGGGCTCCAAGGAGAGGATCGTGCCGCTGGGAGAGAGTGCCATGCTATGGCTCAGAAGGTATCTGGAGACCGCCCGTCCTGCCATCCTCAAGGCGCGGGGGAGCGACCACCTCTTTGTCACCTCCAGGGGCGGGAGGATGACGCGGCAGAACTTCTGGGCTCTCATTAAACGGTACGGATTGAAGTGCGGCATCAGCAGTGGGAAGATCAAACCCCACACGGTACGTCACTCCTTCGCCACCCACATTATGGAGAGGGGGGCCGATCTCCGCTTCGTGCAGGCTCTCCTCGGCCACGCCGATATATCGACCACACAGATATATACCCACCTGGAGACCAGCAGGCTCAAGGAGCTTCACGGGAAACACCATCCCAGGGGGTAGCACTGCCGTGTAACACTCCCCCTCGAAATCTCTTATGAAAGGATAGTCTCAAAGAGGGCGTCGGCCTCCGTGATGGAAAGGCCGGTGATACGAATCACCTTCCTCCTCGATTTTTTACCCTGAATCAACTCCAGCTGTCTCTTCTTCAGACCGAGCCGCTTTGCCAGGTATGCAACGCACTGCCTGTTTGCCCTGTCATCGAGGGGTGGGGAGGTGAGGCGTATCTTCAGGGCGTCTCCGGTGATTGACGCTATCTCATCCCGTGACGCCCTTGGCTGAATGAGGAGGTTGACAGATATGGCCCCCTCTTTTTCTGTGAGGAAGGGGTGGCGGGCTCTAGCCCGCATTATTCATAAATATGCTCGCGCCCTCGCTTGATCTTGAATCCACCAAGGCATTTGTTCGAACTTGGCCGTATCCATTGGTACGGCACGCGCTCCAAAAATCCCATGGTAAATCCAATCTCTGCGCCTGCCTGTGCGTGGCCGCACGCAGACAGGCGATCATCGTTACAATACATGGGCAATTCATGAATAATGCGACCTACAGGAAGCGGAGCTTTTCATCCTCCGCGTCCCTCTTCCTGCTCTCTTCCCCGTCTATGAGGAGGAGATTGCTGTGGTAGTCGAGAATCGACTTGAAGGCTGTCTGAAGCTCAAGGCGCTGACGTTTGAGGTTATGTATCTCGTCCTGGATGGTGGCAACCCTATGATGGCTCTCCTTTATCAGCGCCTCAGCCTTGACCCGCGCCTCTGAAACGATGATCTCAGCCTCCTTCGTCGCGTTCTCCCTCATCACTCCCGACATCGACTGGGCGGTTGTAATCGCTTCCTTGAGTAGTGTCTCCCGCTCCTCGTGTTCCGATAGTTCACGGGTCATCATCGATAGCTTCTCCTCCAGGAGGGTTGTCTTTTGAATGGCGCCCTCAAGAGCCTCGGCGGCAAGCACCATGAAGCTGTCCACATCCTCCTTGTCATAACCACGCAACCCCTTCTTGAACTTATGTTCCCTTATATCCATCGGTGTAAGATTCATAGCTAACCTCCAATCCTCATTCTCAACGCTATATCACTGATGCTCTGCACAACGAACCCCTGAAGAAACCAGATAATCAGTATAACTATTACAGGGGAAACATCCATACCCCCAATGTGGGGCAGCCTCTTCCTGACCTGATAGAGGACAGGTTCCGTTACATTGTAGAGAAAGCGTACAATCGGGTTGTATGGGTCGGGATTTACCCACGTGAGCAGGGCCCTGATGATGATGAGATACATGTAGATTGTGAGGATGTACTGAAGTATATGGGCGAAAGAGTTAAGCAGATTTGCGAAGACAAACATTATTCCTCCATCTATCCTGATATGGTCGTAAAAGTTGCGGTATGGCTAAGTAAAACACTCGATATCGAAGGAGTCGTGATTTTTCAGGTGTGAAGGCATACATGTGGTATGCCGAGCGTCTGAAAAATTGCTACGACCCAGTAGATCTGACTTTTACCTGGCCATCTATTTTGTCAATTCACCGGCTCTCCTGGTGGCCGACTGAACACTCTTGATGATAGCCGATTTTACGTCACACTTTTCAAGGGTCTTGAGGCCCGCGAGGGTTGTTCCCCTCGGAGATGTTACCATCTCACGCAGCTCATGTAAATCCAAGGGGCTCTCCATGGCAAGTTTGACCGATCCCAGCGCCGTCTGGAGAGTGAGAATTCTGGCCTGCTCACGGGAGAGTCCTGTGGCGACCCCGGCTTCAATAAATGCCTCAAGGAGAAAAAAGAAGTAGGCTGGGCCGCTTCCGCTGAGCCCCGTCACCCCGTCGAGGAGCGGCTCGTCGTCAACAACAACAACCTTGCCCACCGACTCAAAGAGGTTAAGTGTGAGAGCCTTCTCCTCCGTCGAGGCGTCGGGATCGTTATAGAGTCCGATTGCGCCCTCCTGGATGAGGGCCGGAGTATTGGGCATGACCCGCATGACCGGAAGGGGGGTGGCAATCGCCTGCTTGATATAGCCGGTAGTTATTCCGGCCATAGAGGAGATGAGGAGCTTCCCCTTTACGAGTTCAGGCCCGACCTCCTGAATGACCCCATCGAAGTCGTTCGGCTTGATCGTAAGGAGGATGATATCCGACGATCTAACCACCTCAAAGTTCTTATTGAAAACCCTTATGCCATAACTCTCCGCCAGTGAGACGAGGCGCTCCCCTCTCCTGTCGGAGGCGGCAATCTGAGCCGGGGTAACCTTGCCAGAGGCAATGAGCCCCTTGATGATCGCCTCACAGATATTGCCTGCGCCTATAAAACCTATTGTCTTCCCATCGAACATTATTAAACCTCTACTTTATCTCTCTCTACTGCCGAAGAGTGCAGTCCCGATACGGACCATCGTCGCCCCCTCCTCTATGGCGATCTCAAAATCGCTTGACATGCCCATGGAGAGAACGGTTAGCCTCTCACCTGCCGCCTCTTCTCTGTTGATCTCTTCGAGAAGAGTTCTGAGCCGGGCAAAGTATCGTCTCGATAAGGCTGGGTCGTCACTGCGGGGTGGTATTGTCATGAGCCCCCTGAGGGAGAGCTTCCTCAGTTCACTCACCCTGCCGGCCAGCTCCACCGCCTCTTCAACGGCGACGCCTGCCTTACTCTCCTCTCCCCCGATATTTACCTCTATGAGGATATCCATGGGGGCGCTGCACCGTCTGTCAATCTCTCCGGCAAGCTCAATGGAGTCAACAGTCTGTATCATCTCGAAGAGCTCGACGGCGTACTTGACCTTGTTCTTCTGCAGGTGGCCAATGAAGTGCCACGCAATCCTGTCGTCATTGATGCCGGTTATCTTCTCACGAGCATCCTGGATATAGTTCTCTCCAGCTACCCTGAGACCAGCCTCGACGGCCTCCCTGATCCTCTCTACCTCGACTCGCTTGGTCGCGGCAAGGAGGGTTACTGCTCCCGGCTCCCTCCCCGACCTCATCGCGGCCTCCCCTATCCTATCGTTGATTCGAGACAGGTTATCGGCCAGGGTGATGGTCATAAGAAAAGGGAATATATTTTATTGACTGAGCCTCCCCACAAAGCTGTCATCCTCTCTCTATCCCCCGCCAGCATAACCCTTTTTATAACATATCCGCATTGGCAGGCAAAGATAAATCATGGGGAACGTAGGCGCTGGCAAGGTGGAGCCACCCCATCTCCCATATGGCGCCGATGAGGAGGAGTGTGGCGATCAGCAGGTAGAGGGAGTAGGCGCTTTTTGTAGAGATCCTGAAGGCTGCTCTCCGGCTCTCCACCCCTTTTCGCGCCGGATT
>JBHHTR010000171.1:0-4596 GCA_046753505.1 Thermodesulfobacteriota bacterium
GATTACTATGACAATTGACAAGGAGTTACTGGAGATACTAGCCTGTCCCAAGTGCAAGGGGGAACTACGGCTGAATAAAGAGAAGAACGGCCTCATCTGCGATGCGTGCAAGTTGCTCTATCCCATCAAGGACGATATTCCGGTCATGCTCATCGACGAGGCGGAGGCGCTGTAATCCTTCTCACGCCGGAGAATCTGCCGAAGTGCGCTCTCAACAATAACCTATGTCAGAAACAGAAGCCTTGAACAAAACTAAGTGGGACGATAAGGTGGAGGCGTTCCTCTACTGGAATATCTGCGCCACCTTTTTCTTTCTCCCCATCTCAACATCACTCCTTGAGATATCGAGCGGCCTCATGCTTGCGGTGTGGATCTTCTCTGGCAATTTTATCAGGAGCAGAGGCCGATGGTGGCACGAGGCGTGGGTCAAGCCGGTACTCCTCTTCATGCTTCTCCCCATAGTCGCCCTCCTCTGGACGGACGACCTTGTGAGGGGGGTGGATCTGGCCTCAAAGAGTTACTACTGGCTCCTCTCCTTTGTGGTTGCCTCCGTATCGTTTACACGATTCCCCTACAAGCGAATAGTGGACGCCTTTCTGCTGGGACTATCCATCACCTCCCTTGTCGTCCTCCTCCAGTTGGTCGGCGTTATCCCCATCAAGGCGGGGAGGGCCGTAGCATTCATGGGTCCCATAACCCTCTCTCTCCTCTTTGTCTTAGGGATAGTCCTCCTCTCATTCTACTTTACTAAGAGTCACAGTAGACGCGAAAAAGTAGTTTTTACCGTTGTCATGCTCTCCTATCTCATTGGTCTGGCCGTTTCAGGGGGACGCATCGGCTATCTCGTCTGTATACTTCTGACTCCCCTGATCCTCCACAATATATTAGGCAGACGTTATATCCTTGGCTTGGTGGCAGCCGCCGTCCTGGGGGCGGTGATTGTAGCATCCGTGCCGATAGTGCGGCAACGTGTGGTAGAGGTGCAGAAGAATAGTGTAGCGTACTTTTCCAGCGGCCAGAAGAACAGCTCTGTAGGTTTCAGGTTCCAGATGTGGAGCGGTGCGCTACAGATGTTGCGGGATAATCCCATCCTGGGTGTGGGAACGGGCGGTTTTAACAGCGCCATCCAAAAATATTCGGATGAGCCGAGACTCAGGATGTTCGATCAGCCCCACAACAGCTACCTCTACGTTGCGTCCAGCTTTGGCCTTGTCGGAATCGTCTCCTTCGGTTGGCTCATCGTCGTATTCTTTCGGAAGGGGTGGCCTTGCCGTCACACCATTGGGGGGTACTCCCTCGTGGCATTCGCCCTTGTCCTCTTCCTCGGCAGTTTAACGGACTCCCAGATCCTCTCCCTTGCCACGGCAAAGCTGTTTGCCCTCTTCATGGGGGCCAGGGTTGAGTAGCGTGAAAAAGAAGATACCACTCTCCGTTGCGATCATTACGAAGGATGAGGAGGAGAACCTGCCCGACTGTCTGAGGAGCGTGAGCTTTGCCGACGATATCGTTGTTGTTGATTCGGGTAGCGCCGATGGAACGGCGCGAATCGCCGAGGAATTTGGCTGCCGTGTTTTTGTAGAGAAGTGGAAGGGGTATGGACCCCAGAAGCAAAGCGCCATAGCAAAGACGAGGCATGAATGGGTCCTCATGATAGACGCCGATGAGCGGGTTCCCATGAGAACGGGCAGGCAGATAGCAGAGGTAGTGCAGGATGCCAGCCGGGCCGACGCCTACTCCTTTCCCAGAAAAAATATCCTCCGTGGCAGGTGGATACGTCACAGCGACTGGTGGCCCGACCGTGTCGTGCGGCTGGTGAAGAAGGACAGAGGGCGCCTGGGAGAGCTTACCCATGAGAGATGGATATCGGATGGCCCTGTAGTCGCGCTCAACTGTCCACTCCTCCACTACAGCTACGAAGGCTACGCCGATATGTTCCAGAGGGCGAACGACTACTCGACACTGACAGCAGAGGAGCTTTTTGCAGCGGGGAGACGGACAGCCCCCTTCACGCCAGCGAGCCGGGGCGCAGCCATGTTCCTCAAGATATATCTCCTGAAGATGGGACTCCTCGATGGGGTCAGCGGTATGGCGATAGCCCTCAGCAAGGCGTGGGGGTCGTATCTCAAGTATGCGAAGCTCCGTGAGTTGCAGAGGGGGCACGACCACAGCGGTCACTGAGTGGGTTTTATGATAGAGAGCAGATGTTGCCACGCCCTTCCAGACGGTATCCGTTCGGTTACATTAACAGTCGGAACGACCTGAATCTTACGTGCGTATCCTCCATACAGAGTGCAGCATGGAGTGGGGCGGTCAGGAGTATCGTACCGTTCTTGAGAGCAACTACCTGAACAGCGCCGGTCATACCTCGTGGGTCGCCTGCCCTCCCCGGAGTATGCTTATCAAACGGGGCAGGGAGCTTGGCGCAAAGGTTGTCCCAATGAATCTGACACGACCGTGGCGGCTCGACGTCGCCTTTGAACTTTACCGTTTTTGCAGGCAGAACGGGGTCGATCTGATTAACTCTCACGGCTCCAGAGATTCGACGCTGGCCGCCCTGAGCTTCCTGCTAGGGATTCCCCTCGTCCGAAGCAGACAGATAACCAACCCCATAAGAAAGATAGGCTCCTACAAATACGGCTGCTCCCATACTATTGCCACGGCGAAGGTCATAAGGGATGAGCTTGTCCGCAAGGGCGTCGCAGGGGAAAAAATATCAATTGTTGGCGAGGGGGTCGATCTTGCAGAGTTCAGCCCCAACCGCTCGTCCGACTACCTCCGCGAGGAGTTTGATATAGCGCCGACCGATAGGGTAGTCATCAATATCGGGATGATAAGGGAGGACAAGGGGCAGCGTCACTATCTCGAAGGGGCCAGACGATTGCTGGACGAGGGTCGTGACATCAAGTTCTTCCTCATAGGCGAGGGACTCCGTGACAGCTCTTTGGAGCGTGAATTAAAGGCCCTGGTTGCCCGCTACGGTCTGGAGCAGCGTTTTATCATGACCGGCTACAGAGATGATGTGGCCGCCTTTATCCACCTCTCGGATCTGGTTGTCGTGGCCTCAACAGGCACGGAGGCCCAGTCGAGGATAGTGCCCCAGTCCTTCGCAACGGGGAGGACAGTGGCCTCTACCGATGTGGGTGGTCTGACCGACCTCGTGAAGGATGGAGTCAACGGTCTGGTCATCCCTCCCGGAAATCCCGACGCCATCGCAGACTCCCTTAAACTTCTCCTTGACGATGAGGCCCTCAGAGAGAGGCTTGAGAAAAACGCCTACGCATTTGCGCTGAAGGAACTCTCCTTTGATGTCATGATGAAGAAGACGATGGATCTCTATCGAAAGCTAGTAGGCGGGAGAGGATAGCTGCCCAATCACCTCTTCCGGTTCAGCGTTGCCACAACCTTCTGGACACCCCTGGCAACCCTTTCAGGAGTTATACTCCTAAGGCACGCCTTAAACTCCGCATTGTGACATACCTCCTGGCGGCACGGCCTACAGTGGAGGGGCGGTGATTCGAAGATCAGCTTATCCTTGGTCCAGGGACCCGCAAGTTTAGAAAGAGTCGGGCCGTAGATTCCCACCGTAAAGGTCTTTGCAGAGGCGACGTGGATCGGGCCGCTGTCGTTGCCGATGAAGAGATCGGACAACTCACAGAGCGCCGCAAACTCAAAGAGGGTCAGGTCGGTGGCACAGATCTCCGGCCTCCCCTTCATCCGCTTCAGGACGGCCTCCACTATTTCCATCTCATTCGGCCCGGCGACCAGAAATAGTCTGCATGAGGCGGAGAGGGTATCATAGAGAGAGGCAAAGTTGTCGGCCCCCCACTGACGCAGGGCATTCCGCGCCCCAGGGTGGATGACGACCTTCGGCCTCTTATCGTCGTTGAGAAGGGAGGGGTATCGTGTGTTGAGCGACTGAAAATATCTTCTGTCGAGGGGAATCTTAATGGCGTCATCTTGCACCCTCAGGCCCAACTCGCGCAGGATATCGAGCTGGTAATCGACCATGTGTTTTACATCTATTCTGGATTGGATAATATGGGTATAGAGGCGTCTCCTCCACCGCTCCTCATTGTTGTACCCTATCCTTATCTTTGCCCCCGACAGAAAACCAATAATGGCGGGTCTGTCGGCGTCGGTCATCTCAATGACGGCATCGGGCTTTAATCTTCTCACCTCCTTCACGAAGGAGATAAACCTTACGACGCCCATAGGCCCCCTCTTTATCTCCTTACGGGGGAAGGTCATAATATTTGTCACAGAGGGAGAGGTTTTAAAGAAGGACTCTGTCCCCTCATTGACCAGTACGGTGATCTCAGCGTGAGGCAGGTTCCTCTTGAGATTATCTACGAAGGGGAGCATCCAGATGGAGTCACCGAGATAGCGGAGCTTGATTATCAGAATAGTGCGGCACTTGGAAAGTATATCTTTCATGGGGATAGTATGATAACGACAGGGAGATAGAGCGTTCAGTAACTAACGTTTAATGGATTAAAGGGGATGGCTAAGTAAAAGTTTCGAGATACAAGGAGCAGTGGTTCTTCAGGTGCGAAGGCATACATATGGTATGTCGAGTGTCTGAAAAATTGCTACGAC
>JBHHTR010000172.1:0-4576 GCA_046753505.1 Thermodesulfobacteriota bacterium
TCGCCCATGTAGCGTTCAACGGCCTTTTCAAAACAGTATCTCGGATAAAGTTTAATGAATGAAATCCAGAACTCCCTGCGGTCTTGCCGCAGGGATGAATGGTAAATTATAAATCAGAAAATCTGGTTTCGACCTTTAGGTCGAAATTAAATTGGCGAAACGCCCTGTGCTCTTGGCACAGGGACAGTCAATTTTAAAGATTTTCATTACGCAGTTCAGAGAAGATAGTTCCAATTTTGCGCATGGTCTGTTCCTCCTTGTTGGTATAGGGTTTGGTGGACTCCTATTATCCAACAATTGAGGGCTTCATACCATGCCTTTTAAATCTTTACCGGACACTACTGATATGAGGCATATACGTCACTTTATACTGGTTATGGTTGTCACGCTCTTTTTACTGCCCGGCGGTAGCGTGGCAGGAGATGAGCAAGCGCCAGCGGATGAGCAGGCGGTTTCAGGAGAGACGGAAGGGCCAATGACGTTAGAGCTGGTTGAAGGGCTCTTCAATCGTCACTGCGGGGGGTGTCACGGAGTTAAAGGCGTCGGAACCGACAAGGGGCCGCCGCTGGTGGATGAGGTATATGGACCCGATCACCACGGCGATCTGAGCTTTTACCTGGCTGTGAGCAGAGGGGTCACTGCCCATCACTGGGAGTTTGGCGATATGCCGAAGATGGAGGGCGTCGTGAGCGATAGAGAGATGGGCGGCATCATCCTCTACGTTCGCTATCTACAGCGCCAGGCTGGGATAGATTAATTGACATGTCGGCCCTTCTGTAGATTACCCCTTTTCAAGGTGGACGATAAACGACGAATTTAAGAGGTTCTCCCTGTTGTACCTGACCGCTTTCTCCGTTGCGGCGTCAATGAGCGCGCCGCCTGCCTCTTCAACGATAGCCTGACCCGCCGCCGTGTCCCACTCCATAGTCGGCCCTAAACGGGGGTAGACGTTAGCTCTCCCGTCAGCCACCATACATATCTTGATAGAACTTCCTGCCGATATGATGGCAACCTCTCCATGGAGCTTCTTGAGCTTGTCAATATACTCCTCTGTCTCGTGGGACATATGAGAACGGCTGGCAACTACGGTAAAAGGTCTCTTGAGCGCATCCGGCAGCGGCAGCCTTTCCGAACCGTGTAGAAGGCTGTTGTCTTCCTCTATCGACTCCATCTCCCGTGTGTAGGCCCGCTTATAAGCGCCCACACCCCTCTTTGCAAAGTAGAATATACGTGTCACCGGAATATAGATAACCCCCACAACGGGCTCATTATTATGAATGAGCGCGATATTAACGGTAAACTCCCCGTTCCTCTTGATGAACTCCTTCGTGCCGTCGAGGGGGTCAACTACCCAGAGATACTCCCACGCCTGCCTTTCCGTAAAGGGTATGGACCTCCCCTCTTCACTGAGGATCGGTATCTCAGGGTATAGCCGGTTCAAGGCGGAGGAGATTACCTCATCCGACCGTTTGTCTGCCAGGGTCAGTGGTGATTTGTCCGCTTTGCTTTCAACAGTAAATTCGGTGTCGTAGACCTCAAGGATCGCATCCCCCGCCTCTTTCGCTATGCTTAGAAGGTCAGTAAGTTTTATTGTTTCCAGGATATTCATTGCCTCACACTATCTCCTTTAGTCATGTTTGATGGCAACAATGAAACCACATAGGGTGGCGGAATGCAAACGCAAAGGCAGTGGCCGACAAAGACGAATAAGAAGAAACAAGCAGATAGCAGATAAGTGTTGACAAGTAGGTGTTTATTAATGTAATTTTACGTCTGATAAGTTTTTTAGCAGGATTTTGTACGGCAGGGCATCAAGTACCTTGGTTTGCGCAAAACCTCGATGACTTATTCAAATTTTTGAAAGGAGGTTTATGCAATGGCTACAGGTACAGTAAAATGGTTCAACGAGTCCAAAGGCTTTGGCTTTATCGAGCAGGAGTCTGGTGAAGATGTTTTTGTTCACTTCTCCGCCATTCAGAGCGACGGTTTCAAGACCCTCTCTGAAGGTCAGAGTGTTGAGTTCGAGCTCACTCAGGACGAAAAGGGCACAAAGGCTGTAAACGTTATCCCCAAGTAGTTTGACGTTTGTCGGTTAAGTTGAAAGGCCCCTGTCATTTATGACGGGGGTCTTTTTTTATTGAAGTTCTCCTCTCTCCATACAGAGTTTGCAAGGTACCCTTTTTCCGCTAAAAAGTGCTTGTCAGCCAAAAGGGACCATCTTGACTCTGTGTGACAACTCTGATAATATCGCAGGCGATGTTCAAAGGAGTCTTGTCTATAATTTGTTGACTAATTATAAGTTCCCGCTGGAGGTTCCATGAAGAGAAGAGTGTTGCCCTTCCTGATAATACTATTGTGTGTCCCCATGCTGATGGGTGCGTGGGGGAAACCCAGGAAGAAGGCTGCCAAGCCAAAGGCGGAAGCAGCGGCACAGGCAACATTGAACCAGGCCCCCCGTGCTGGTGTTGGCAACGCCGACGGTTCGCCGGACATGACGTCTCCAGGGGAGTACGGCAATATTGTTCTTAACAGATATACCGGCGATGGGAAGTCCGCCAGGGCTGTTGTTTTCCCCCACTGGTGGCACAGAACGCAGTATACCTGTAAAGCCTGCCATATCGACCTCGGCATCAAGTTGGAGGCGGGAGCAGCGGATATGAAGATGGCCGATATCGACTCTGGAAAGTTCTGTGGCAAATGCCACAATGGAGAGGCTGCTTTCGCTACGACGGCCTCATGCGACCGGTGTCACTCACAGGGGATTGAGGTTCCGGAGAACAGAAAGTTTGAGAGCATTACCCACGACTTTCCCAAGGATTGCTGCGGGAACAGGGTGAACTGGGTAAAGGCCCTCGATGAGGGGAATATAGCGCCGAAACCGTCGGTTAACGGCACGGGCGAGATGATGATTGCCGACTTTATCGTTGAGCGGCCGATAAAAGACGGGATTATACCTAACGTCCTCTACCCCCACAAACCACATACACAGGTGCTGGCCTGTGACAACTGCCACCCCTCCATCTTTACACCGAAGGCGGGTAAGACGCCCATTACCATGACCAAGATCAACGCCGGGAACTACTGCGGTGTCTGTCACGGGAAGGTTGCCTTCCCAATAGAGGACTGCTTTCGCTGCCATTCGAAGAGATAGGGGGCTATAGTCTGATACCCTTTGTGGCGGGGGAACTCCAAGTTACCTCTCAAGAGGCGTAACGTCAAGGCATGGCAGAGGATAATCAACGACCCGGTTGACCCTCCTACAACTGGTAAAACTCCACCCTTCTCTCTTTCAGGATGTCGTTAGAGGTCATCCTCTTGTCCCGCGCACATTTCAGATCGATATCGACCACTTCAAGCGCCTCTTTGGTTCCTGACGCACGGCATAGCACCTCTCCACCGGGGGCCACAACCTGACTCTGGCCGATAAACTTGAGAGCCGCCCCTTTGATGCGCTCTTCCCTCCCGACCCTGTTTGCCGTGACGGCATAGAGCCGGTTTTCAAGGCACCTCGTGATCATCGCCTGGGGACAGTGGGGCAGCACCAGGTTTGATGGATGGCATATGATATCGGCCCCCTTGAGGGCCAGTGTCCTCGCCGCCTCGGGGAAGAGCCAGTCGAAGCAGATCATCATGCCTACACGCGCTCCTCCCGCTCTCCTGCCAAGGTTATGCACCTCAAGAGGGAGGTTGCCGGGGGTGAAGAGGCCCTTCTCCTTCCAGAAGAGATGGAGCTTGCGGTAGAGCGCCACCACCCCCTTTGGCCCGATGAGGACCGAAGAGTTGTAGAGGGCGCTGCCCGACTGTTCGGCAATACCGGCTACGATGAATAGTTTACTCTCCTTCGCACACTCGGCGAGCCTTCGTGTCGTGTAGCCGCCTGGGATCTCCTCCGCCAGTGAGGCCAGCTCCCTCTTCGACTTGAACTGGTAGCCGGTGGCAAAGAGTTCGGGGAGGACGACAAGGTCGGCGGAGATACCCTTGAGACGCGCCACAACCGCCTCAACGTTCTCTTCCACCTGACCGAATAGCGGTGATGTCTGAAAAAATCCTGTCCTCATGACAACTCCATAATTTTTATAATCCCTTGCGTGACGCCCTCCTGTAGAGGCAGTGACTATTTCGGAAAGACCTTCTTGAAGGGCCTGACCTCGTGACTCTCAAATACACCCTCCCTCACGTAGGGGTCCCCGGCGGCGATAGCCTCTGCCGCCTCCTGTGACTCTGCCTCCACGACGATGAGGCTGCCGCTCTTGTCGGCGAAGGGGCCGGCCAGCACAATCCGACCCTCCCTCTCCAGCGCCTCAATCCCCTCCAGGTGCTCCGCCCTGAAGAGCTTTCTCTTCTCCTGCCCCTCCGGGCCGTCCCGACCAATGATCGCAAACAGCATGATCTTCACCTCCCGATATTCGTAGATTCAGGTTACAGTCACGTTATATGGAACGTGGCTCTTTGTTGCAGAATATGGTCACTTCACCCGTTTTATTCATAAATATGATCGCGCCCTCGCTAAACGACAGGGGGCGGTTGACAGGGATCGGAGAGCGGGATTTACTGACCCCCGACCACCGAGACCCAT
>JBHHTR010000173.1:0-4553 GCA_046753505.1 Thermodesulfobacteriota bacterium
TCGCCTGCGTCGGCGGCGGTAGCAACGCCATGGGGCTCTTCCACCCTTTCCTTCAGGATAAATTGGTCGCAATGGTGGGGGTTGAGGCGGCGGGATTGGGTCTGAGGAGCGGACACCATGCGGCTTCAATCTGTGGCGGCAAGGTGGGCATTCTTCACGGGAGCAAGTCTTACCTCCTCCAGGACCGGTACGGTCAGATCAAGGAGACTCACTCCATATCGGCGGGCCTCGACTATCCAGGGGTTGGGCCTGAGCACAGCCACCTTCACGATGCGGGGCGGATAGAGTATGTATCCGTGACGGACAGGGAGGCCATAGAGGCCTTCAAGCTCCTCTCTCTGGAGGAGGGGATTATCCCCGCCCTTGAGAGCTCCCATGCTGTCGCCCATGGTATGAAGGTAGCGGCAGAGCTTGGCAGGAGACGGGACATTATTATAAATCTCTCTGGACGTGGAGACAAGGATCTGGGTACAGCGGCTACAGTGCTGGGGATGGATATCTAGTGGCTATGGCAAGGAAGGGCGAAAACATCGGCAGAATCGAAGCGACCTTCGAGCGATTAAGGGGGAGGGGTGAGAAAGCCCTCATCACATTCATTACCGCCGGTGACCCCGACCTGGAGACTACGGGGGAGCTTATAATCGAGTTTGAGAGGAGGGGGGCCGATATCATAGAACTGGGCATTCCCTTTTCAGATCCAATGGCCGACGGCCCTACAATACAGGCTGCATCTGAGCGGGCCTTGAAGGGCGGGACGCATATCGGCAATATCCTTGCCTTAATCAGGAAGGTCCGTAAGGTAAGCGAGATTCCCATCATCCTCTTTGGCTACTACAACCCCATCTTTGCCTACGGTATTGACCGTTTTGCCAGGGATGCGAAGAGGGCGGGTGCCGACGGCGTGCTAGTTGTTGATCTGCCCCCTGAAGAGGCGGATGAACTGAAGGTTGCCGCCGACCGTGAGAGGCTCGACCTTGTCTACCTCTTGACGCCTACGAGTGATAAAAATAGGATGAGGTTGGTGGCAAGACGGGCATCCGGTTTTATCTACTATATCTCCGTTGCCGGTGTGACAGGGGCGAGGAAGGTTGTCGCTAAGAGCATAAGAGGGGCGGTGAAGAGCGTCAGGGGTGTAACAACCCTTCCGGTCTGTGTAGGATTTGGCGTCTCTACGCCGGACCAGGCAGGTGAGATCAGCCGTCTGGCCGACGGGGTGATTGTTGGCAGCGCTATAGTGAAGGTGATAGAGAAGAGTGCCGGTTCACCTTCGCTAGTCAGGAGTGCCGGGAACTTTGTGGCGCGATTGAAGAAAGGTATCTCCAATGCCCGGTAGAGTGACCACACTGAATAACTACAATCACTCTCTCTACGAAAGGCTTGTCAAGTCTGAGGCGAGGGCAAAGTCTCTTGAGGTTCAACTAAGGAGGACCAAGAATGAGCTTGCCAAGAGTAAGTTTGACGGCACCGAGATGGGCAAGTGTATCGATCTGCTGGAGACGGAACTCTCTCTCTACAGGGAGATAGGCAATATCAGCGCAGGCAACATTCATCTCGAGCTCCTCCTTGAACACCTCATGAATATCGTACTCAAGGCCATTGAGACTACCGACGGCACGGTATATCTTGTCAACGATGATGGCGCGACCCTTACCCGTAAGGTTGTAAAGGGGGCAGCTCCGAGAGCGCTGGAGGGCACAACAGTTTCGATTGAGGAGGGGGGAGTTGGTTGGGTGGCTAGGAGTGGGATGCCCTTCGTGGCTGGAGATCTGGAGGGGCGTGAGAAGTGGGGAGAGGTTTACGAACTACTGTCGAACGAGAGTTTAAAAAATGTCGTAGCCGTGCCAATAAGGAGCAACAAGAAGGTTGTCGGTGTAATTGAGGTGATACGCACGGGAGGCGACGGGACTGATTCTTCAAGGAGGGATGTTGAGATCCTCTCCTCGCTGGCGAACCATATATCTATCATACTCGACAAGGGGCGGATGATTCTGGAACTAGATAACCGGCTGAGACAGTTTTCAACCCTTTATGAAGTAGGGAGCCTCCTGGTATCCTCTCTCGACCAGAAGGCGGTACGAAAGATGACCCTGGAGACGATGACACGGCTCATGAATGCCGAGGCCGGCTCCCTCCTTCTCCTCGATGAGGAGAGCGGCGAACTCTACTTCGAGGTTGCTCTTGGCGAAAAAGGGGAGAAGGTCAAGGAGATACGGCTTAAGAGGGGGGAGGGCATTGCCGGATGGGTTGCCGAACACGGGACGTCCCTCATCCTGGACGATGTGAATAGCGACCCCCGTTTCCAGGGGAGGGTCGATAAGTCTACTGATTTTATTACAAAGAGCATGGCCTGTGTGCCGATCAAGATAAAGGATAAGGTAGTAGGGGTTCTGCAGGCCATTAATAAAGTTGATGGGAGGTTCACCGAAGAGGAGATGGGCCTCTTTCAGCTCTTCTCAAACGAGGTTGCCATTGCCCTCGATAATGCCCGCCTCTATGAAGAGTTGAGACAGACCTTCTTCACAACTGCCGGTGCGTTGGCAGAAGCAATTGAAAAACGCGACCCCTATACGGGTGGCCACACAAAGAGGGTGCTCAAGTATTCGACTGCCATAGCGGAACAGCTAGACCTCCAGCCCCGTGAGATGGAAACCTTGAAACTCTCCGCCGTTCTCCACGATATCGGCAAGATAGGGGTAGAGGACAAGATACTCAGGAAGAGCGATAAGCTTGATGCAGATGAGATGGCGGCTATGAACAGGCATCCGAAACTGGGGGCGGAGATAGTAGACCACATCAAACAGCTCAAGGATGTCATCCCCGCCATGCTCTACCATCATGAGAGGGTCGATGGCAAGGGTTATCCAGACGGCCTCACAGGGGACGCTATCCCCCTCACAGCCAGGATCATAGCCGTGGCGGATACCTACGATGCCATGACAACTACAAGGCCCTACAGGAAAGGATTGAAGCCGGAAGTTGCCATTGATGAGATAACGCGTGAAGTGGGGAAACAGTTTGACGGTGACGTTGTGTCAGCCTTTGTCAGCGCCTTTGAGAGCGGCTCCCTCAGAGCCGGAAGATCACGGTGAGATGCCTTGCGCGGCGCCACGAGAAGGGGGCTTAAATGCTCAGGCAGGGGCAGAGGCAGCAGGGCAGAGGTAGGGTGACCTTTATTCTCCAGTGTGTTATAATCGTTGGATTGTAGTCATTAGGAGAATCTTGGACGCGTATGCAGCGATTAGTGAAGGAGAGAGAAAGAGGGAGTATGGGGATAGCTGGAGAAGAGATGAGCGGGGCGAATCATTTGCGTAAGAAGGCACGGGTTCCAAACGGTCTATGGATCAAGTGTGGCGGTTGTAGCGCCATCATCTACAAGAAGGAGTTGGAGAGGACTCTCCATGTCTGCGCCAAATGCAATCACCATCATCGTCTGACAGCCAGACAACGGATAGCCCTCGTCGTTGACGACGGGACATTTTTCGAACACGATGGGGAGATAGAGCCGGTAGATCCATTGCGGTTCAAGGATCTGAAGCGGTACAATGAGCGGCTGGCTGTATCACAGAAGGCCCTCGCTAGCAAGGATGCGATCCTCTGCGGGGAGGGGGCCATAGGTGGCTGTGCCGTAATGGTTGCCGCCTTTGAGTTTGGTTTCATGGGTGGGAGCATGGGTTCCGTCGTCGGCGAGAAGATTGCCAGACTCTTTGAGATGGGCCTTGAAAATGGAATACCGGTCATCATCTTCTCCTCCTCCGGTGGGGCGAGAATGCAGGAGGGGATCCTCTCCCTCATGCAGATGGCCAAGACATCGACGGCCATAGCGCGATTCAAGGAGCACGGCCTCCCCTACATCTCTGTTCTTACCGACCCGACAACGGGCGGCGTAAGCGCCAGCTTTGCCATGCTGGGTGATATAATTATGGCAGAGCCCAAGGCTCTCATCGGCTTTGCCGGACGACGGGTTATTGAGCAGACGATCCGGCAAAACCTCCCGGACAATTTTCAGACCTCAGAGTATCTACTCGACCACGGTATGTTGGATATGATTGTGGAGAGGAAGGATATGAAGGGGCTCCTGGCGAGACTCCTTGCCTTTGTCCGCTGCGGCGCTCCCTCCTGATAATAGGGCCGGATGCCGCTCAAAAAGACTCACCTTACCGTTCCAGGCAAATCGTATAAAAAGACAATAGAGTATCTCTACGGCTTGCAGAGATTTGGTGTGAAGATGGGACTCACATCAATCCGCGCAATACTCTCTCTACTGGGAGAGCCCCAGAAGGCGTTCCCTGTCGTTCACGTTGGAGGCAGTAACGGCAAGGGCTCCACCTCAGTGATGGCGGCCTCCATGCTGAGGGAGGCCGGGTACAGGGTGGGGCTCTACACGTCGCCTCACCTTGTGCGCTTCAACGAACGGATACGGGTGGGGAGGAGGGAGATACCAAACCGGAGCGTCGTGGAGCTTGTTCACAGGATCGTTGCCGCCGTTGAGAGTAACCAAGACAAGTGCGCCCACCTTACCTTTTTTGAGATTACCACAGCCCTGGCCTTCCTCT
>JBHHTR010000174.1:0-4550 GCA_046753505.1 Thermodesulfobacteriota bacterium
TCAGCAAAGTTGACGGTGGACTCTTTGCACCGACGGGGGAAGGGGGCGATGAGGTTGGAGCTGAAAATGCCGCCATTCTTCAGGGGCGTCTTGAATCGTCCAATGTCAGCGCCGTTAAGGAGATGGTGGCCATGATAAATGCACTGAGGGCATACGAGTCACACATGAAACTTATCAAGGGTTTTGATGAGATTACAGGCCAGGCTATCAAGATGGCTAGATAGATGAGGCCCTTAATGGTTGCCTCCGCTGTTTCAAGGATTTATGGGCGAGAGAGTTTATAGGGATAGTAACTACCGTAAAAGGAGGGCGTAATGGTCAGGTCACTATGGATTGCAGCAACAGGGATGGAGGCTCAGCGAATAAACATTGATGTTATATCGAACAATCAGCAGCTTAATATCGATATCATCTCCAATAACCTTGCCAATGTAAATACTGTTGGATTCAAGAAGAGCCGCCCCGACTTTGAGGATCTCCTCTATCAGAATGTCAAGAGCCCCGGCAGTGCTTCATCGCCTTCAACCCAGGCTCCAACGGGGATCCAGGTTGGCCAGGGTGTCCGTTCCGTCTCGACACAAAAGATATTTACCATGGGCAACCTTCAGCAGACAGACAATAGTCTCGATATTGCCATAGAGGGGAGCGGATTTTTCCAGATTACAAAGCCCGATGGTGAGACGGCATATACCCGTGACGGTACTTTCAAACTTGACAGGGATGGAAATATTGTCAACTCCAACGGCTACCTTCTTTCGCCCGCTATTACCATACCGGCCAATACAACCAATATAGATATCAGTTCAGATGGGATAGTCTCCGTTATACAGTCAGGCTCCACCATACCGACGGGGGTTGGCAATATAGAGCTGGCAGACTTTATCAACCCGGCTGGTCTCCAGTCTGCAGGACAGAACCTCTTCCTTGCTACCCCGGCATCGGGCGACCCTCAGACCGGGGTTCCCGACGCGAATGGTCTGGGCGCTGTTGCCCAAGGCTTCATTGAGATGAGTAATGTGAGCATAGTTGACGAGATGGTACAGATGATAGTTGCCCAGAGGGCCTATGAGGTCAACTCAAAGTCGATCCAGACAGCCGATGACATGCTCCAGATGGCCAATAATCTGAGAAGGTAAGGATTGTGAAGAGATCAATAGAAAAATGTGAGCAGAGAACTCTCGTTGTGAGGAGTGGACGTCGAGCTATTATTCCACTCATCCTCTCCATTATCACTGCAATCGTCCTCTCCCCGACCCCTCCTCTTGCCGGGGAGAGGGCGTTGGAGGCGGTGGTAGTTACGACCAGGTCTCTTGGCTTGAATCACATCGTAGTGGAAGCAGATGTTGTGATTGAGCAGAGTGAAGGGGTGAACTCATCCTACGCGACAACCCTCCGTGATGTTGTCGGAAAGAGGGTCAAGAGACCGATTGGAAGAAATAATATGGTCAAGAGAGGATATCTGGCAAAGGCCAGGGTTATTCGGAGAGGCGACAGGGTTGTCCTTATTGCCAGGATGGGCAATCTCAAGGCCATAACCAGGGGGGTTGCCCGTGATGGCGGCGCAGTGGGTGATACGATTGTTGTAGAGAATACCAGCTCAGGGAAGATGATAAGGGGAACTGTCCGTGCGCCATCTATGGTTGACGTACGATTTTAGGATATGCTGGAGAGATAATATGCGCCTATCATTAATTATTCTACTAAGTTACGGAACACTCCTTCTTGCCGGCTGCGCTACTGTAAAGCCTGTTGATACCGAGTCTATGCCCATGCCGGAGACAATCTTTGCAGAAAAGAGTCCGGGCTCTCTATGGCCCGGCGAGAACGGGAGGAACAGGCTCTTTACCGATTTCAGGGCAAGGGACATTGGCGACATCATAACGGTTACGATCAAGGAGAAGACGGCGGCGAAGAGGGAGGCCCTTACCAAGACAAGCAGAGCGAGCGATACCGACGCGGCGATAACCAACATGTTTGGTCTTCCCCTTAATATGGGCATGAGAGATTTCCTGAACCAGGGCAACGCCTTCTCTCCCACCCTCAAGGGCAGCAATGAGAGCAGCTTTGACGGCAGCGGCACAACGGAGCGAAGCGGCGAGATAACGGCCTCAATTACCACTGCCGTAAGGAAGGTGCTCCCAAACGGTCTTCTCTACATAGAGGGGAGGAAAGAGACAAAGGTTAACAAGGAGAAGCAGTACATCATCCTCTCCGGTCTCATACGTCCCGTCGATATCTCGTCGGTCAATACCGTTTCTTCAGATGCAATCGCCGACCTGAGGGTGGAGCTCTCAGGATACGGGGTTATCAACGACAAGCAGACTCCAGGATGGATGACACGGGCCGTCGATACCTTATGGCCTTTTTAGATATGAATTATTTGAAACAGAGACGATTGTGCTCCAGTGTCAGCGGGCAGTGGCTGGCCAGGGGGAGGGAGTTTTTTCTCCTTTCTCTCTCCCCCTCACTGCTTATTGCTGTCATTTTATCGACTATATTTTCGCTCTCTACCCCTGGATACTCTCATGGGGCCCGTATCAAGGAGATAGCAACCTTTGAAGGGGTGCGGTCGAACCATCTCATCGGCTATGGACTTCTTGTAGGCCTTAACGGGACGGGAGACAACTCAGGGACTGATTTTACGATCAAGAGTCTCTCCAATATGCTCAACCGCTTCGGAGTAAAGGTTGACGCCAATGCGGTGAAGGTGAAGAATGTAGCGGCTGTTGTAGTGACGGCAAACCTCTCACCCTTCACAATGTCAGGCAGCAAGATAGACGTTGTCGTCTCATCCATAGGCGACGCCAAGAGCCTCCAGGGTGGCACACTCCTCTTTACCCCTCTCAAGGGGGCTGACCAGCAGGTCTATGCCGTTGCTCAGGGCTCCGTGTCAATTGGCGGCTTTAGCGGCGGGAGTGAGGGGAGTTCGGTGCAGAAGAACCACCTTACCGTTGGCAGGATTCCGGGAGGAGGCATCGTAGAGAGATCGATTCCACTCTCATTCGGATCGAAGATAAACCTGCTCCTCCGCAGGGTTGACTTCAGCACGTCGAGTATGGTTGCAAATAGCATCAACAGTAATTTTGATGTAGACGTTGCCCATGCCGTTGACGGCACAAGGATTGCTATCTCGGTGCCGGATAATTATGCGACCAGGGTTGTTGATTTTCTTGCCCTCATTGAGACTATTGATGTCGGAGTTGACACTATCTCTACAGTCATAGTGAATGAGCGGACGGGAACAATTGTCATTGGTGAAAATGTGAGGATTTCAACGGTTGCAGTATCCCACGGCAATCTGAGTGTAGAGATTAAAACAACCCATCAAATCTCTCAGCCAGCCCCCTTTGGTGCTGGAGAAACCGTTGTTCAACCTGAGGCCAGCGTTAAGGTTTCTGAGGATAAAGCACACCTGCTAATGCTCAAAGAGGGGGTAAGCCTGCGAGAGCTTGTCGGCGCTCTCAATGCCCTGGGCGTTACTCCTAGAGACTTGATTGCAGTATTGCAGGCAATAAAGGCAGCAGGCGCTCTTCAGGCCGATTTGGAGATAATCTAGGAATAGCTCTAAAAGGATAGGAAGAGACACGCAAGAAAGGTATCCGGCGATGGATAATAAAATCAACACAAACGATACGTTACAGAGTGTCTTGCAGACCAATCCTAACCGGGAGAAGAGAGAGCTGGAGAAGGCTGCCTCTGAATTTGAGGCCCTCTTTATTCACCAGATGCTTAAGACCATGCGAAAAAGCGTTGATAAGGGAAGCCTCTTCGGGAACAGCAAGGGCGAGGAGATATATAAGTCGATGCTTGATGAGGAGCTATCGAAAGTCATGGCTCAGGGGAAGGGAATGGGATTGAGGGAGATGGTTGTTCGTGATCTCCGTGGGATCGATGGCAGGGAGGAAAAGGAGGGCGCGTCAGAAGAGATGGCGTCCCCCTCTGTAGATGGCGCAGGAGGCGTCGAGATGGGCAGACCAGCCACCTCAGGGGCTACTCTCATGGATGGGCAGGAGCGGCTCCCTGTGAAGGGTGACATCTCCTCCCTCTACGGTTTCAGGAAGGATTCGGTAACAGGAGAGGTGACGTTCCACCACGGCATTGACATCTCAGCTGCCGAGGGCTCTCCCGTTTCAGCCGTTGCAGGCGGAGTGGTGAGATTCAGCGGCACAAGGGCTGATTACGGGAACCTGGTAGAGGTGGCACATGATGACGGCTCTCTCTCTATCTATGGACACAACAGGGAAAATATGGTTGCAAAGGGGGAACGTGTAGAGCTATCGGACATCATCGCTCATGTAGGGAAGAGCGGCAGGGCGCCAACGCCACATCTTCATTTTGAGATCAGGGTGGATGGGTTTTCAGTTAACCCGGCAGAAATGCTGTCTTTAGTGATTTAGTAAAAAGTTGTGGAATGGCTAAGTAAAACATTCGATATGCCAGGAGTAGTGCTTTTCAGGTGCGAAGGCATAAATGTGGTATGTCGAGTGTCTGCAAAATTGCTGCGACGCAATAGATCGGACTTTTTACGACGCCATCATCTTTTGATTAAA
>JBHHTR010000175.1:0-4514 GCA_046753505.1 Thermodesulfobacteriota bacterium
TAATCTTCATAACAGTCCTCCAGTATTAATTCAAATAGTAAAACAGTAATCTTATCCCCCCTCACCCCACCCCTCTCTCCCAGGAGAGAGGGAGCACAATTGGATCAGACCTCTGTCTCATCCTGTCGCCTCGTGGAACTCATGAATCGTATTAACCTGTATCCCCTCGGTGATAATAGAGGCGATACCGTTGACGGCGGCCTTCGCACCCGCCACGGTGGTAAAGTAAGGGATGCCGTAGACGAGGGAAGAGCGCCTGATGGAGTAGGAGTCGGCCACACTCTTCGCACCAAAGGAGGTGTTGATTATCATCGCCACCTCACCACTTTTGATCCTGTCCACGATGTCGGGCCTCCCCTCACCCACCTTGAAGACAAACTCGCACTCGATCCCATCGACCTGAAAGAAGTGAGCTGTCCCCTCTGTTGAGATGATATGAAAGCCGAGTTTCACAAGCTCTCTCGCTGTCGGCACGAGGGGTAGTTTGTCTTCGTCCTTCACGCTGATAAAGACATTGCCCTTGAATGGAAGGGTGTTGCCCGCAGCTATCTGGGCCTTGGCAAAGGCCCTCCCGAAGTCGATGTCTATGCCCATCACCTCGCCCGTCGATTTCATCTCGGGGCCCAGGATGGTGTCAACGCCCTGGAACTTTATAAAGGGGAAGACCGCCTCCTTTACAGCGGTATGGCCGGGGATAACCTCCCCGGTAAAGCCGAGTTCCCTGAGAGACTTGCCAAGCATTACCTTTGTCGCCAACTTTGCCAGGGGCCGCCCTATCGCCTTGCTGACGAAGGGGACAGTTCTCGATGCCCTCGGATTCACCTCAATTATGTATACCTCCCCGTCCCTTACGGCAAACTGGATATTAATCATCCCTACCACCTTCAGCTCCCGTGCGAGGGCGATCGTCTGCCCCCTTATAACTTCAATGATATCGGGGGAGAGGGAGTAGGGGGGGATGGAACAGGCTGAATCGCCAGAGTGGACACCAGCTTCCTCTATGTGCTCCATGATGCCGCCGATGACGACCTCCTCACCGTCGCTCAACGCATCCACATCGACCTCGATGGCATTACTGAGAAACCTGTCGAGGAGAACAGGATGTTCAGGCGACGCCTCGACGGCCCGTGTCATATAGGAGAGAAGGCTCGACTCTTCGTAGACGATCTCCATCGCCCTTCCACCGAGGACATAGGATGGTCTGACCATGACGGGATACCCTATCTTACCGGCAATTGCCACGGCGTCGTCCACTGAGCGGGCCGTTCCGTTCTCAGGTCGCTGCAGTCCAAGCCTCTCCAATAGTGCGTCAAACCGCTCCCTGTCCTCCGCCTCATCGATCGAGTCGGGTGATGTGCCAAGAATCTTTACCCCCGCCCTCTCAAGGGGAACGGCGAGCTTCAGCGGCGTCTGGCCGCCAAGCTGGACGATGACCCCGAACGGTTTCTCTCGCTCAATAATGGTCATGACGTCTTCAAAGGTGAGTGGTTCAAAGTAGAGCCTGTCCGATGTGTCGTAATCGGTCGATACCGTCTCAGGGTTGCAGTTGACCATGATGCTCTCCACCCCCTCCTCCCGGAGGGCGAGGCTCGCGTGAACACAGCAGTAGTCAAATTCGATACCCTGGCCGATTCTGTTGGGGCCGCTGCCGAGGATGATAACCTTTTTGCGTTCAGACGGGGCGGCTTCGGACTCGGGACAAGATACTTGAGAAACGGCGCTATCACCCTCCTCCAGCCTGTAGAAGGGCCTCTCATAGGTTGAATAGAGGTAGGGGGTAAAGGCCTCGAACTCGGCGCCACAGGTATCGACCATCTTGTAGACGGGGGTAACCCCCCTTTTGATTCTGGCTGCCCTAACCTCCCCCTCTGTCACCTCCAGGAGAGTGGCAAGGCGGCTATCAGAGAAGCCGAGCTCCTTTACCCGCCGCAGGAGATCGGAATCTACCGCGTCCATTATGTGTGGACCTGGACGCGATGATGCGCCGGCTACCACCGCCCTCACCTCCTCTTCGCACTCGACGATCTCCCGTATGTTATTGAGAAACCATCGGTCGATCCCCGTTATCTCGTAGAGATCATCGACGGAGAGCCCGGCGCGGAGGGCGTCGGCGACATACCAGAGGCGCTCGCAATTGGGCTCCTTGAGCCGCTTCCGTATCAACTCCATCTCGCCTTGTGTAGCCTTAAAACCGTCCCCCTCTCGTCCCTCCCACACCATGCTGCCGAGGCCGTCACTGCCGATTTCGAGGGAGCGCAGCGCTTTCTGGAGAGACTCCTTGAAGGTGCGCCCGATGGACATCACCTCGCCTACTGACTTCATCTGGGTTGTCAGTGTCGGGTCGGCATCCTGGAATTTCTCGAAGGTAAAGCGTGGTATCTTGACCACCACATAGTCGATGGTCGGCTCGAAAGAGGCTGGCGTCTTCTCCGTTATGTCGTTCGGAAGCTCATCGAGGGTGTACCCCACCGCTAGCTTTGCCGCTATCTTCGCAATGGGATATCCGGTCGCCTTACTCGCAAGGGCTGAACTTCTGGAGACCCTCGGGTTCATCTCGATGATACACATCTTGCCGTTATCGGGGTTAAGGGAGAACTGGATATTGCTCCCCCCCGTATCGACGCCTATCTCCCTGATCACCCTGACGGCCCCGTCCCTCATGATCTGGTACTCCTTGTCGGTAAGGGTCTGGGCAGGGGCAACGGTAATAGAATCACCCGTATGAATACCCATGGGATCGAGGTTTTCTATAGAGCAGATGATAACAACGTTGTCCTTCCTGTCACGCATCACCTCGAGTTCAAACTCCTTCCACCCGATGACCGACTCCTCGATGAGCACCTCCGTGGTGGGGCTCGCGTCGAGGCCGTACCGGATGATCCCTTCAAACTCCTCTCTGTTGTAGGCAATCCCACCGCCCGTTCCTCCAAGGGTGAAGGAGGGGCGGATAATGACCGGATAGCTCATCTTTTCAACGACGGAGAGGGCCTCCTCCATCGTCTTGACTACGGTACTCGAAGGCACCTCAAGGCCGATACGCTCCATCGCCTCCCTGAAGAGATCCCTGTCCTCGGCCTTCTTTATGGCCTCGATACCGGCGCCGATCAGCTCGACACCGTACCTGCCGAGGATACCGGCATCGGCAAGCTCAATGGTGATATTGAGGGCTGTCTGTCCACCGATGGTGGGGAGGAGGGCGTCCGGTCTCTCCCGTTCAATGATCTTACCCGCCACCTCACAGGTAATGGGCTCTATATAGGTCCGGTCGGCAAGGTCGGGATCGGTCATGATCGTTGCCGGATTAGAGTTGATGAGGACCACCTCATACCCCTCCTCCTTCAACGCCTTGCACGCCTGCGTGCCGGAGTAGTCAAACTCGCACGCCTGGCCGATCACGATCGGTCCTGAACCGATGACCATTATCTTTTTTATGTCACTCCTCTTCGGCACAATCACTCCTGTTGTAAGCACTCAAATCACAACCAAAAAAATATTTCAATCCAAAGATTTCGCAGATTGTCGCAGATTAAAATCATAAATAACTCTACTGCAAAAAGCATAAACTCACACAAAGCCACAAAGCTCACAAAGATAACTCATTGATAACAAATATGTTTCCTCTGTGCCGACCTGCCTTTGTGTGAAATAAAGGGTTATTGCAGTTTGATCATAAATATTATTTAAAAACATCCGTGAAATCTGCGGGTAATGTTTTGATATTTTTTCTAAACCTGCTCATTCTCGCATCAATTCTCTTCACAACAAATAGCTACCTCTCCTCTATCATCTCCGCAAAGCGGCTGAAAAGGTAGGCGGCATCGTGGGGACCCGGCGACGCCTCGGGGTGGTACTGTATCGACAGGAGAGGGTGCGTCCCGTGCCTCATCCCCTCGGCGGTCCTGTCGTTCAGGTTGACGTGGGTAAGCTCGGCTACCCCCTTCAGTGAATCAGCATCGACGGCAAAGCCGTGATTCTGTGAGGTTATCTCAACCTTTCCCGTGGTGAGGTCCATCACCGGCTGGTTCCCTCCGTGATGGCCGAACTTGAGCTTGTAGCTCCTACCGCCAAGGGCGATGGCAAGGATCTGATGGCCCAGGCAGATGGCCAGGATGGGCTTCTTACCGACCAGTTTCGAGATATTCTCCTTGCCGTAGGTGACGGCAGCGGGATCGCCGGGGCCGTTGGAGAGGAGTATGCCGTCGGGATTGAGTTTCAATACCTCCTCCGCCGGAGTCGAAGCGGGGACAACGGTGACGTCGAAGCCTGACTGGACGAGGCACCGGAGGATGTTGAACTTGACGCCAAAGTCGTAGACGACGACCCGCTTTCGACCACCCTCACCGCCCTCTCTGGCCTTACTATATCCACCCTCCAGGCTCCACGCTCCTTCACTCCACTCATAGGGGGCCTGGGTTGTAACCTCCTTCACGAGATCCCTTCCTACAAGGCCGGGCGACTCTTTAGCGCACCGGACAAGCCTGGAGAGATCGCGATCCTCCGTCGAGATGATCCCC
>JBHHTR010000176.1:0-4408 GCA_046753505.1 Thermodesulfobacteriota bacterium
CACCAGCCGTTGCGAGATAATACCAAAGGCGCACGATACCTGGAAGACACGCTTGCCCTCAAGGGTAGGGTTGAGGTGCTCGATTACGCCATCGACCAGTCTATGGTAATTGAAGAGAAGGATTGCGGAGATAATGAAGGGCCTGTCGGTAAGCCAGATCAGAAAAGAGTTGGAGTAGACCCAATAGACATGGGCGTCACTCTGCCCCCCTTTGTAGAGAGACTGGATGAAGAGGGAGCCTCTGGTGACAATGAGGAAGTAGAGGGCAATGAAAAGGGCCGAGGCGGCAACGGCTTTGATCAGCAGAAGGAGATACTCCATTAATGGCTGTCCTTCGTTCGTCCTGGCCGGGATATTCTCGTTCCGGCCCTCCCTGCCATCGCCTCTTCAATAAGTTCAGGCGAGGTGATAACCACCTCCCTGCCATCCGCCTCAAGAAAATTGATGGCGGCTTCGACCTTGGGTCCCATGCTCCCCGGCGGGAAGTGTCCCTCATTGTAGTATCCCCTTATCTCATTCAGAGTGACGTCGCCAAGCCCCTCCTGATTCTCTCGCCCGAAGTTGAGGTATATCCGCTCCACCTGGGTCAGGTTGATGATAAGCTCGGCTCCTATTTCGCTGGCGAGGACGGTCGTTGCGAGATCCTTGTCGATGACGGCCTCCACCCCCTGGAGCCTCCCGTCGGGAAGCTCTATAACGGGGACACCCCCTCCGCCGACGGCAATCACCACAATACCGGATGCGGCAAGTTCCCCGATGACGCCGCTCTCGACTACACGGATCGGGCTGGGCGAGGGGACGACCCTCCGGTATCCCCTCCCGCTGTCCTCCACCATTCTCCACCCCTTCGCCCGCTCCAAGGTTTTCGCCTCATCCTCTGAGTAGAAGAGGCCTATCGGCTTGGTCGGTTCCTCGAAGGCCGGGTCGCTTCCTTCGACAACAACCTGGGTGATGACGGTCACCACCTCCCGTACGGTGTGGATGCTCTTGAGCCGGTTGTAGAGGGTCTGCTGGATGACAAAGCCGATCCCCCCCTCGGAGTCGGCGTCGCAGATGTAGAGTGGCATGGGGGGGATGGTGTTTCTCGCCGCATCGTTCTGTATGACGATGTTTCCGACAATGGGGCCGTTTCCGTGAGTGATCACAATGCGATATCCCTCTGCAATCATTCTGGCTATCTGCCGAACACACGCCTCGGTGTGGGAAAACTGCTCCTCAATGGTTCCCCTTTCGCCTCGCTGAATGAGGGCATTCCCGCCGAGGGAGACGATAGCCAGAGGCGGTGACTCGTCACCCTTCATGATCCGGCGGCCCCCTGCGCAAACTTTTCGATGTGCCCCCTGAGCAGCGTCCCGTCGCGCTCCTCAAGCTCATAGTCGATACGAACCGTCTCCTTCCGAATGTTGAGGAGCGCCTTAAGATCCATCGGGGTAGCGACAACGACGGCATCGCACTCGATCGCTGCTATCGTCTCTCTCAGATCCTCCCTCTGTGCCGGGGAGTACCCCATAGCCGGGAGCAGGGGACCCAGGTTCGGGTACTTCCTGAAGAGTGCCTCAATTGACCCTCGTGCGTAAGGGCGTGGATCGACAATCTCACGGGCGCCGAACTTCCTGGCGGCGATGAGACCGGCTCCATACGCCATCCCGCCGTGGGTGAGGGTGGGACCGTCCTCCACCACGACGACCCGTTTTCCCTCTATCCTCGAAGGGTCGTCCGCCATAACCAGCGAGGCGGTATGGACGATCTGTGCGCCAGGATTGATGCTCCTGATATTCCTCTCCACCTCTGTGATTTTATCCCCCTCTGCCGTATCGACCTTGTTAATGACGGCGATATGGGCTCTCATGAGGTTTGCCTCTCCGGGGTAGTAGGAGAGTTCATGGCCGGGCCGGTGGGGATCGAGGACGACCAGCTCAAGTCCGGGCCGTATGAAGGGGAGGTCGTTGTTGCCGCCGTCCCAGATGATGATGTCGGCCTCCCTTTCCGTCTGCATTAAAATCTCCCCGTAATCGACGCCGGCAAAGGTTACCACACCGGAGTTGATGAGCGGCTCATACTCCTCCCGCTCCTCTATTGTCGTATCGTAAAGGTCGAGGTCTCCAATCTCCTCAAAACGCTGACACCGCCCCCTGACCAGATCGGCGTACGGCATGGGGTGGCGGATGACTACGGGCGTGAGGCCCATCTTTTTCAGGGTTGCGGCGATGTAGCGGGTGACCATGCTCTTGCCGCAACCAGTCCTGACGGCACAGACCGAGATGACTGCTCTCTTTGATGTGAGCATGGTCTTATCGGGGCCGAGGAGTGTGAAGTCGGCCCCGAGGGAGAGGACGAGTGAGGCCTTGTGCATGACATCCGCATAGGTGACGTCGCTGTAAGCGAAGACAACCTGCCCCCCTTTGTATCGGGTGATGAGGGTAGTCAGCTCCCCCTCCGGGAGGATAGGGATCCCTTCAGGATAGAGAGGGCCTGCCAGCTCAGCTGGGTAGCGCCGCCTCTCGATGAAGGGTATCTGCGCCGCAGTGAAGGCAACCACCTCGAAGTCGGCGTTCTCCCTGTAGACGGTGTTGAAATTGTGGAAGTCCCTCCCCGCCGCCCCCATGATGATGACCTGCTGGCGCTTCACTGCAACTCCTCCCCGCCTACTGTGGATTCCAACGCCTCTTCGATGATGGCGAGGTCCCTCTCCATCTCCTCCTCCGTGGTTATCAGGGGAGATGCGAGGCGTATGATGTTCTTATCCGTCCCGCACTCAAGGAGGATGAGACCCTTTTTAATGGCATAGCTTGCAATTCTCTCAAGTCTCTCCGTGTCTGGTTCACTGCCCTTCTTCACGATCTCGACCCCGATCATCAGCCCTCTCCCCCTCACGTCGCCGATGGAGGGGGAAGCGCCTCTGCATGGCGGCGAGGCGCTTCCTGGCAGACTCCCCCACTAGACGGGCATTGTTGAGGAGCCCCTCCTCCTCGATTACCCTGACCGTGGCGATGGCGGCGGCGCAGGAGATGGGGTTTCCCCCTAAGGTGGTGCCGTGAGCGCCGGAGGGCCATTTTTTCATGATTGCCTTCCTGGAGACAATAGCGCCGAGGGGCATGCCAGCGGCGATGCCCTTGGCAAGAGTCATGATATCGGGGACGATGCCAACGTGTTCGGAGGCGAAGAATCTTCCACTCCTCTACCGTGAACGAGGTTAACCACCTCTTTAGGGAGCCCCGCCTTCCTCCTTGCCAGAATCTCAGCCGCCCTGAAGAGGATCTCCCCACGCTTAGGGGGAGGGACGAGGTGCCACGTCATGTACGCCTCTCTCGCCGCTTCGACCGCTGCGTCAACGTCTTCATGGCTCGACTTAATCACGACACCAACAACCTCGGATGTATCGGCGGGGTTGACGCTCACGAAGGTCTCGCCACTCGCCGTTGATGAGGTTCTTGACCACCTTATCCATAGAGGCGCCTCCTTGTCTGACGGTAATGAAACTTGATGCTCTTGTTTTTAACCCGCTTTATTCACAAATGTGCTTACGCCCTCCCTTGATCCTGAATCCACCAGGGCATTTGTTCGAGCTTGGTCCTGTCCACCGATACGGCACGCCCTCCAAGAATCGCTTACAAACCCAACCACTGCGTTTGCCTGTGCGTGTCCCCACGCTGCGAGACAATCATCACTGCAATTCATGAATAAGGCGTGTGTCAGTTTTTTACGACTTCTAATCTTTTCAGCCCATGCTCTTCCATCTCCTCAGCCCAAAGTGCCTCTTCCTTAGCGATCAGTATGAGTCTTTTATCCCCGGGGAGCTTCTGTAGCGATGAGTCGCTGCATTTTCTCGCGGCGTCCCGCTCAGCGAGCCTTGATATTAACTCCTCCCAGAATGTATCTTCTTCAAATTCATCAATGTACTTCCGGCTCTCTGAGCTTATTTCAGCATCATATGTGGTAATGTATTTATCCAGTTCCTCATTGTATTCAACAAGGTCACTACATCCCATCTCCTTTGAATCAGCATATACCTTTTGCATCACGCGGCTGTATTTGTCCGTCTCTTCGGACTTACCTACCTTGTGCGCATGTAGGATCCAATCTGATATCTCCAGCAACTCTACTAATGCTCTGTACTCTTCCCTGGTAAAGTCAATGTGCATTTTTCACCTCTGTTGATTCGTTTGTATGCCATGATTGGATTCATTCATATGGGAGGCAGAATTCAACTTCGCCTGCTCCATAAACCGTCTTGTCTGTTTTGCAATTATTATCATAGAATCAGGAGGCTTACAAATCTATTCTCAGCCTCTTCTGAAGAGATCTTAGATTAAGAAATCCCCCTCCCCTATTGATCTAACCCGCATTATTGATAAATGTGCTCGCGCCCTCGCTTGATCTTGAATCCACCAAGGCATTTGTTCGAACT
>JBHHTR010000177.1:0-4405 GCA_046753505.1 Thermodesulfobacteriota bacterium
TATCCTCGATATAGCAAAGAGTTCACTCCTTGCAAGCCAGGCAGGCATCCAGACATCATCCCACAATATCGCCAATGTTGATACGCCCGGATATACCCGGCAACGTGTCAGTGCCAGCACCGGCGATCCGGTCATAATCGGCGGACGTCCAATCGGAACAGGGGTCTTTGTTAACGGTATCGAGAGAAGCTATGACCGTTTTCTGGGGCTTCAGATTATGGACGCTCAGGAAAAGATGGGGCGTCAGGGCGCACTCAGAGATACGCTGGGAAGGTTGGAAGGGATCTTTAACGACAGTGCAGGCCTTGGTCTTGGCGATACCCTGGATAATCTCTTCAACTCCTTGAATGATGTAGCCAACGATCCATCCAGCTATGCCGCCAGGAGCGCCATGCTGAGCACTGCATCAACCCTTGCCGAGAGGATAACATCCCTTGACAGAAGGGTGGGGGATGAGATTGGGCTCATTGAGGGCGAGATTAAGGGTGAGATAGAGGCTATCAATACCCTGACGACCAGCATAGGTAGACTTAATAGCGATATACAGAGAACAGAGAGCGGCGGCAATACGGCAAATGACCTGCGAGATGAGAGGGATAGACTCCTTAATGATCTAGCAGGGAGGATCGATGTGACGATGTTTGAAAACGATAGCGGTCAGGTGACTGTTTTGACCGCTGGTGGAAACCCACTCGTAGCAGACAATATCACCACGGCGCTGTCAGTCAAGGTGGAGAACGATAACGGCGGGTATAATGAGATCTACTCCGGTAACCACAAGATTACCTCCCATATCTCGACAGGAAGCGTAAAGGGGCTCCTTGACGCCAGGGACACCCACTTCATTCCTGCGCTGGAGACGTTGGATACGCTCTCTGCTTCGCTCACCAAGGAGTTTAATGTTCTCCACTCTCAGGGGTACGGTCTTGACGGCTCTACGGGGCTCAACCTTTTCACCCCCCTCTCTCCGACAGCGGCGGCCCATAGTGGCAATGGGGGGGGGGCGGCGGCATCGGCCTCGGTACAGAGCCTCTCCGCCCTCACCCTCGATGAGTATGAGATACGCTTTACCAGCGCCTCCTCCTTCAATATTGTCAATAGGACTGACGGAACAGCGGTCTCCTCCGGTAACAGCTACTCATCGGGAGGGAATATAGATTTTGACGGCCTGAGGGTGGTCATCTCGGACATCACCGGCACGCCACAGTCTGGCGATGTCTTTTCAGTTAAGAGTGCGGAGGGGGCAGCCCAGGGTTTTGGCGTCGCCATTACGGACCCGGATAAATTTGCCGCTGCCACAAGCAGCTCGGCCCTACCCGGTGACAACAGCAACGCCCTCAGCATGGTTAATCTCCGGGGTGGAAAGGTCCTCGCTAACGGCAATGCCTCGTTCAGCTCATACTACAGCTCTCTGGTGACCGATGTTGCGGTAGCTTCACGAGCCGCAGTTGTCAACAGCGACGCCCAGGCGGTGGTAATGGCGGAGTTGGAGAGTTACAGAGAGTCAGTCTCGGGAGTCTCCATAGATGAGGAGGGGCTGAACCTCATACGATATCAGCACTCTTACGAAGCGGCCGCAAAGGTGATGAATGTGGTCAACGAACTTTTTGATACACTGATTTCCCTGAGGTAGCAGCTATGCGTGTAACAAACAAGATGATCCTCAGCACTCTCTTTAACGATATATCAAAGACCAATACAAGGCTCTTTAAGAGTTACGCCCAGCTTGCCTCCGGTAAGAAGGTCAATACGCCCTCCGATGATCCCCTCGCCGTCAACGGTATCCTTCAGCACAAGCGGATTATATCCGATACAGAGCAGTACCAGAGGAATATAGAGCACGCCAAAGGGTATCTTGCCACCAGTGAATCTGTCATGTCTGAGCTTACAAATAACCTCTCCCGCCTGAGAGAGCTTGCCGTCAGCCAGGGGAGCGGTACAGCCAACGCCGAGACGAGGCTCGACATATCTTTTGAGGTAGGGGAACTCTTTAATCAGCTTGTTTCGGCGGGCAACAGTAAGTTCGGAGATCGTTATCTATTTGCAGGTCACCTTTCCGATACCCCTCCCTTCGACTCAGTCGGCGCCTATGGGGGTGACAGTAGTGAGAGTGCGCTACAGATCGGCCCCTCCACAACATTTACCTACGGCACTACTGGCAACAAGCTATTCAAGGGGGTCGGTTTTACCGGCGGTGTCGATATCTATCAGGTCGTTGACGACTTCAAGACGGCACTGGTGGGGAACAATACAACGAATATCCAGAATGCTATCGGTAATCTTGACAGCGCCCTGAACCAGGTTGACAAGGTGACCGCCCAGATCGGGGCGCGTATAAACAGGGTCGATGCTCAGAAAACATCCCTTGATAACTTTCTGCTGGAAGCTACACAACTGCTCTCGAACGCGGAGGAGACGGACTTCACAAGTGTCACGACCGAGCTGGCTTTGCAACAGACAACCCTTGAGGCGCTTCTCGCATCATCATCAAAGGTTAATACGTTGAATATATTTAATTTCATCAGGTAAACATTTCCCATGCCAAGGAGGGCGTGATGCTGGTTTTAACAAGGAAGTCCAGTGAGGGGATCAGGATAGGCGACACTGTAAAGATTGTCATCGTCGAGATAAAGGAGAACCAGATTAAGGTAGGCATCGAAGCGCCAGGGGACGTAACAATCCATCGCGAGGAGATATACCTGAAGATACAAGAAGAGAATGTCAGAGCCGCTGAGGTGGCCGGGAGTGCAGGAGATGTGGACGAGGTAACTGCCCTTTGGAAAAAGAAGGAGGAGTAACATCTTACGATACTAAGGAATGTCTGATTTATTCAGAGGTTTCCTAAACGGTTGATTATAACATCATGGCAGGAGATAAAAGCAGTAGCAGCTCTTATGGCATTGGTTGTTTTCCTATGGGTGTATGGTGCAGGTGGAGGAAGAAATGGAGCGTGTGAGAGGAGCAGGGATGGAAAGAGTAAAAAGCGTGACAGAAAGAGGCGGTGGCGCTATTCATATCAACTCCGTCATCTTTGGAGATATCGAGGTGGCGCCTGACTCCCTTATTGCCTTTTCTCATGGTCTGGTCGGTTTTTACGATGTCAGGCGTTTCTTCATCCGTGATTTCGGGGAGGGACTCCCCTTTAAATGGCTCCATGCCGTTGACGTGCCGGATCTCTCCTTTGTGATTGCCGACCCTCTCACCTTTGAGAAGGATTACCACGTCACACTCAGAAAGAGCGATTTGACTGAACTGGGGCCGATGAGTGAGGCGGCATGTTCCCTTTACGTTATATTGACCATGCATAAGGGGGAACCGTCAAAGACAACCGCCAATCTCAAAGCGCCTGTCATCATCAATACCACTACCATGAGGGGTAAACAGGTTGTTCTGACCGATAAGTCGTACCAGTTGCAGCACCCCCTTTTCAAATAGCGCCGCCGTCCCTCCGTCCCCCCCTACATGTGAACTCTCTCTCTTCCCCTCCTCACCTCACACGTTGTGAGCAGATGCGTCATCAAAACCCTCAAGTTCCACCCTCAAGAGTCGATATATAAGTGTAGATAAATTGAGTCGAGGGAGGTGATGGTTTAGCAAGAAAGTTATGCAGTCGGTATTTGAGAGTAAAGGGGTAAGGAGCCACCCCCTGGAAGATGGTCCGCAACCAAGGGCAAGGAGGCCCAACGAACAGTCAAGGAGGATATCATGGCCTTAGTAGTTAACACGAACATATCATCACTAATAGCACAGAATAATGTAACAAAGGCAAACAACGCCTTCAGCACATCGGTAGAAAGGCTCTCTTCGGGGCTCAGGATTAATAAGGCGTCTGATGACGTAGCCGGTCTCAGTATCAGTGAGAAGCTGAAGGCCCAGACACGGTCGATCTATCAGGCAGTACGTAACGGCAACGAAGCGATCAACCTTCTACAGGTTACCGATGGCGCGCTCCGGGAGATAGGCAACATCCTCGGCAGAATGAGAGAACTTGGGGAGTCAGCTTCCAACGGAACACTGGGGGCTACTGAGAGGAACGCCCTCGACTCAGAGTATCAGGAGTTGAAGAGCGAGATCGACAGGATATCTGTTGTCACCGAATACAACGGTCAGAAGCTCATAGACGGGACCATCTCTGCGTCATCATTGAGCTTCCAGGTTGGCTTCCAGAATACGTCCAACGACAGGATCAGCATCACTGTCAATAGCGCCGGAGCCAGCGCGCTTCAGTTGAGTGAGACGAATGCCATCTCCATAACCGCCGCAACCGAGGCCCAATCGTCTCTGACAAATATTGACAGCGCCATTCAGATAGTAGCATCTCTGAGAGGCGACGTCGGAGCAAAACAGAGCAGGCTGAATACAGCCATCTCGAATCTTGGAACGACGGCAGTGAACTACGAGGCCG
>JBHHTR010000178.1:0-4402 GCA_046753505.1 Thermodesulfobacteriota bacterium
ACCAGCTATGAGCCACTTCCTCCAAGTGTTGCACTTCCTTATTGAACCTGGGGAGCCTCTACAGGTCAGACGGTGCGAAGGGCCTTTCCAAAAAGGAACTCCTATCGGCAGGAGACGATATTGTGGACGCAAAGCTCAGCCTCTCGGAGGGACGATTCAAATGGGCGACTATTCAGGCTTATTACGCCATGTTCCATAGCCCAAGGGCTCTTTTGTATTCCAGGGGATACCGCGAGAGGAGCCACTACTGCACCGTAATTGCCATAGAGCACCTATTCGCAGGTGTTGAACTTCTTGACATGAAATGGGCAAGGGCACTCAGAAATGCGATGAGCATGAGAGAGGATGCCGACTACGCAAGTGAGTTCTCCAGGGAAGGAGCCGAGACGATCGTCAGGAGCGCCGAGGGGTTCTTAAAAGAGGCGAAGAGGATACTTGAAGGCGAAGGCGGGTGAGGCGAGCGAAAGCAAGCATAAAAGCTCCTTCTAAAGAATATGGCCGGTGAGACGGAAGCGAAATTAAGAGAGGCCCTTGCAGAGTGTGAGCGGCTGAGGGCTGAAAACAGGAGGCTCCGCACACTCCTGGACATCCCTGCCGAAGAAACCCAACTCAATGAAAAGACCCCTCGCCAGATAAGAAGTGACTCTCCGACAGAGGAAAAAATAGCCCTCTTCCTCGCTCTCTTCCGGGGCCGTGAGGAGATATATCCAGTCAGGTGGGAAGCGAGGAACGGGCGCACCGGCTACTCTCCTGCCTGCGCAAACGAGTGGGACCGCGCCCTCTGCAAAAAACCACAGGTAAAATGTTCAGATTGCGAGAATAGAAAATTCCTGCCCGTTACAGACGAGGTGAGACGCGGCAATCTGGCGGGCAGACAATCTTTGGGCGTCTACCCGCTGCTTGCAGACGAGAGCTGTTGGTTTCTTGCCGTGGACTTCGATAAATCGACCTGGCAAGAGGACTCACGAGCCTATCTTGATACCTGCAAAGAGATGGCGATACCGGCGGCCCTTGAGCGTTCGCGCTCGGGAAGTGGCGGCCATGTCTGGATATTCTTCGACTCCCCCATACCCGCGACCATGGCTAGAAAGCTCGGATCTGCCGTGCTTACCCGGACGATGGAAAGACGACCGGAACTCGGTTTCGACTCATACGACAGGTTTTTCCCGAGCCAGGATACCATGCCTAAAGGCGGCTTCGGCAACCTCATCGCCCTACCCCTTGAGCGCGTCCCGAGAGACAGGGGCAACACCCTCTTCGTAAACTATGAGTTCGAGCCCTATCCCGACCAGTGGGCCTTTTTATCCTCTATAAGAAAGATGGGTCTTGCAGAAGTGATGAGAGCACTTAAAGAGGCGGCGGAAAGTAGTGGTGTGATCGCGGTTCGGATGAGCCCTACCGCTGAAGAGGAAGAGGATCCTTGGGTTATTCCGCCGTCAAAAAAGCGGGGTGTTCTTAAGGAATACACTATAGAAGGACCGTTCCCTGAAAAGGTCGTAATAGTCCTGAGCAACATGGTTTATGTCGAGAAGGATGGGCTGCCTTCGGCGATGATAAACAGGCTCATGCGGCTGGCCGCCTTCCAGAACCCAGAGTTCTACAGGGCGCAGGCCATGAGACTCTCCACCTTTGGAAAGCCGAGGATCATCTCATGCGCCGAGAACTTCAACAGGTATATCGCACTACCGCGCGGCATCCTGAAAGGGGTACAGGATCTTCTGGACGCTCATGCTATCGGCTGTGATTTGAGGGAGGAGCGCTTTGGTGGAATCCCTGTTGAGATCTCCTTCGAAGGCGAACTCCATCCCTTGCAAATGGAGGCGGCGGACGCGCTGCTTTCCCATGATTACGGCATCCTCTCAGCGGCTACGGCCTTTGGCAAGACCGTTGTTGCTGCCCATATCATCGCAGAGCGCAAGGTAAATACGCTAGTTCTCGTACACCGTAGAAACCTGATGGACCAGTGGCGCGAAAGTTTGAAGACTTTTTTATGCATACCAGACGAGGGCATCGGACATATCGGCGGCGGTAGTGCCAGAAGGAGCGGAGTAGTGGATGTGGCAATGATACAGAGCCTTGTGAGGAAGGGGGAGGTTAAGGACCTCGTGGCCGAGTACGGGCAGATAGTAGTTGACGAGTGCCACCACATCTCGGCCTTCAGTTTCGAGCAGGTGATGAAGGCAGCAAAGGCCAGGTACGTGCTTGGCCTCACCGCCACGCCGATCAGAAAGGACGGCCACCACCCTATCATCATGATGCAGTGCGGTCCTATACGGTTTCGGGTGGACTCAAGGCAAGAGGCCCATGCGAGGCCATTCGAACACATTGTCGTGCCGAGGTATACGACTTTCAGCCTGCCGGTGGCGAAAAAAGATCCGGCCATTCAGAGCGTCTACGCCGCCCTTGTAGAGGATAAATACCGGAATGATCTTCTCTTTGACGATATACTGAAGGCCCTTAACGAGGGGCGTTCTCCCCTTGTGCTGACCGAGCGTACTGGGCACGTTGATATACTGGCCGAAAGGCTGAGGGGCTTCGCAAAAAACGTTATAGCGCTCAAAGGTGGCATGGGTAAAAAGAAACGGAAGTCCCTTGCCGATCAGATGGCCGGTATAGCCGACGATGAGGAGCGAGTGATTATCGCAACGGGCCGGTATATCGGAGAGGGTTTTGACGATAGAAGGTTAGATACTCTCTTCCTTGCAATGCCGGTATCATGGCGCGGCACACTGCAGCAGTATGCCGGAAGACTCCATCGCCTGCACGCTAGCAAGAGGGTCGTTAGGATTAATGATTACGTGGATACAAATGTCCCGGTACTCAGGCGGATGTACGAGAGGCGGCTCAAAGGGTACAGGGCTATTGGTTATGAGGTACAAGAGGATGATTAAAGGATGGAAGGCTGATATGGCTGAGAGGTGGAAAGAAACAATCCAAGTTGACTTGATACGGTCGATAGGTTAGAAAACAGGAAAAAAGCAAGTGTCGCTCCGCTCCGAGGAGTGATCAATAAAAACGTAATCAGTGGTCAAAGTCAGTATAATGCGCACTCAGGCTTCCTGTAATCTGTTTGTTAGTAGATGGAGCTGCATATTGAGCCCTGTAACAGAGTGTGTGAGTGTGGAGAAGCTATCTGCTAAGCCTTGATGGTCGAATAACATAGAATCATCCCATATCCAGCAGTGTTCATAAACATAGGCGGCACCAATAGGAGAAGCAACCAAGTGACGATGACCAGGGTAACGTATGGCACTTAGAAAATCAGATTTATACAGCTCACTATGGTCGAGCTGCGATGAGCTCCGAGGGGGGATGGATGCGAGCCAGTACAAGGACTATGTGCTGGTGATGTTATTCATCAAATACGTCAGCGATAAATACTCCGGTGTGCCTTATGCCCCCATTACCGTTCCCGATGGGGCCAGTTTTAAGGATATGGTGGCGCTCAAAGGGAAGACCACCATTGGCGATGATGTCAATAAAAAGATCATCGGCCCGATTGCTGACGCCAACAAGCTCTCCGACATGCCGGACTTTAATGATGTGACCAAGCTCGGCAGCGGCAAGGAGATGGTTGACCGTCTTACCAACCTGATTGCCATTTTTGAAAACCCGGCTCTCGACTTCAGCAAAAACCGCGCTGAAGGTGATGATATCCTGGGTGATGCCTATGAATACCTGATGCGCCACTTTGCCACTGAGAGCGGAAAGAGCAAGGGGCAATTCTATACACCCGCAGAAGTGAGCCGCATTATGGCAAAGATCATCGGGATCAATGTTGCCAAAACAAGCGCTTCAACAACTGTCTATGACCCCACATGCGGCTCCCGGTCACTGCTTTTGAAAGTCTCGGATGAGGCGAAAACAGACGTCACGCTTTATGGGCAGGAGAAAGACTCCGCCACTTCCGGCCTGGCCCGAATGAACATGATCCTCCATGACAACCCCACTGCGGAGATCAAGCAGGGCAATACACTGGCCAATCCCCTTTTCCTGAATGAGCATGGCGCCCTTAAGAGCTTTGACTATGTGGTTGCCAATCCTCCGTTCAGTGATAAACGGTGGGGGAATGGGGTAACTATCACTAATGGCAATGATGAACACAATAGATTTAAGGAGTATGGCGTCCCACCGGCAAAGAATGGAGATTATGCCTACCTGCTTCATATTATCCGCTCTCTGAAAAGCAGGGGCTAGCAGTCTGTCGGACTTGACCGACGTACCCACTTTTTTTATCCTTAAAAGCTCTGCTATTATCTGTGCTTGATGCTTTTGGTCTCAGAGCTCATCGCAAATCGCTCTCTGTTGGCTCTGATTGGCTCTGACTACCTCTTTTCGGCGTAACATGACGGCCCTTTCAGCGATTCATCCCGTCAGGACATGCAATCGCTTCAGGTTCCAG
>JBHHTR010000179.1:0-4300 GCA_046753505.1 Thermodesulfobacteriota bacterium
ATCCCCCATAAACTGATCCGGGCTGACTGCCTCTACCGACATAATCGGCTCAAGAAGGACAGGCTTGGCCTTTTTTACTGCTGCCTTGAAACCCATCGAGCCGGCAATCTTAAAGGCCATCTCGGAGGAGTCTACATCGTGATATGAACCATCGTAAAGGGTAACCTTAATATCCATGAGTGGATAGCCTGCAAGAACTCCCAACTCCATAGCCTCCTGAGCCCCCTTTTCAACGGCCGGAATATACTCGCGAGGCACCTTGCCGCCAACAATACTGTTTACGAACTCAAATCCACTGCCCGGCTCAAGGGGTTCGATCTCAAGGAGAACATGGCCATACTGACCACGGCCGCCAGTCTGCCGCACATACTTCCCCTCAGCCTTGGCCGACTGCTTGATGGTCTCCTTGTAGGCAACCTGAGGCTTCCCTACATTGGCGTCAACACTGAACTCCCTCAACATCCTATCTACAATGATCTCCAGGTGGAGCTCACCCATACCGGATATAATGGTCTGTCCCGTCTCTTCGTCACTCTTTACCCTGAAGGAGGGATCCTCTATTGCAAGCTTTTGAAGGGCCACACCAAGCTTCTCCTGATCTGACTTTGTCTTTGGCTCAACGGCAATACTGATTACCGGCTCAGGAAATTCCATCGACTCCAGAACAACAGGACGCTTCTCATCACAGATGGTATCACCCGTAATGGTGCTCTTCAGGCCCACGACGGCTGCGATATCTCCGGCACAGACCTCCTTAACCTCTTCCCTCTTGTTGGAGTGCATCTTCACAATTCTGCCAATCCGCTCTCTCCGCCCTTTACCGGGATTAAAGACGTACGATCCGGCAGCAAGGGTTCCCGAATAGACCCTGACAAAGGTGAGCTGACCGACAAAGGGGTCGTTGGCAATCTTAAAAGCGAGGGCAGAGAAGGGGGCATTATCATCAGCCTCTCTGGCCTCCTCCTCAGAGGAATCCGGATTGAGACCTACAATTGCATCTACGTCAACAGGAGATGGAAGGAAATCTATTACGGCGTCAAGAAGGGTCTGCACCCCCTTGTTTTTAAAGGCAGAACCAAGCAGTACGGGCGTTATCTTTATGGCAATCGTCCCCTTCCTGATTGCCTGCTTCAATTCACTCTCGGAGATTTCGGCGCCATCGAGATACTTCTCCATGAGCCCCTCATCAAAATCAGCAGCAGCCTCAACAAGCTTCTCACGATACTCCTGGACCAACTCTTTCATGTCTGCCGGGACATCCTCAAAATGAAACTTTGCTCCAAGAACAGAGTCGTCCCATATGATCGCCTTTTGAGCAATAAGGTCAACAACCCCCTTGAAGTTATCCTCCGCTCCGATAGGGAGTTGCAGAGGAACAGGCCGCGCCTTAAGCCTCTCTTCAATCATACCTACAACAGCGAGGAAGTCAGCGCCGACCCTGTCCATCTTGTTGACAAAGGCAATCCTGGGCACACTGTACTTGTCAGCCTGACGCCAGACCGTCTCGCTCTGAGGCTCAACTCCACCGACAGAACAGAAGACGCCAACAGCGCCATCAAGAACCCTGAGAGAGCGCTCCACCTCGATAGTAAAATCGACGTGGCCGGGCGTATCGATAATATTGATTGAGCAGTCTTGCCAGCTACAGGTTGTGGCAGCAGAGGTTATGGTAATGCCCCGCTCCTGCTCCTGCTCCATCCAGTCCATAACGGCCGTACCGTCATGAACCTCGCCTACCTTATAGGTAACGCCGGTATAGTAGAGGATGCGCTCCGTCGTCGTCGTTTTACCGGCGTCGATATGAGCCATAATGCCGATATTACGAGTCTTACTTAGTGAAGTAGTTCTTGCCAAAATCAGTAACCCCTCTTACTACCATCTATAGTGGGCAAAGGCCTTGTTGGCCTCCGCCATCCTGTGAACATCATCTCTCTTCTTAACAGCCCCGCCTTTTCGCTGGGAGGCGTCGAGTATCTCTGCAGCAAGCTTTTCATACATCGTCTTTCCGCTGCGGCTACGGGAGTAGTTCACCATCCATCGAAGCGCCAATGCCAGCTTCCTTTCGGGACGAACCTCCATTGGAACCTGATAGGTGGCCCCGCCAACTCTGCGGGAACGAACCTCAAGGAGAGGCCGCACATTATCAACGGCTTTCTTAAAAACCTTGAGGGGCTCCTCACTGCTGCGCTCACCCACAAGATCAAAGGCCCTAGCCACAATTTTCTCTGCAGCGCTCTTCTTGCCATCCTGCATCATCGTATTGATGAGGCGGGCCACCACGACATCGTGAAACCTGCCATCTGGCAAGACCTTCCTGCGCTGAACACTTCCTTTTCTCGGCATCTCTCCTCCGGAAAAAACTAAACTTCCATTGCGCCGCTAAAGACGCACATGAAACATTATTTTGGCTTTTTTGTGCCGTATTTTGAACGGCTCTGCTTCCTGTCCTGAACACCTACTGTATCGAGGATGCCACGGACGGTATGATAACGAACACCAGGAAGATCCTTCACCCGGCCTCCCCTGATGAGTATTACTGAGTGCTCCTGAAGATTGTGCCCCTCCCCTGGGATATATGAGGTTACCTCCATCCCGTTGGTCAACCTCACTCTTGCCACCTTACGAAGGGCTGAGTTCGGCTTTTTAGGGGTTATGGTATGAACCCTGACACAAACTCCTCGCTTCTGAGGACACCCCTCAAGAGCCGGCGCAGTTGTCTTCTTCTTGATACGGCGCCTGCCCTTCCTTACTAATTGATTAATCGTCGGCATGTCTCATCCACCTGTTGTTCTGCTGCTGTACGCTGCTCTCCGCCCCTCTCTCAGGACGTTTCCCTATAGATTTACAGGGATTTTACAGAGGCTGCTATTTAAATAATTCCACTAACGTTATCTGCGCGAAATTTGAACATTCTATCTATCCGGTAAGCACTTGTCAAGGTTATTGTTGCTCAGCGGCCAAACTTTCCGCAGATATGTCTATATCACCCGTAGACGGCTCCGGAACCTCCAGCTCAGGAGGCTTATTAGCCGCCGCCACAACCGATTTGTAGTTCGAATATCCCGTTCCTGCGGGTATGAGCCTGCCCATTATCACATTCTCCTTCAGGCCCTTAAGGTAGTCTCTCTTGCCGCAGAGGGCTGCCTCTGTGAGCACTTTGGTCGTCTCCTGGAAAGAGGCGGCGGAAATAAAGCTTTCTGTCGAGAGGGACGCCTTGGTTATTCCCTGCAGAAGGGGCTCCGCAACGGCAGGCCTTCCTCCCTCCTCAAGAACCTTCTCATTCGCATCCTCAAAGACATGGCGCTGAGCTTGCTCCCCTGGCAGAAGCTCCGTATCTCCGGCCTCTTTTACCAGCACCTTTCTGAGCATCTGACGCACTACGGTCTCAATATGCTTGTCGTTTACCTTGACCCCCTGAAGACGGTATACCTCCTGTACCTCATCGACAAGGTACTTGGCCAACTCCTTCAGACCTAGAACGCTGAGTATGTCGTGAGGATTAATAGATCCATCCATCAGTTGCTCACCAGCCACCATCATGTCGCCTTCCCTCACACTGATGTGCTTCCCCTTTGGAATGAGGTACTCCTTGTGGTCCCCCACATCTGGTGTAACAACAACCTTACGCTTCCCCTTTGTATCCTTCCCAAAGGAGACCACGCCATCGATCTCGGTAATAACTGAACACTCTTTAGGCTTCCTAGCCTCAAAGAGCTCGGCAACTCTGGGAAGACCGCCTGTAATGTCCTTGGTTTTTGTCGTTTCGCGGGGTATCTTGGCAATGATATCACCTGCCTTGACCGCACTCTTTTCGTTGACCGTTATGATAGCCCCCACAGGCAGGAGGTATCTGGCAACTGCCGTTACCCCTTCAATCTTATGGGTCCTCCCCGAATCATCCTTAACAGAGACCCTGGGCCTCATATCTCCCTCTCGATAATTAACAATAACCTTACTGGAGATGCCGGTCACCCTATCGACCTTCTCAGTCATCGTCTTGCCCTCTTTGACATCTCCGAACTTAACCGTACCACTAGCCTCGGTCAGGATTGGGATGGTGTAGGGATCCCACTCGGCCAGGATGGCGCCGCTATTAACCTTCTGTCCATCCTTCACCTTCAGCCGCGCGCCATAAATAATGGGTAAGGTCTCGCGCTCTCTCCCCTCCTCATCCTTAATGGCTATATCACCACTCCTGTTCATGGATATTGTATCGCCCTGGGAGTTGACGGCAACCCTGAGATTCCTGAAACTGACGATGCCGCCGTGTCTTACCTCTATGGTTGTCTGCTCAGCCCTT
>JBHHTR010000180.1:0-4255 GCA_046753505.1 Thermodesulfobacteriota bacterium
TGAGCAAAATAACGTGTCAAGTACTTTTTTATCTTTTTCGCTGAATAGTTACAGAGCAATTAAGAAAGATTGTCAGCCCGTTACAACACTTTTACGATGATATTACCGTTTACCACTACCTTGCGCCTGAATGGAACGAATGACTTTTTACGATGGCATCAAGGCTGACCTCTAAGGTTAAAGGCTTTTACCGCCGGGGAGGGTCATGCTCCCCATGACCTCCTCCTGGACCATCTCCCAGACCTGGCGTTTCAGTTCAAGGAATCTCTCAGTCAACTGGACATCGAGTTGGCGCGGGTGGGGGAGGTCGTTACGGTAGACGGCCTTTACCCGCCCCGGACGTGCCGACATCACGACGAGGCGGTCACTCAGGATGAGTGCCTCGTCGATGGAGTGGGTAATGAAGAGAACCGTCTTGCCCGACTTCTGTACAATGTTGAGCAGCTCCTGCTGCATGATCTGGCGGGTCATGGCGTCAAGGGCGGCGAAGGGCTCGTCGCAGAGGAGCACCTCCGGCTCATTGGCGAGGGCCCTGCTAAGGGCCACCCGCTGCTTCATCCCGCCCGAAAGCTCGCCGGGATAGGACTCCTCGAAGCCCGTGAGTCCGACCATCTCTATCCAGTGACGGGCCTTTTCATGGCGCTCCCTCTTTCCCGCCCCCTTGAGGCGTGGCCCGAAGGCCACGTTGTCGAGTACGGTCATCCACGGGAAGAGGGCGTAGCTCTGGAAGATCATGCCGCACCGGGGCTCTATACTGGTGATCGCCTTACCATCAAGGAGAATAGAGCCAGATGTGGGTGAGATAAAACCGGCGACCATGTTGATAAAGGTACTCTTGCCGCAGCCAGAGGCGCCCACTATGCAGACGACCTCGCCCCTTTCGACATCGAGAGAAAAATCCCTGATCGCCTCAATTTTCCCCTGTCTGGAGGCAAAGCTCTTTGATACCCCTTCAGATCGGATTAGGGGAGTGCTCACGAACCGGCCTCCCTCTTCTGCCACGGCATGAGCAGTTTCTCAACACCGCGAAAGAGTATGTCCAAGAGGAGGACGGTGATGCTGATTGAGAGCATCCCTACGAGAACCTGTCCCGTATCTGACCACTCCTTTGCCGTCCATATACGAAACCCCAGGCCGCTGTTGGCACCCACCATTTCGGCAGATATGACGCAGGTCCAGGCGATTGCAAGGACAACCTTGAGACCGCTCAGGATTGTAGGCATGGCTCCAGGCAGTACAACGTGGCGCAAAACCTGGGAACGGCTCGCGCCGAGGTTTCTGGCAGCGCGGGTCAGGATCGGATCGACGCGCATGGTCGCGTCGGTCGTATAGACGAGGATGGATGCGAAGCACCCCATGAAGACGATGGCATACTTCTGCTGCTCGTCGATCCCAAGCCAGAGCATGGAGAGGGGAATCCAGCTGAGGGCGGGCAGGGGGCGGATAATGGAGATAATCGGGTTAAGGAGGGCGCGAACGAAGGAACTCATCCCCATGACGAGGCCGACGGGAACGCCCACTACGGCGCTGATAACAAATCCTGTGAGGACCCGGGAGGCGCTCATCCTTATATCGTGGAGGAGGACGGCATCAGGGCCGGTCGCCAACTGGACCATCCGGTGTACTACGCTACTTGGAGCGGGCAGGAAGAAGGGGTCGATGAGGCCTATACGGACAGCTAACTCCCATAAGCCGAGGAAGGCAACCAGCCCGGCAGAGCCGATGACCGCTACCCTCCAGAAATCAAGACCACTCTCCTCCAACCCTCTCCCCTACCCCTTCGTTCCGGCGCTGTCAGAATGGGGAACTATATCCATATTGACCCACTCTCTAAAGTCGGGCCTCCTCGGAATGGCCTTTATCTGGTCGTGTAGTATATCGATAACATACTCAGCCTGGCCAAATATGCCTGTGTCACTCATGACGCGGCGCTGCTCCTCCGCGCCGTACCATATGAAGCTCTTCATATTCTTTCGAATGAGGGCCGTCTCCTGCTGAATGTAGCTCCCCTGCACCAGATCCGCCGCCTCTTCTGGGTGCTCCTTCACCCACTGGAGGGCCTCGAAGTAGGCCGTCATGAATCGTCGGGCTCTCTCAGGGTCGCTCTCCACCCACGCCTTGCCGATGATAAGGACATCGGGGCCGGTCATGGTGCCAAAGCGTTTGTAGACTTCCGTATCGGTATCCATGGCAAGGACCGTCGCCCCCTCCACCTCCTTCAACTGGGAAAAGCCTGGCTCCCAGACGAGGGCCGCATCCACATTGCCAGCCCGGAAGACGGCTGGTACATCACCCACTTCGAGGTTCACCAGCTTGACATCACTCTCAGGATCGAGGCCGTGTGCGGCCAGGAGGAGGCGGCATGTAATATCGACGGAGGAGGCAAAGGGGAAGCCTATCGTCTTTCCCCGTAACCCCTCGAAGTCCTCTATCCCCGGTCGTGCCACGAGTCCTTCGAAGCCTGGGGCGATGTCCTGGTTGCCGACCCAGTAGAAGCGGCGATTCCCCTGTGCCATGGCGCTCAACATTGCGATCTCACCGAGGCTCGCAAATTGGGCCTCTCCCGAAGAGATGGCGTTGAGGCGGTCCATGCTCTTTCCGATGAAACGCCACGAGACGTCGAAGCCGTGTTTTTTGAATATTCCCCGCTCTATGCCGACCCAGACAGGTATGTGACCGTACCACTGGGAGCCAACGGCGACGACGGGGTGAAGCTCCGCCTTAACGCCTGCGGCCTTCATCTCTTTGGCATTTTCGCACCCTGTCATGGCCAGCGTGCCCCAGCTTAGTAGAAGTAGGAGCATCAGATGTAAAAATCCCGACCTGCTCAAAAGATTCAACCACACTACCTTCTCTCCTGCCTCTCTCCTCATATGCCCTCCTTCAATCCTTCACAGTTCATCTATGCGCCGCACACCACTCTCTGTGCCTGGGTATTGATCAATAATGCGTACTGCCTAACGCCTCTCGATAGTGGAGAAGAGGGCCTTCGGGTAGCTCTCCAGTGTGCCGTGGAAAACAGTCTCATCGATTGAGCGTACTAAAAAGTCGCTGCTGAAAATTTCCTCGATCTGTTCCGGTGTAAAGTGGTAGGGTCCCTCCTTCATCGTTTCCCGATGGCTGAAGCACTTTAGGAAGAGAAAGCCACCCGGCTCAGGCAAAAGGGCCGTCCTTTCCACATACTCTCCCCTCTGCTCCGGTGAAAGGGCGTGGAAGCAGCCACGGTCAAAGATGAGATCGAACTTACCTTCCAGCCTACTCTCTACGATATCGTCGACGAGGAAGTCGACGGCCACCCCCACACTCCTCGCCCGTTCTGCCCCCTTCCTCACCGCCGTTGCCAAGATATCGGTGGCGGTCACATGAAACCCCTTTCGGGCCAGAGCAATTGCCTGTGTCCCCGGGTCGGCGCCGAGGTCAAGGACCCTCCCGGACGATATCCCAAATCTTGTCAATGCCTCTTCGATGTCGGGGTCAAGGTCCGGATAGAACCACGGCATCGACTCAATCTCATCGTCGCTGTATCGCTGCTCCCAATCGGGCAGCTCTCGGTGCTCTGTCATGGCACTCCTAGTCACCCTACCCCCCACGCAGGAGAGGAGGGGTGGCGCAACGTCATGGTACAATGTGAACAGCTTACGGTCAATCTAAATGGTGATAATTCCCCTGTTCATGGTAGTTTTAAAAAAAAAGGGCCCCAACCAAAAAGGTTGAGGCCCTTACTTTTAATCCCGCGGCATCCTACTCTCCCACGCAGTCACCCACGCAGTACCATCGGCCCTGGAGGACTTAACTTCCGTGTTCGGGATGGGAACGGGTGTGGCCCCTCCGGTATGGCCACGGGAAATCGCTTCATTGACAATCGAATAGGGTAATGTAAAACGCTCAAAATCAGGAACCAGGCACAAAATAAATATATAGTCAAGCCTCACGGTCAATTAGTACCGGTTAGCTGAACACATTACTGTGCTTACACACCCGGCCTATCAAACTTGTAGTCTCCAAGTGACCTTCAGGGACCGAAGTCCAGGGAGATCTTATCTTGGGAGGGGCTTCCCGCTTAGATGCTTTCAGCGGTTATCCCTTCGGCACGTAGCTACCCAGCGCTGCTCCTGGCGGAACAACTGGAACACTAGCGGTGCCGCCATCCCGGTCCTCTCGTACTAGGGACAGCTCCTCTCAAATATCCTACGCCCACGACAGATAGGGACCGAACTGTCTCACGACGTTCTAAACCCAGCTCACGTACCACTTT
>JBHHTR010000181.1:0-4222 GCA_046753505.1 Thermodesulfobacteriota bacterium
TAAGTTTCCCAGCAGAGAGGGGAAGAGATGGCTTCTAAGCAACACCTGCTCTTCTGAGAGTGGGTTTAAAAGCCTTATTCCGCTTCCACTCTCACTGCCATCCACCCTGGCTGCGTCCTCCCCTACAAAACTGTAATTTATCACCTCATAGAGGCCAAGGTTGGTCAGTATCTCCCTAGCAACCCCTTTTATCTTACGTGGTCTCCCTATCGTGTAGGGGGTAATGGCCCCCTTTGGAAGTGTAGAGGGAATATTTTCGTACGATGTGAGACGGGCGACCTCCTCTATGAGATCCGCCTCCATTCCTATGTCGGGACGGTAGGAGGGCGGCTCTGCGATGATGGATTCCCCTTCCTTGGCGCTCTTCGTTGCAATGCCGACACTATTTAACGACTCCTTGATGGTGGTCATTGTCAGGGCAGTTCCAAGGAGGGCGTTGACCCTCTCCTGGCTCAACGCTATCTGAACAAGCTTGTACCGCTCAGGATAGATATCTATGGCGCCATTGGCAAGGGTTCCGCCGCCAACCTTGAGGATCAACTCGGCTGCACGGTTTATGACAACATTGACGGCCTCAATATCGACTCCTCTCTCGAAGCGGAATGACGACTCAGAGGCAATGCCGAGGCTCTTCGATACCATCCTTACCGTGCCGGCATTAAAGAAGGCACACTCGATGAGGATATTCCTGGTTGCCTCCGAGATCTCGCTCCTTTTGCCTCCCATTACACCTGCGATGGCTACCGGCCCGGCGTCATCGGCAATGACCGGGATATCGCTGGTGATAGGCGCCTTGCTCCCGTCGATGGTCTCAATCGAGTCGCCCTCTCCACCTGTGCGTACGGTGATCTTCCGCCCCTCTATCAGATCGTAATCGAAGGCGTGGAGGGGCTGGCTGTATTCGAGCATGACGTAATTCGTAACATCAACAACATTGTTAACCGCCCTGATGCCGTGAAGGGCAAGCCTCCTCGAAAGCCAAAGGGGAGAGGGGCCTACGGTAACCCCTTCAATCATCATGGCGCTATACCTTCCGCAGAAGGATGGGGCTGCATTTTCTACCGAAATCAGTTCTGCGATGTTGAGGTTTCCAGGGTCGGGAAGGGAAGCAGTTCTCTTCTTCAGCTTCTTTCCAGTGATAGCGGCAATATCTCTGGCAATCCCTAGGATACCGAAGCAGTCGGAGCGGTTAGGAGTGACCCCGATGTCGAAGATGAAGTCCTTCAGTCCCAGATAGTCGCCGAGCTCCGTACCCAGGGGGGCGTCGTCTGCAAGGATCATGATGCCCGACTTGTCTTCTCCCAGGCCGAGTTCCACCTCTGAGCAGATCATCCCCCCCGACTCGACGCCACGGATCTTCGTCCTCTTTATCTTCATACCACCGGGCAGCATCGCTCCTGGCAGCGCCAGAGGCACTCGCTGACCTACGGCAATATTTTTGGCGCCACAGACAATCTGATGCGCAGCCTCTTCACCGCTATTGAGTGTACATAGGGCAAGCCTGTCTGCATTGGGATGCTTGTCTATGGTGAGTATCCGGGCGATAATGACCCCATGAAATTCCGGGCCGATCTCCTCCACGCTCTCCACTTCGAGACCGGCCATGGTCATAGCGTCGGCAATCTTCGCCGGAGTCAACTCAATATCGACAAACTCGTTTAACCAGTTGAAGCTCGCTTTCACTTTACATTACCCTTATTAGTGGCGGGGAGAGTTATTAACTCAGCCACGTTAGATTATCTATGGAAAAACAAAAAGATACCATCAAAATTGCGCAAGGAACCGGAGATCGTTCTCAAAGAAGAGGCGGATATCATCGACTCCCAGTTTCAGCATGGCAATACGCTCGATACCAACGCCAAAGGCAAAACCGGAGTATTGTGTATGGTCGTACCCGACGGCACGGAACACCTCTGGGTGAATCATCCCGGCTCCGAGGATCTCAAGCCATCCGCTCCCCTTACAGACTCGACAACCGCCTCCGCCGCAGATGAGGCATCCTATATCTACCTCTGCGCTGGGCTCGGTAAAGGGGAAGAAGCTCGGCCTGAACCTTGTGGCAATATCCTCGGAAAAGATCTTTTTCAGGAAAGCTGTGAGGGTGCCCTTAAGGTCGCCGAAGGTAATATTCTCATCGACCATGAAACCCTCTACCTGGTGGAACATGGGGGTGTGTGAGAGGTCTGAATCGCGGCGATAGACCTTTCCCGGCGCTATTACGCGAAGCGGTGGCTCCCGTTTCTCCATGTATCGTATCTGTACAGGTGATGTGTGAGTTCTCAGGAGCAGGTCATCGTTGATGTAGAAGGTGTCCTGCATGTCCCGTGCAGGATGATCGGGCGGCAGGTTAAGGGCCTCGAAGTTGTAGTAGTCGCTCTCGAGTTCGGGCCCCTCTGCGGTCTCAAAACCGAGGCCGAGAAAGATCTCCTCCACCTCCTCCAACACTTGTGTGATGGGGTGCCTCTTACCAAGGGGAGTCCTTCTCCCCGGCATGGTGATATCGAGACGGTCACGTTTGAGCCTCTCAGCCCTCTCACTACGCGAAAATCCATCCAGGAGGGCTACTATTCTTGCTTCGAGACGTCCCTTGACTGCGTTAATTTCTCGACCGAAGGCGGGCCGCTCGTCTTGAGGGAGGGTTGGTAGCTCCCGTGTAATAGCTGTTACGACACCCTTCTTACCCAGATAGTGGATCCTGATCCCGATGACGGCATCCTTATCACCAGCGGCGGATAACTCCTTTAACGCCTCAGCCTCAAGGGTAGCCAGCCTGTCGCTCATACAAGCTGTTCTTTTGCCATATTTGCCAGCTTGGTGAAGCCGAGGGGGTCCTTTACAGCCAGCTCTGCAAGATTCTTCCGGTCGATGGCAACCTCAGCCTTCATCAGACCGGAAATCATCCTGCTGTATGAGAGGCCGTTCAGTCGCGCTGCGGCATTTATGCGGGTGATCCAGAGGCTCCTGAACTCCCTCTTCCTGACCTTCCTGTCCCTGTAGGCGTAGGTGAGCGCCTTGTCTACCGCCTCTGTTGCTATTCGGTAGAGTCTGTTCCTCGACCCCCGATACCCCTTGGCGGCCTTCATCACCTTTCTTCTCTTCTTATGGGCGTGTATCGCCCTTTTTACCCGTGGCATTAGCTGTTACTCCTTTCGTATTAAAATCTTACTGCAAATGTTCAAATAATCTATCGGTACGGAAGGAGTCGCTCCACGGACCTGGTGTCACCCTTGGAGACAAGCCCGTCCTTTCCCAGCGAGTTCTTCCTCTTCCTCGATTTACCTGTCAGGATGTGTCTGAGTCCCGACTTTCTCCTCTTGATCTTTCCAGACGCAGTCACTTTGAACCTCTTGGCCGCGCCCCGGTTTGTCCTTATTTTAGGCATCTTCTCTCCTTACGCAATACTATCTTATTTTCCTGTAGGCGCGATGATCATGGTCATCCTCCGACCCTCTCGCTTCGGATGCTGCTCCACAACACCTACATCCTTTACCTCTTCCATAACATGGGCAAGTTTCTTGCTCCCCATCTCCATATGGGCAAGCTCCCTTCCCCTGAACATGATGAAGATACGCACCTTATTGCCGCTCTCAAGGAATTTCCTGACATTACGCACCTTGACCTGGAAGTCATGCTCCTCAGTCCTCGGCCTCATCCGGATCTCCTTGACGACAATAACGGTCTGCTTCTTCTTTGCCTCGTGAGCCTTCTTGCTCTGCTGGTACTTGTACTTTCCAAAGTCCATTACCTTGCAGATGGGCGGATCGGTATGCCCCGAAACTTCAACAAGGTCGAGACCGGCTTCCTCGGCTACCTTCACAGCCTCACGTACGTCCATAACCCCTAGCTGCTGTCCCTCTTCATCAATGACCCTTACATTTGGAGCCCTGATCTCTCTATTGATCCGGGTCTTGGGCTCCCTCGATTTTCGTACTGGCTGCCTTCTTATAAAAACTCACCCCCTAACGGTCTGTTTTTGTTGAACCTCTTCCATGAAATCGTCAATCCCCATCGCCGAAGTCTCCCCGCCCTCTCTTACCCGAACGGAGATATTTCTCTCGGCAACCTCTTTATCGCCTATGATAAGCATGTAGGGAATCTTGTTTAACTGGGCCTCACGTATCTTGAGCCCCAGCTTCTCGTTCCGCTCATCCAACTCTACCCTGACGCCACCCTCCCGCAACCTCTCGAAAAGCTCACCGGTATACTCATCGCTCCGGCTAGT
>JBHHTR010000182.1:0-4219 GCA_046753505.1 Thermodesulfobacteriota bacterium
AGGCTCAGACTACCACTTTCAGATTTTAACCAGCGTCTGCTTCTTGAACTCCTGTCGCTATAGGAATTTCTTTAGAAATGACCCGGCCGACTTCCGTCGGAATGGGTGGCCGGAATCAATTGGAATGGGTGGCCGACTTCGATCGGAATCGGTGGCCGATTTGGCTCGGAATACGCACACGCGGCGCAACATAAAGTTATTCTCCCTTTCCCTTGCTATTTTGTATGGATAGGTGTATTAAGAATGTTGTATTGTGTGATCGGCATGGACTTGTCCATAAACTGAAATCCACATATCATATTGGAGGACACAAGCATGGAGACAGCCATAAGAAAGCTCAAGAGGATTGCCTTCGCGTCACTCCTGATCTTTGTAATAGCATCGTGTGTGACCATTAATATCTACTTTCCTGCCGCCGCAGTCGAGAAGGTAGCTGATGAAATAGTGGATGAGGTGTGGGGCGCAATAGATGAGGGGGTCGATGGTGCAGACGACACAGGAGAAAAGGGGAGCACAGAGGAGCCGCAGAGTTTCCTTGATGACCTTGCCAGGTACGCTACCATCACAATAGGTGTTAATGAGGCTCATGCGGAAGAGGCCGACATAAAAGTCTCGACCCCCGCCATACGGGCACTTAAGAGATCCATACAGCAGAGAGCCGGCTCTATCATGCCGTACCTCGACAAGGGTAATGCGGGAATATCCAATGACGGTCTCCTGGTGAGTCGGTCAAGCAAAGGGCTGAAGCTGAAGGCGAGGGCAAACCTTAAAGGTTTGCTGAAAGCGGAGAACAGAGATAGGGAAGCGCTCTACAGTGAGATTGCAAAGGCTAACAAGTTCGGCCCCGACAAGGTTGAGGATATAAAGAGGCTCTTCGCCAGAAGCTGGATTAAGAATGCCAGGGCTGGCTGGTGGGTACAAAATGAAGACGGGACGTGGCGTAGAAAATAGGAAGCTCTCCACTTACTTCCAAGATAGCCTCGGCCCCAATTTCCAAAGAGCTCTTTTTTATCAGCGCAGGATTGAACAGTAATGTGGGAAGTCTTGACGCTTGCCTCTTTGAAAAATGTGGAGCATTACATGGACGAAAGAGATAATACCTGCGCCCTCCTATACGGCAGTCCATGACTGGAAAGGTCATTCTCATAGCTGTATGGGTTATTGCGATAGCCGCCTTCTTTGTGGCTCCCAGGTCAACCCCGTCTCAAGCGCTCCGCTTTCTCTTCTGGATTATGGCAATAGTCCATACCGCACAATTTATAATCTTCCTGCCAAAAATGTTGGCGGCGCCAGGCTCCTTCGTCGGCCATCTGGTTAAAACCATGCTTTTCGGTTATCTACATGTAAGGAAAGTGATCTAGCAGCCTGTCGGACTTTTTCTGTAAGTACCTGTTTTTATTGAAAGTTGCTTTTTGAGTGCAAAAAGATAACTGCAATGTTTTCAATGAGTTACGCAACTCTGTTGCCCTAAGTCCGACAAACTGCTAGCAGATTTCTGCATTTAGCTATCTTACAACTTTTTACGAAAATATCAGTAACGACTCTTGGAATATTTCAAATTCGTCTCTAATACATCCAGGAGGACACGTCTGTTAACCGGCTTTGGAACATATCCATCAAAACCGTTGTCCAGTATCTTGTCTTCATCACCCCGCATCGCTGAGGCCGTGAGCGCAACAATTGGAATATTGCGTGTTGTCTCCTCTGCCTTGAGCCTCTTCATCGCCGTTGTGCCGTCCATCTCAGGAAGATGGAGATCCATGACGATAATGTCGGGTCTATCGGTCGCCACTAGGTCCAGCGCCTTTTGTCCATTCTCCGCCTCTGAGACGGTATAGCCGCTGGCACTCAGCAAGTCCCTCACGAGAACCATATTCATGTAGTTGTCTTCAACTACCAGTACCTTCGTCAATGATACAATCTCCCTGCCTGTAGAGCGCTAGTCAAAATTACCTGTCAACCGTCGTGAACCTTCTGTTGCTCCATCACGTGTGCGAGGAGCCTGCTCAAATCACCGTCTTCTACAACCGAAACCGTCTCATCTATAGCCTGCCGTTCCTGCGGCGAGATCAGCCTGACAACATTTTTTTGCTGGACTATCTCACTTTTCTTCTCAACCTGTCCCACCCTGAACGCGATATCTTCAACAGCATTGTGCCCAAGCTGCTCATTGATACGCTCCCTAATGTTCTCCTTGAGGTGCATTAGCTCGGACATCCAGGGAGATGAGGCGACAGTAACGAAGAGCTTCTTTTTAATGAGCCTCCTGGGGCGCGTCCTCCGGGCAATCTCCTGCCCTACAATATTATCCCACGCCTTCGAGATCGCATACTCGTTAAGACGCTTGTTGACACCGAGTCTTCCAAAGGAGCTCTTGAGTATATCGCCAACTCTTCCGGGTGATCTCCACATTGGATCAGACCCGTGCTTTTACCCTTCGCCGATAACGGGCTCCAACAATCTGCCCCAGAACGGCACCGGCAAGAATGATAGGTATGTAGTGAAAACTGAGGTCAAAGACGGTCTTCCTGAAGTAGATTATGAAGGGTATGGGGAGGTGAATGTAGAGGAACCAGTAGAAGGAGAATTTTTTTGTATCCTCTCTGAGATAGCCGAACGGCAGGTTGCCAGCCAGTGCAATCAGAGTTATTAACGCAAGTCGTACAATCAAAATGTCCATAGAGGGAAGCCTTTGGTCTCTAATAGTAACGGTTCCGAAAAAATGTCGTGAAATGACTAAAAAGTGCTACGGCACAGAAGATCGGACTGTGACGTGACCATCACATAGGTTCTTAATGATACAATAAATTCACTACCTTTGCCAGTTTATTCTGTCAACAGGATTTCTATCAGCCACCTTACGCAGTCGCCCTCCCGGGTTTGCGCCAATTGCCAATTCCCTTGACTTCATCAGCCTATTGAAGTAATTTAGCGAGGATTCCTTTTCAAATACGTACAGGTTTTTCGACGCGTGACAGGGAGTATCTGCTATCCAATCATACCAATTATGCAGAATATAGATGCCACCACACCGAACAACCACTCCTTCGCCACTCACCTGCCAGTAAACGGCTTCGACATCACTATGACCTATCCGCACGTTTTAAACAAAGGAGGTCATGGGGCACGCAGCCCACTCGATGAATTGTGAGGCCATTGCAGAGCGTCTTATATGGATCCGTATAAGACGCTACGATAAATACCGGAAGAAATATAAGTCTATGTTTAACAAAGGTTTATTGCATAAACTATCGCCGCACCAAAGATGTCTTATGCCGACAGCAAAGCTGGGTTCAGCGTCTTATACGGCTCCATATATGCATTGTTGGCTGAAAGAAGAATCATGAAGCTATCGGAACGTACAATTAGCGCCATAGGAAAAATCGTTACTGGTGACGAGCAAATTTCGCCATATCGAAGTGGCCCTCAGTTAGTGCGCCTTTTCAACGATTACGGTGCAAACGATGTGTATGGCCAAGGGTTCCCCTCACGCTGGCAGTATGCCGAAGACAAAATACGCTCGTTAAATGGCACAGAAGCTATTGGCGCTTTATTACGCCAAGTGCTCGATCCAAGAGAGTTCATGGATACGGAATTTAGTGAAAACGAGGCAGTACAGTATGTTAACGCAAGGCTAAAGTACGACGGATATGAGGTTGTTATTGATAACGGTCTAGCAAAAGTACGTGATCTTTCTGGTGTGGCAGTTGATTGTCAGCATCCTTTTCAAGGCTCAAAAAAGGAAGGGCATCTTTTTATTGATGAGCAAATTCAAAAGGCAGAAACAAAGATTAAGGAAGGTGATTATGATGGTGCAATTACAAATGCACGCTCATTGCTAGAAGCCGTATTAACTGAGCTTGAAGCCACGCTTGATTCTGATCCGCCACAGTACGACGGTGATCTCCCAAAACTCTATAAACGAGTTCAAAAGCTCCTTAACTTGGAGCCGGGACGTCCTGATATAGAAGGTCCACTCAAACAAGTATTATCAGGGCTAGTAAGCATTGTCGGTGGCATTGCTGGTCTGAGTAATCGAATGGGAGATAGACATGTTAGGTCATATAATCCAGCTAAACATCATGCTGCTTTAGTGGTAAACACAGCGAAAACAATGGCAAATTTCCTTTTTGAAACTCATCAGTATCAAAAAGAAAAGAACAGCTAATCGGGTAAGGGGGAGTATTTAGCTCCCCCTCCCCACACCACCCGGCAAGCG
>JBHHTR010000183.1:0-4188 GCA_046753505.1 Thermodesulfobacteriota bacterium
CATCATGCGCCACATCGGCTACAACTACTATCACAACATGGAGCCGTGGACCCTCGACGCCCTTGTCAACCGTCTTGCGATGCCCCTTGAGCCGGTACAGGAAATCATCACGACACTGGAACAAAGAGGACTCATCATTGAGAATGGAAGCGATGCGCCAAACTATATCCCAGGAAGGGATTTAGGCACCATATCCCTGAAGGAACTTTTCGATGCCGTGCGACTTGCTGAAGATGAATCTATGACCGGAGAGAGGCTCCTCCCCTACGAGGAGGTTGAGGGTGTAATGGAAGGGGTTGACAGTGCCATAAAGGATGCCCTTGGAGAGCAGTGCTTGAGAAGTCTCATCCTGTCTCACGGTGAAGAAGAAACCGTAAAGGAGTCTACGACAAGTAAGTGATAAGGGGGGCGCGTCCACTTATTCCCCCGCCGCCGTCCCTTCCGTTGAGGATAAAAGAGAGGTTAGCTCAAGATTCATTGCAACTGTTCATCCTCCACTGTTCATCCTCCACTGTTCATCCGCCTCTTGAATCATCGTGTGCCATGTGATAGAAGGTGGGTCTGGTTTTTCTCTGGCCTCAAAAAGAGCAGAGCTCTACGTTGTTTCAGAGCCATCGTGACAGTCGATATATGGGATATGGATTACCAATGATTGAAAGGCGATTGCCTTACGGCTCCTGATATTACAATCCGTCACTACATCTATCAAGAGGGAGGAAGTAACCATGAACACGACATACGATTCACAGGGACAGGAGATACACGAAGGCTCGATGTTAGTATCGTCAGCAACCGTCGGAGCCGCTACCGTAAGGGTCTTCAAGATAAGCAGCACCCATGTGACCATCAAGGATTCCAACACCTTTGAGACGACCCTCTTAACCATAGATGAGTTCAAGAACAGTGATTGGCGTCTGGCCGATTAGCAGCCGGGCCGGCCTGAAATGACGTAGTGCGTGGGGGGGGGTGAGTAAGGAGTGGTGAGGGGCGCTGAGCGATCGCAGCTGTTTATACCTCAGCGCAAATGGTAAGCGGTAAGCGCTATCAGGGGATGTGTTGCTTTAGCTGTTTACCTGTCTTTTCAACGAGATCCTTTGCCATATCTGCGGACTCCCTGATACCCTGCTCATACTGCTTTAAGTCCCTTCCCAAATTTTCCGTCTTCCTGCCAAAATCCCTCAGATAGTCTGCGCCTCCAAAGTAGAGAAAGAGGAAAAAGAGGCAGAACCCTACAATAATCCCAAAGAATAACCGCTTCATGGAGCATCACCCATTACGCTTTTTTCTACCCTCCTTCATTTCCAGCGCCACTCTGTAGACGGATCGCCGTGGCAGGCCGCTTTCCGCCGCAACGGCATCTACCGCATCTCTTACTGTGAAACCAAGGTCAAGATAGTGTCGCAACCCCTCGTCAATAGGGATCTCACCCCTCTCCTCACCCTTCCGGGGCGCTATCAGGAGTGTTATCTCACCCTTTATATCACACCCCTCAAGAATCTCAAGAATTTCCCCGGCCCGTCCTCTCATAACCTCCTCATGGAGCTTTGTCAACTCCCTCGCAATGACAAGTTCAACGTCGCCCATAATCTCGCCGATATCGGCCACAGTCTTTGCGATACGCCGTGGCGATTCGTATAGTATTATTGTCTTCTTCACGCCATTCAACCGGAGAAGAAACTTCCTGCGCTCTGTCTTGCGTGAAGGGGGGAACCCCTCGAAGATGAAGCCGTCCGTTGGGAGGCCGGAGAGAGAGAGGGCGGCAATGAGGGCCGATGGACCCGGAATAGCGACCACATCGATCCCATCTGCTGCTGCCATCTTTACCAGCCTGTAACCGGGGTCGGAGATACCCGGCGTCCCGGCGTCGGTGACAATGGCAATATTCGTCCCCTCTCGGAGACGGGCAAGGAGGCTTTCGGCCTTTCTCTCTTCGTTATGTTCATGATAGCTGGTAAGGGGCGTCTCAATGTCGTATCGCTTGAGGAGATTTCTCGTATGCCTCGTGTCCTCTGCGGCGATGAGGGCCACCTCCTTGAGTATCCTAATCGCTCGTATCGTTATGTCCTCCATGTTGCCGATGGGGGTTGCCACGATATAAAGGGTGCCTCTCCCCTCCCGACTCTCTCTGGACACCTCACCACTCACACTACGCCCTCCGACCGAAGTGGGAGGCAAGAACGATCATCACCATGCACCGCAATAGATATCCCACCTGTACAAGATTTGCTCCTCATCCTCTGGCAAAGAGTGCTCTCCATATCCCTTGTTTGTATCTGCTGAATCCAGAAAAATCGTAGCCGAACCCTTCAGGGTTCGGTTTTTACGAGGGGTGATACCCTCGGCTACATTATGGGTCGTGAGAAGAGATGCAACACCGTTAGAGTTCATAGAGGGAGAAGCCGTTCTTTGTGTAGAGACGTCTCAGCTCCCTCCGGTAAAAATTCTCAACACGCCCCAACTCATTGCCATCCAGGTTGTCCTGCGCAAATCGCCTCAGGAGGTCGTCGCGTATGAAGAGGTGGGTTGCCCCCATCTCCTTGAACCGCTCTTTCAGCTCCCCTCCAGTGGCCGACTGCCTTACCGCCTTGATGAAATAGCCACCGCCCCTTCCGCCGTAGAGATACTCCCGCTCCCAGTAGTAGCCACGCTCCCCTGCAAATATGAGCATAACCCTTGCGTCGTCAGGGAGGTGGGCATTGGCAAAATTAATGGCGGCGTAATCGGGAAGCACCCTTGCGAGATACTTCCCCCTGCTCTCTCCGCCGATGAGATAACCCATCGGTTGGTATCTCTGGTAGAGGTTTACCATATACCATCCGTTAAAGGCAAACAACCCCGCCATGATAAGGAAGGTCAGGCTCCGTGCGCGTTTCATCGCTAGGAGATTAGAAAAGCCGATAACTACAAATATAACAACGACAGGAATGATGGGAAGGAGGTAACGGGTAACAATATCGATGGTAAAGAAGGCAACAAAAAGGAAGAAGAGGGAGAAGAAGGCCAGCATCCCCGTATCACGCCGTTTTACCCCCACAAAGGCCAGGGGGATAAAGATAAGATATAGAGGGTTGAGGAGGCCGTCAAAGTAGCGGTGGGAGCCGTCCTGCCCCTCCCAGAATATCCTCAGCGGGATGAGGAGAATGTACCAGAGATCCTCGCCGTAGAGGATTTTCCTCATCAACAGGGGAGAGAGTTTTGTGATATGCAAGCCACCGTCGCCGCCCCCAGAGGCTCCATGAAAAAAGCCCTCTGCAAGGGGGTAGATTGGGTTGCCCATAAAGATGATATTCCTGATCATCCACGGCGAGAATATCAGCAACGCTACGCCAAGATAGAGGCAGGCCGCCTTGATTGCCCCCCCCTGATCCCGCGTGCCCCTGCTGTAAATAAAAACCACCGAGAGACAGAGAATCAGGAGAACAACGAGGGCGCTGTATTTAGCGCCGAGGGCCAGACCGGTAGCAACGGCCGAATAGAGGAGCCATCGCATAGAGTAGCTATCCTCCCGCCACTTGAGGAGGGCGAAAAGAGCAAGCGTAGAGTAGAATGTGAGGCTCAGATCGATATAGGCCGTAGTAGAGAGGTTGACCACAATGGGCGTCGTCAGGTAGATGAAGAGACCTATGACGCCGTACCCTCTCCCCACCTTATCTGAAAGATAGGAGTAGATGAGCAGCGAGGTAAGGAGAGCAAAGGAGAGGTGGATGAGCTTTGCCGCCGCTTCACTTCCCAGCGACAGGGGTATCATGTAGAGGAGATTGGTATTCAACGGCATGTAAGAGAAGCTCATGAAGGGGCTATCAATCATCTCCCCCGCCTGGAGGAAGAGTTTTGGCAGGGCGAGGTGGACTATCAGAGCGTCACGACCGGTGGGGGGGAGGATAAGGAGGGGAAGGATTAAGGCTAAAAAGAGGAGGAGGGGCGCAACTATACACCATCTACCGCCATCCTGGCGGGGAGCGCTCAGAAACCACCGGGCAACTATTACGATCAGGGCCGCAGAGGTGAGTATGGCGATCAGCGTGAGGGCAGTGACACCCAGGAGCCCCGCCTGCCCCATAAAAAAAAGAAGGAGGCTCACACCCCCCAGCAGGAAACCTATGTGGTAGATTGGTAACATTCATCCTCTCTCAGCTGATTGCAACCCAGGGGAAAGCCCCAAACAGATAGCCTTTTATAAACCGGCAA
>JBHHTR010000184.1:0-3947 GCA_046753505.1 Thermodesulfobacteriota bacterium
ATGGAGTGTTAAATAATTAGCCAATAGAGAGGGGGAAAAGATGAAAACAATTGTCTATGAAAAAACCCTGCATTTAGGGGAGGTCGATTATTTGGGGAATGGGCGCAAGCAGTGTCCCGTTGAAGTCACGATAAAAATTGATAGGAAGGATGGCGATGCACTTTACAGGGGGCTCTCCATCTGTGGCAGTATATGGAACCACAAGCACACGGATATATACTTGGGGGGGCAGATTCTTGGCGAAATACTACGCCTCATCCCACACGACGAAAAAATTGCACGGCTACACGCAATTTGGGAAAGGTACCATTTAAACGACATGCACGCCGGGTGTGAACACCAACGGGCATTGGGGTGGGAAAGAGATGGGTATGATAAGCATCCGTCAGAGCCTTGCCCGGAGTGTGGATACCAATTTGGGACAGAATGGAAGTACGAAGCTATCCCACATGCGGTGCTGCAAGAACTGATGGACTTTGAGTTTTGATAACGGTGGACGTTTCTGTGGAAGAATGCTGTATTATTGGAGCGGCTGTTGGCAAAGAGCGAACCAACAGCTTACAAATAGTTAAAGGGGGGAGTTATGGGAAAAAAGTTTAAAAATTTCTACTTCACGTTTTGCTTGGGAGCCAGTCATCAACATTGCGGTGGTAAGTTTCATATCGTAAAAGCAAAGGATGCCCATACAGCAAGGGAAAAAATGGTTGCAAGGTTTGGACGTGATTGGGCTTTCCAATATACCGAAGAAGAGTGGTTTGCGAACGGAGTGAGCCAACAAGTAAAATTCAACCTGAGGGAGGTGAAATAAATGCAGTACCGCAAAAAGAGTGATCTTCGCAAGAAGAAGTTCAGATGCACAAGAGTTCTCCACGGCCTCGGTTCTAACGAAATACCGGCGATGCGGGAGGCCCTCCAGAAGCACGTCGCCGATCTTGATGAACTGGAAATGGAGGAGACGGAGAACTCGTTTGGGCTCAGTGATGGACGTTTCATTATGAAGCCAAAGCTCCCGAAGGTTACAGAGGGAGTTCTTGACTGCACAAGAACATTCGCACTCTTTGAAGATGTGCGAATAGAATATAGAGAAATGAAGAAGTTTAGAGACGGCACATTTGAGACAGACTTGGCCAAGTATGTGATCATTGGTGAGGTTAAAGGGCCGATTCTCGACATTATTGAGTGTGAGTGGTGTGACCAGAAGTTCAGGCCAAAAGAGGATGACGAAACAACTTGCAGCGAAAAGTGCGAGGATAGCGTAGTTGGGCTGAATAAGGCATAAGGATGAAAATAGCTTTGTCTGTGAAAAGGAGGGAATTATGAGCATGTATAAAGCATTGGAATCGATGGCCATACAGAGAAAATTGCTTGGAGGTGACGCAAATATCGCCTGCATCTTAATAGATATTTTGCCATGTGGGTCTGGCATAAACTCCGGGTGGACGATATCACAGCTCAAGAACGGCAACATCATTTGTCGTAACTCGTTTCAGCTCTGGAATTGTGCCGGTTACTATGATGGCTACCAAGATTTTTATGTCAAAATATACCGCAAGGGCGATGAAGATTTCAGCGTCCATTTGTCTGGTCAGATGCGAAAAACCTTATCTTCATATGGCCTTCGAGAGTATTTAACAGAGACTATATATCATGCCCTTGATGGGGCAGGTCTAGCATAGGGGGGAAATATGGAATTTCTAGTGATAAACGGCAAGGAGCTGTCGGACGAAAATCGAGTAGGATGGATTTGTACACGGGGGAATCGGTCAGGGTGGAATGTCTTTGAGGTCACACAAGAGGAAAAACTTGAGCTTGGCTGCACTCACAGGCTCGTGTCCTTTATCTACCCAGACAGGACAACAGTGGTAAGGATTAAAGACAACAAGCTAAGCTTTCTTGACAACCAAAGATATTTAGAGGGCCGCATCAAATACCGATCGCCAGTAGTATTTAGTGGGTATACTGACGATTCGAAGGAGGGACGCCATGAATGGGAATGACAAAGACTTTATTGACAGTTTAATATCTGGAGCAACTTTTATCGCTGTATTTCTGGTGGCATTAGTAGTGGCTATAAACGTAGGACGGTACCTGTGGCTGTAAAGTAATTTTTGCCATGGCAAAAAATAAATGGGAGGGGGTGGGCACTATTTATTTGTAACTTCTTGGGAACTCTAGTTACAAAAAAAGAACTAGAGTTCGGACGCAACGGTTCAGCTATTGGTCTTCCCATCCTTGAGGAATTTTATTTCGTAGCACTCAGCAAGGTGTAGTTGGGGCAGACGACAAATCATGGAGGTACTCGAAAATGGGTAAGATGCCAAGGTATTTAGTTGGTTGGGACAGGAAGTTATGGACTTCTTTTGAGGGTTCAAGTATGCAGCGTTACCACATGGAGCTCAAAGACAATGAGTATGTAACGACAGGGCCAAATAATGCAACATGGAGTCTTGGGGCGGCGGAGGAGCATTTGAATAGTGGCAGGTGGGTCGGCCTTGACAGCGAAGATGAGGTTGTGGCGCTGTACGTAGAGGCTAAACTTAGAGATGGAGGGGCCAATGTGTGACTGTGAGAAAATAGACTTTAAAAAGTCAAAGGATTGTGTCCGAAAGCTCTTGCGCTACATCGAGGAGCTTGAAGAGATAATGGAATCTACGTTGGTGGAAGAAGGAAGCGAGACACAAAAAAAAACAGTAAAGTAGGTACGTAATACCATGCCATAGGTCTTAGCTCGCTGAATCGGCGAGATGCGGAAAACAGCCCACCTTCTATGGGTCGCCAGGACGTTCTTGGGTTGTGGGCAACTCAAGAACGTCCTGGAGACACTTTAGCTATGGCGAAAAACAAACTAAGACACACAACAAAACAAGGAGGCTCAAAATGGTTACAGTAACAATTAGAGAGGCTATAAGGTTAACCTTGGAAGCAAGGAAACTCGGGCAGTCTGTTTTGCTTATGGGATCTCCAGGTATTGGTAAAACGTCAGTGCCAAGAGCGTGCACAGAAATATTACGAGCCGATGGTGTAGAAAATCCAGAATGCCACATCCACGAAGCTTCGAGCTTAAATCCAACAGATTCAAAAGGTGTCCCTTTTATATGGAAGGGTGTTTCTGATTTCGGACGGCCAGCTATCTTACCAAAGAACGAGAATGGGCAGGGGTTTGTTGTGATTGATGAAGTGGCAAGCTGCAACCCAATGACACAGACAAGCCTTTACCCGCTCTTCCAAGAGCGTCGTTTGGCAACCTACACTCTTGGCAAGGGGTGGACGATAGTAGGGACTGGCAATTTCTCTACCGACAGCTCTTTTGCTACCAAAATTTCGGATGCTCTCAGCGATAGGGGCATGCTCCTTAATCCTGTAGCCAACTACCAAGAGTGGAAGCAAGACTACGCTATTCCAAATGGCATCAACCATAAAATCCTCGGCTATCTCAACAGCAGGCCGAATAAATTTTACACGTTCAATGACAGATTGAAGCAAACTAAGGCAAATCCTGGGGCCAAATCCTATTCCTCTCCTAGAAGCTGGGAGCTAGCCAGCGGGTTCATTGATATCACAGAAACAACCGGGAACACATTTTTGGCTGGCCTCGCTAGCTACATGGGCGAATCTGACGCACGAGACTTTAAGACACATCTTGACTTCCATGATAAGATGCCTAGCATTCAGGCGATTATCAGAGGGAAATGCAAAGATGTTCCTGATGAGCCAGATATTTTATGGGCAGCTACAGGGGCTCTACCGGCGGCCATAGACAACATCCCTAGAGACCTTAGCAAGGCTATGGTTGTATCTAATATCTTCGACTACATAGGGCTGTTGCCGGCAGAGTTCGCTGTTATTACTGTGGAAGACATGCTTCGCAAGGAACCTTCTATTACTAAAGACCCAACGATGAGAAAGGCTTGGATGAAATGGGCAAGCAGTCACAGAGAGGTAATACT
>JBHHTR010000185.1:0-3918 GCA_046753505.1 Thermodesulfobacteriota bacterium
GGTTTCTGTAAAAAGCACGAGCATGGGGGGGTCTGATGACAGCCAGGGGCTATAGACGGAGGAGATATCTTGTCCATAAGATTCAGAAGAAGTATGTCGTTATCACAACCTTTCTCCTGATTATCTATACCGCTCTCATAGCGCTCTTTCTCTTTATCCCGCCTGCGCTGAAACTGGTCTCCGATGTCTCACTTGTTGAAAAGGAGGAGGCGGCAACCAGGTTCTTACTCATGGCGGAACACCTCTGGCCGGCCATCATACTCTCTATTGTTATCATGGCATTTGTCAGTATCTTTATTACACACCGCCTGGCCGGACCACTCTACAGGTTTGAGGCGATGGCGCAGAGGATTATTGCGGGCGACCTCTCCGCCGGTATCCACCTAAGGGGGAAGGACGATATGGCGCGCTTTGCCGATCTCTTTAACCAGGCGATAGATAACATCAACGGAGCCTTGGTTGAGATGAGGGATGCCGAGAGAGAGATGGCGAAAGCGCTTACCCGGATGCGCTCAGACCCGGCGGTCAAGGGGATGAAGAGTCTTCACGAGGATATCGAGGTGCTTGTCATGGAACGGGCTAAAATAGCCACAGTGCTTGAGAGATTTGATCGATCCGGTCGCGTATGACCCCGGCTCTAAAGGTATGAAAAAGAGGGACGGCTTTACTCTGATAGAACTGGTAATCGTCATTGCTATAGTTGGTGTCTTAGCGGCGATTGCCATGCCCACCTATTTCGATTTTATCAAGAAGGCTAAGAGGGTAGAGGCCCAGCAGGCGCTCAGTGAGGTTGCAAAGAAGGAGGGGATCTATCACTTCGATCATGATGTCTATTCAGGGGAGCTGGATGCAATCGGTTTTGATATGTCGAGGCTCAAATACTACAATATCACCTTGCTGGTTACTTTCGACGGTTTTTTGGCAATAGCCATGGGGAATATCGATCGTGACGCAGATCTTGATGTCTGGATAATAGATGAGACGACAAACCTCGTCCATATTATTGTTGATTGATACGGCGCTTGGCAGACATTTATGACCTTTTTTGGATGGTTCTATCGAAGTGGTGAGTCGGCGGCTGAAAGGGGTGTAGACAAGAAATGCCCCATGTGGTAATGAGTTGCTGTGGAGGAGAAAAGATCGCTCGAACCGCCCACCGTGAGGTCAGGGAGGAGATAGCTCTTGACGGCAGGATTATCCGCAAGATAGAGAGCGTTCACTACTTCTACAGCCATAAAGAGGATGGGGAGACGACAAGGTTCCTCAAGGTAGTCTACTTCTTCCTCATGGAGTAGAGGGACGGGGATGTGACCGACCACGATGATGAGGTCGATGAGTGCCGGTGGTTTCCGATAGATGAGGCGATAGAGCGGGTTGAGTACGACAATGAGCAGGCAATCCTTCGCAAAGCGCGTGAGATGATTCAGGAGTTGTAGGAATGTCCCTTCTGAAGCATGATTTTCTTCTTTTTTTGCGCAGATTCAGCACAAGGCCGTAAAGGAGTACAGAATGTTTCACACAAAGGACACAAAACCGCCAAGAGTAATAAGAAAGGAAAATCCCTGTCGCATTGCTTTGTGACCTTTGTGGCTTTGTGAGAGATAATAGTTTTGTGTCTCGTGGTCGAGGCCTTGTTATACTTGAAGAGAAGAACGACAGGAGATAGATATGGGCGAGAGCATCACACCTGATGTGATAGAACAGCACGGCCTTACCGGCGAGGAGTACGAGAGGATTGTTGCGGCCATGGGGAGGGAGCCTAACCTTGTTGAGCTGGGCATCTTTTCTGTCATGTGGAGCGAGCACTGCTCCTACAAGTCGTCGCGGATTCACCTGAAAACGCTCCCGACCGAAGGGCCTCGTGTCCTTCAGGGGCCCGGTGAGAACGCCGGGGTTGTAGATATCGGCGACAATCTTGCTATAGCCTTCAAGATGGAGAGCCACAACCACCCCACCTATATCGAGCCCTTCCAGGGGGCGGCGACTGGTGTGGGCGGCATTCTGCGAGATGTCTTCACTATGGGGGCGAGGCCCGTCGCGCTTCTTAACTCCCTCCGTTTCGGCTCGACAGCGCACCGGAAGACGGGGGCGCTCCTCGAAGGGGCGGTTGCGGGGATAGCACAGTACGGAAACTGCATGGGTGTTCCCACCGTCGGCGGGGAACTCTCCTTCCATGAGTCGTACGATGGGAACTGCCTCGTCAATGCAATGGCCGTCGGCGTTGTCAAACAGGACAAGATATTTCTTGGGGAGGCCGCCGGAGTCGGCAACCCCGTCATGTACGTGGGCTCAAAGACGGGGAGGGACGGTATACACGGCGCGACGATGGCCTCCGACAGCTTCGGCGAGGGTGGAGAGGAGAGGCGCCCCACGGTACAGGTCGGCGACCCCTTTACAGAGAAGCTTCTCCTCGAGGCGTGCATGGAGGTATTCAAGACCGATTACATCGTGGGGATACAGGATATGGGGGCGGCGGGACTGACCTCATCGAGTGTCGAGATGGCGGGGAGGAGCGGAAACGGTCTCGACCTGGACATCGCTCTAGTGCCGAGGCGAGAGGAGGGGATGACCACCTACGAGGTGATGCTCTCCGAGTCGCAGGAGAGGATGCTACTCGTTGCCAGGAAGGGGTGTGAGGAGGGTGTTGCCAAGATATTCAAGAAGTGGGATCTCGAAGCCGTCACCATTGGTCGGGTTACCGATAACGGTCTCGTTATCCTCAGAGAGGGTGATGATATCGTTGCCTCACTGCCGGTAACGGCCCTGACCGACGAGGCCCCGATCTACGACAGACCCGCCAGTAGGCCCTCATGGCAGGATGAGGTCCAGCGTCTCGACCTGGATAGCATCGCTGAACCTGACGATTACAACGCCGTCTTAATGAAACTTATCGCCTCTCCAAATATATGCAGCAGAGAGTGGGTCTACCGCCAGTACGACCACATGGTAAGGACCGATACGGTTGTCATGCCCGGTGGCGACGCCTCGGTGGTACGAATCAAGGAGACGAAGAAGGGCATCGCGGTGACGACCGACTGTAACAGCCGCTACTGCTACCTCGATCCCTTTACCGGAGGCGCCATAGCGGTCGCGGAGGCCGCCAGAAACCTGGCGGTGGTAGGCGCCACTCCTCTGGCCCTCACCGACTGTCTCAACTTTGGGAACCCGGAGAAGGCCGAAATCATGTGGCAGTTCAAGGAGTCTCTAGCAGGGATAGGAGAGGCGTGCCTTGCCCTCGATGTCCCCGTGGTGAGCGGCAATGTGAGCCTCTATAACGAGACCTCGGGGAGTTCCATCTATCCAACGCCGACAATCGGCATGGTCGGACTCCTCGATGAGCTATCTCTCCATACGACCCACGCCTTTAAGGATGAGGGCGACCTCATACTCCTTCTTGGCACAACAGAGGAGGAGCTGGGTGGGAGCGAGTACCTCCACCTTATACATAACCTCGACCGGGGAACACCTCCAACCCTCGACCTTGTGAAGGAGAGGGGTGTCCAGAATGTTTGTCGTGATGCTATAAAAGGTGGTATGATTAAATCCGCTCACGATTGTGCCGATGGCGGCCTTGCCGTAGCGCTGGCTAAATGCTCCATGGCGGCTCCGTCTGGCGGAATTGGCGCCGAGATTACCCTCCCGCCGGCTGGGATGGGGGGCGTGATAAGGGACGACGCCCTCCTCTTCGGGGAGAGCCAGTCAAGAATTGTAGTAACCGTGTCGGAAGATAGGCTCGACGACCTCCTCTTGCTGGCGAAACGGGGCGAGGTGGCAATAGCCGCAATCGGGCGGGTCGGCGGAAGGAGCCTCAGGATTAACGACCTCATTGATATCGAAGTTACCGTGATGAGAGAGGCGTGGCAGGGGAAGTAACTGCTCCTTGCAATCTAGTATAAGTTGTGATAATATACAATAATG
>JBHHTR010000186.1:0-3901 GCA_046753505.1 Thermodesulfobacteriota bacterium
TGCCCAAAGTTCACAATTATCTTGACACTTTGGCTTTCCATGTGATAGCAAACGTACTGCACTTTTTAGCAATTTTAGAATAAATTTCCCCATAAAGCAGTGTAACGGTAATATTAAACTATGCTCAATATTGACATAACCCTTATTTACCAGGTAGTCGGCTTCTTTGTACTCCTCTTCATCCTCAACCGCCTTCTCTATACACCGCTACTGAATGTTCTGGAGGAGCGGAAGCGCAGGACAGGGGGCGCGCTGGAGGCTGCGGAGAGCATTGAGGCAACTCTGGAGGCGAAGCTGGCTGCATACGACAAGAGTATTCAGGAGGCGAAGCTGAAGGGCCAGGAGGAGAGGGCGAGGATACGGCAGGAGGGGGTTGTCCGGGAGCGTGAGATTACCGAAGAGGCACGGGGCTCTGCCGCTCAGGAGATGGGGCGGGTGAAGGGTGAGATCGACAAGGGCACCAAGGACGCTGTCGCCCGCTTAAAGGGTGAGAGCGGCGGATTTGCCCGTTCCATAGCTGAGAAGATAATGGGCAGGACGGTCGCCTCCCTTTTGATAATGATCGGTATTCCCATGATGACCTCTTTGATTGCAACGGTGGCTTTTGGCGCCGAGGGGGGCGGACATGGTGGTGAGCACGGCGCCGAAGAGGGCGGTTCGCTCTGGAAGATAATCAACTTTGTTATCCTCGTAGTCGGTATATACATTGTCTGGATAAAGTTTATCAAGGGTATGCTTGCCGAGCGGCGTGAGGGGATACGGAAGGCCATGGACGAGGCGAAGGTGGCCCGGGAGAACGCCGAGCGTAAGAGCGCCGAATATGACGGGAAGCTGAAGCTTCTCGACAGCCGTGTCACAGAGATTGCCCGTGAACTCCGCGAAGAGGGTGAACTGGAGAAGGAGAGGATTATTGCCGAGGCCGAGAGGGGGGCGGAGAAGATTAGGGAGCAGGCCCGGGTCTCTGCGGAGCAGGAGATCAAGAAGGCGAATGAGTATATAAAGCGGGAGGTCGCGCGCCTCGCCGTAGGGATGGCCGGGGAGGTTCTCAAGAGAGAAGTTAAGCCGGCTGACCAGGAGAGGCTCATCAATGAGTCGCTCAAAACCATAAGGTTCCAGTAGGGAGAGGTACCGTTGCTAAGAAACAGCGCCGCAAAGAAGTATGCCAGGGCTCTTCTTGATATTGCCCTCGAGGAGAAAAGAGCTAAAGAGATCGGCGGGGAACTTTCTACCCTGTCGGCGATTATCTCCGACCATCATGACCTCTCTACCGTCCTTCTTCAACCCATGTACGGCATGGGTGACAGGCAGGGGCTTGCTGATGCGGTATGTGAAAAGGCAGGGCTCTCCCAGACTGTTCAACGCTTTCTGGCGGTCCTTGTGGAGACGAGGGATATACTCCTTCTGCCGGAGATGGCCGCCGCCTATGCCAGGATGTTGGATGATATTGAGGGAAGGCTCCACGTTACCGTCGAAACGCCAGGGGAGCTCACCAGCGCTACAGAGGCGGTTATAAAGGAGAAGCTTCATGCACTTACGGGGAAGGAGATTATCCTTGCCTCAAGTGTAAACAGGGAACTTATAGGCGGAATCGTCATAAAAATGGGAAACACGATTCTCGACAGCAGCGTCAAGGCGCAACTGGAGAGGGTGGAAGAAAAAATTGTTGAAGGGGTGGTGTAATGATTGACGCTAGTGAGATAAGCCAGCTGATAAAGAGCCGCATTAAGGGGTTTGAGAAGGAGATAGATATCAAGGAGGTGGGTACGGTTCTCTCCGTTGGAGATGGTATCGCCCTCATCTACGGTCTTGAAAAGGCGATGGCCGGAGAGCTGGTTGAATTCCCCGGTGATATCTTCGGCATGGTTCTCAACCTTGAGGAGGAGAATGTCGGTGTGGCCATCCTCGGTGGTGTAAGCCACGTCAGAGAGGGTGACACCGTAAAGAGAACTGGTAGGATTGTCGAGGTTCCCGTTGGAGATGCGCTCATGGGGAGGGTGGTTAATGCCCTCGGCCAGCCCATCGACGGTAAGGGGCCCATCGACGCAGAGGAGCACCGGAAGCTGGAGATCAAGGCGCCTGGCATCGTCAAGAGGCAGCCAGTTGCGGAGCCACTTCAGACTGGGATAAAGGCCGTAGACGCCATGATCCCCATCGGCAGGGGACAGCGTGAGCTAATCATCGGCGACAGACAGACAGGCAAGACGGCTGTAGCACTAGATACGATTATTAACCAGAAGGGCAAGGATGTTGTCTGTATCTACGTGGCCATCGGACAGAAAAATTCGACTGTGGCCCAGGTAGTCGAGAAGCTTCGCCAGTACGGCGCAATGGAGTACACGACAATTGTTGCCGCGACGGCGAGTGATACCGCTCCGCTCCAGTTTATCTCCCCCTACTCCGGCTGCTCTATCGGTGAGTACATGATGGAAAAGGGAAAGCATGTCCTCATCGTCTACGATGATCTTTCTAAGCACGCCGTCGCATACCGGCAGCTCTCACTTCTCCTTAGGAGACCGCCTGGCCGTGAAGCGTACCCTGGTGACGTCTTCTATCTCCACTCCAGACTGCTGGAGAGGGCCGCCAAGCTGAAGGATGAGCTGGGTGGAGGATCACTGACGGCCCTGCCGATCATTGAGACTCAGGCCGGTGACGTTTCGGCCTATATTCCCACAAATGTTATCTCCATTACAGACGGACAGATATTTCTCGAAACGGACCTCTTCTATTCCGGCGTCAGGCCCGCCATTAATGTCGGCCTCTCTGTCTCCCGTGTTGGCGGGAGCGCCCAGGTAAAGGCCATGAAGAAGGTTGCCGGCACCATGAGGCTCGACCTCGCCCAGTTCAGAGAACTCGCCGCCTTTGCTCAGTTTGGCAGCGATCTCGACCCGACGACACAGAAGCAGCTCGCCCGTGGGGGAAGGCTTGTAGAGATCCTCAAACAGGGGCAGTACAAACCGCTCTCGGTCGAACGTCAGGTGCTCCTCATCTTCGCGGCGACAAATGGATATATTGATGCCCACCCCGTCTCTGCCCTCCAAAGGTATGAGGAGGAGCTCTACACCTTCTTTGAGACCCGCCACCCTGAGATCGTATCTGAACTGACGGAGAAGAAGGCCATGGATGAGGGGTTGAAGGGAAAGGTAGAGAAGGCTCTGGAAGAGCTGAATGGCCTCTTTACGGCTTAATAGCTTCTCGTAAAAGAAAGGATCGTCGCAGAGGCAACCCCTTCCTGAGGGAGAGTCTCTTACAGGACCATACAATATGGCAACAATACAGGATATAAAACGGCGCATAAAGAGTGTCAAGAACACTCAGCAGATTACCAGGGCCATGAAGATGGTTGCAGCAGCCAAGTTGCGACGGGCCCAGGGGAGTGTCGTCGAGGCCCGTCCCTACGCCCAGAAGATGGTGGAGGTTATCTCCGCCCTGACGAGCAAGAGCTCTCCCGACGGCCATCCCCTCCTCACCTCGCGTGGGACTGAGAAGATTGAACTTCTCGTGGTGACATCGGACAGGGGGCTCTGCGGCGGTTTTAACAGTAATCTCCTGAGAATGACCGAGCGATTTATAGGGGAGAACAGCGACTACAAGATCAGCCTCAATCTCGTCGGTAAGAAGGGGATGGACTACTTCAAGCGGGGGGATACTCCTATCAGGAGAGAGTGCCCCTTCGGCGGGAAGGTCGATTACACTGTTGCGGCAGGCATCGCCCAGGATATTATCAGCGCCTACACCACTGAAGAGGTGGACGAGGTGCACCTTGTCTTTGGTCAGTTCAAGTCAGCCCTTAATCAGGAGCCTGTAATCCAGAAGCTCCTACCCCTTTCAACCTCTGAAGGCGAGGGGGGAGAGGGTGATGAACCTCTTGCCGAGTGTATCTTTGAGCCATCAGAGGACGCCA
>JBHHTR010000187.1:0-3845 GCA_046753505.1 Thermodesulfobacteriota bacterium
AACACTCCTTTAGTCTATATCTTTCAGCATGTTATGACTTTCTGAGGAGACTCTAAATTAGCAACACACGATGGTCAGCGCCGCCCGTTACATTCTTGAAAAGTGGGGAAAAGCAATAAAGAACGAGTATCAAGAGAGTAAAAACGATAAAAATATATGATTATTACCCTCTCTCTGTCAAGCTATTTTAGCAGGTGTGTGAGTGCCCTCTCGCTTGAGGGCGTCAAGAGTTCTCGTGTAGATCCTTCACCCTCAACTTCAATCTCCGGCTCCCCCGCCACTCATCAAAAAAGGGTGAGAAGGCGATATCAAAACCGTACCCATTGATGGGGTGGTGATCGCCGAGACCAAAACCGATCGCCTCCCACGCGCTCCCCTCATGTTTCACCCTCATCTTCAGGTGGTTATTTCCCACAATGTCGGCCTTCACGACATTGGTATTCATAGCGCCCAGGACTGGCTCCGCATTCTGTGGCCCAAAAGGACCCATGTGCTCAATCTCGGATACGATCTTACTGTCAAGCTCATCGAGAGATACAACGGCATCGATGGAGATCTCCGGAACGATGTCCTCATCGGTAAGGCGCCCATCGAGGAGCCGGGTAAACTCCTCTCTGAAGGCGTCGATATTCTCACCCTTAATAGTAAAGCCTGCTGCCCCCTTGTGACCGCCGCACTGTTCAAGGAGGGCGCCGCACTCCTTCAGCGTGTCAAGGAGGTGCATACCCTTTATCCCCCGCGCCGATCCCTTCCCCATCCCGTCCTCCACCGCAATCATCACTGTAGGACGGTGGTACCTCTCGACCAGCCTGGAGGCGACAATACCGATAACCCCCTGATGCCACCCCTCTGAGGCGAGGACAAGCCCCTTTCTTTTCAGAGGGGTGTTCCCGTCAGCTCCGACGTTATTAGCCATAGCCAGAGCCTCGATGCATATATCCTTTTCAACCTCCTGGCGGGCGCTGTTCTCTCTGTTCAAGTCGTTTGCCAGCGTAGTAGCCTCTCTCTCATCATCGGTCGTCAGCAGCTTTACAGCCCTATCCGCCCGCCCAAGCCTCCCCGCTGCGTTGATACGGGGGGCCAATTGGAACCCCAGATGGCCCGACCTTACCTTCGATTTCATCAGACCGCACACCTTTCTCAGCGCAACGATCCCCTTGCGGTGCCCTCTGGCAATCTCGTCGAGACCGAACTTCACCAGCACCCTGTTCTCATCGACAAGGGGCACCACATCGGCAACCGTTCCGAGAGCCACCAGGTCGAGATACCTCTTTATGTTGGGCGCCTCCTCCTTGAAATAACCCGTATCCCGCAGTCGAGCGCGGAGCGCCAGGGCAAGGTTAAAAGCGACACCAACACCGGCCAGCCCCTTGAAGGGTAAGGCACAGCCCGACTGCTTCGGGTTTATGATCGCCACAGCCGGGGGCGGAACTGCCGGCGCCTCGTGATGGTCCGTTATGATTACATCCAGGTTAAGACTGTTCGCATAGGCAACCTCATCACAACTTGTGATCCCGGAATCGGTCGTCACGACAAGCTTCGCCCCACTCTCCGCCAGGCGTTTCAGAGCGCCACAGTTAAGTCCATACCCCTCCTCCAGCCTCTCCGGTATGTAGTAGTCAACCTCCATCCCGATCTCTCTGAAGAAGAGATAGAGGAGCGATGTCGATGTTATACCGTCCACATCGTAATCACCGTAGATGACCACCCTCTCCCTCTCTTTCAGGGCTCGAACAAGGCGCTCGACGGCGACCTCCATACCCTTTAAGGAGAAGGGGTCGTGAAGGTTACGGAGGTCAGGGGATAAAAAGGTAGAGGCCGTGTCGAGATCGACAAGGCCCCTGTTAATCAAAAGCTGAGCGGTAAGGGGGGCGATATTCAACTCCCTGCTTAACCGACTCTGAAGCTCGCTATTCTCTGGCGTTACCTTCCACCGTTTTCTGGTCATCGTGGCCATCTCTACCTCTCTCTGAAATTTTTCAAAGCGTACCAGCAATGCAGTAGACGGTCAAGACTTATCCCTTTTCCGTCAATCAGGGAGAGTCTCCACCTCTCTTCTTACGAGGGCGTCATGGTTAGCTCTTTCGTTTAACCTGAAAATGAACAGATTAAGGAACCACAACTTTTTACGAAACCATCCTACAAGGCCACAAAAAAGTAGCGCAGAGCCCTCAAAGAGAGCCTGCGCTACACAAGATAGTGCTCTTTTTTGCCTGTTACCCGGCAGGTTTGTAATCTGCCCCGGCAAACTGTATGTTGGCGGCGTCGCCGGAACGGGGCGGCGCGACAGCATGGACTCCGCCACACTTGGGACACTGGCCCACAAAGGTAGCAAGGACAAATGTCTCACCGCACCCCTGACAGGCGGCTTCTAAACCGCCGCTCGGTATGGGCTCATTCTTCAACGACCCGCCATGGGCATTTGAGACAAACTCCACAAGCTCCCGTCCCTCCGAAAAAGGACCGGCGCCGCTTCCACTGCTACATCCACAATCACTCATAAAATAAACCTCCTTTTTGCCTGTTACCCTGTTCATACCCATTTTCCCGCCAAAAAGCAACAAAATAGTCAGAAACAGTAAAGGCCCACTCGCTACATCAGTGGGTCTTTACCCTATGGCGATTAGCCATAGATCTTGCCGTATGACACGGCAGTTACTCCTCTACTTCACATCAACATGAACCCTTCGCGGCCTCATATCCTCCGCCTTCGGGAGGGTCACATCGAGAATCCCGTCCTTAAAGGTAGCCTTCACCTTCCTAGCCTCCACCTTCATTGGCAGGGCGATTGTCCGTGCGAAGCTCCGGTAGCTCCTCTCACAGTGGTAGTACTCTTCCTTCTTGATCTCCTTTTCATCCTTGATCTCACACTTGATGATGAGGTTATCGTCCTCAACGTTGATATCGATCTTATCCTTATCAACGCCGGGCAGTTCCGCCCTTACCAGGATCGAATCCTGCCTGTCGATCACATCGACCGCCGGAGTCGCCACCCCCTCTGTCGCCGTTAACGCCCTCCAAGGCGCGGCAAAGAGGGATCTCCTCGACGTCGGGCTGAACTCATCCCACAGATGGTCGATCTCCCTCCTCATAACATCAAGCTCCTTGAATGGGTTCCATTTCTCCAGTGCCATGACAGCCTCCTTTCCCGGCATGTCCAATGCCCATGCCGTACCTTATTTGTTGCCCCTGCAATAATTATAGTAACGCCTCTGCTTGATGTCAAGTGAGGCAAGAGAGTGATGGAAGAGAGCGTTTATTAAGTCCCCGTAATTTTCGTGAATTGCGTGATGGTCACGCAGAGGTTGGATTTACCAGCGATTTTTGGCAGACGTGCCGTGCCAATAGATACGGCCAAGTTCGAACAAATGCCCTGGCGAATTCAGGTTCAAGCGCAGGCGAGAGCATATTTATGAGTAATGCGGGCTAAAGACGATTACTCATATAGGGAAGGTAGTCGGCACTCTCTACAGCACAAAAATACTTGACAAGAGGCCACATTTAGGATAAACAAGGTCTTCTATCTCTTTCGCTCCTGAAGCGGGGGAGGCTTTTTTCTCGCCCCCAAGATACCAGGTATGTTGTATACCGTTTGAGTGATGGAGGGAGTGATGGAGGAAACAATAAACTAAACTGTATTAAGAGGAGGAGTGTTATGGAAGAGGCAAATGTTGTTGCAACAAAGGAATTTGATAGTGAGAATGTAAAGAAGGTTACCTACATCAAGACCGAGCAGATGGCCCAGGACACCTACTACTTCAATGCTGGGCAGGTGCTCGATTACCACCGCCATCCCATGGGCGACCAGATATTCTTCGTTCAGGAAGGAGAGGGGACTTACTACC
>JBHHTR010000188.1:0-3818 GCA_046753505.1 Thermodesulfobacteriota bacterium
TTTCTTTATCACCGCCATGAACCTCCTCCCCATAGGGCAGCTCGATGGAGGTCACATACTCTTTGCCGTCTTTGACTCTCTCCATCGCAAGGCGTCTATCTTCATGGTTGCCACGCTGATTATCCTCGGCGTCCTGACGTGGCACGGATGGCTCGTATGGGCCATCCTCGTCTCCATTCTAGGCACCAGACACCCCCCCGTCTACGACAGACATATACCCCTCGATGGAAGGAGGAAGGGGACAGCTCTCGCAACCCTTCTGATCTTTATCGTTACTATCGTGCCGGTACCCATCCATATCACATGAGGTTGTGGGATTGCAGAGAGAGACATAGTAATGTAACCCTTACACTATAAAAGGTCATAAGAAAGGAAGGACAATGAAAAAATTTACCGAAGAGGACCTACAGAGATACGACGGCAGCCAGCCTGGAGACCCTATCTACTTTGCCTACAAGGGGAAGGTCTACGATGTTACAAATCACCCACTCTTCATCGACGGCATCCATTTCGAGCATTATGCCGGAACAGACCTCTCCGACTTCATGGATGAGGCCCCTCACGGAGACGAGGCGCTGGATGAATGCGACGTTGTCGGGGAGTATAACGGGGGGAGTTGAGAAGTGAAGGTACGGATCCTCGGGTGTGGAACTTCAACAGGGGTGCCGGTTATCGGCTGCCGATGCGATATCTGCCGCTCACCCGACCCCAGGAACAAGAGAACAAGATCATCCATACTCATCAATACAAAGGGGAAGAACATCCTCATCGACACCTCGACAGACCTGCGCTACCAGGCCCTTGCCAACGACATCAGACGGATCGACGCCGTACTCTTTACCCACCCTCACGCCGACCATGTCCACGGCATCGACGAACTGCGCACCTTCAACATGATACAGGGAGAGGAGTCGATTCCGTGCTACGGCAATACTGCCACCATAGAACGAATACAGACCATCTTCGGCTATATCTTTGCCGAGAACCACGGGGGAGGGTGGAGACCTAACCTTACCCTCTCCATCATTGACGCTCCCTTGCAGATCGGCGATATCAAGATTACCCCCATCGAGATTGCCCACGGCAACGCCACCATACTGGGCTTCCGCATCGACAACATTGCCTATCTTACCGACTGTAGCGGCATACCGGAACCGTCCCTTGTAAAACTGGCAGGCATAGACTTTCTCATCGTTGGCGCCCTCCGCCACAAACCACACCCAAGTCACTTCACCGTTCAGGAGGCTCTTGACGCAGCGAAGATGATCGCACCAGGGAGGACAATCCTCACCCATCTTAGCCACGGTCTCGACTACGTCAAGGACAGCGCCTCCCTGCCAGCCAACGTAGAGCTTGGCTATGACGGAATGGAGGTTGAGGTATAAAAAAGCGTGGGGATACCCCCACGCTCCGGTAAAGCTTAATAGCAAGAACTCCTTTTAAACGCCTACCTGCTCTGGCCGTCGTGCTTCTGGCCGTAGATATGTCTGCTGCTCCTGTTGAGGTCACGCTGGAGAGACGCCCGCTCCCTTTTGGTAAGTTCGCCGTCTGATTTTAAACGTGCCTCCTTGCGTGCAATCCTTACCTGTTCCCTCTCCAGCCGTACCGCCTCCCTTCTCGTGAGAGCGCCGCTCTTAACGCCCTGGCCGATCCGTCTCTGCTGCCGGTGCTGTCTCTTGTTGACCCCTGGATCACCAGTTCCGGCAAATGCCGGCACCACAAAACAGAGTGTCATAACCACAACCATTGTCTTTATAATACCGCTCTTCATTTTACGTGCCTCCTCTTTAGTTGTTGATGATCTGTACGGTTAATCCACCTTCCACATCACTTCAAACCACTACTCTTGCCACCTCCCTCACGCCTTGGGCCCTCTGTTACTCTTAGAGTACCCACAAGAAAAAAGGTTTACATGAAGAAAAATCTTTTTTATCCTCATTGACGTGTAAACCTTTTGCCCCATTGTGGCTCTAACACTGTATGGAGAGAACGGGTTACAAACATGAACGGGGAGAAAACGCTGACCGATGAAGATCTGGCAGAGCTGGTCAAGAGCGGCGATGAGTCGGCCTTCACCAAACTGCTAGAGAGGTATCGGGCGTTGGCATTCTCACTCGCCTATAACATGACGGGCAGTATCGCCGAAGGAGAGGACATATCACAGGAGGCCTTCACCATCCTCTACACAAAGGTCGGGAACTTCAGAGGTGAGAGCAGCTTCAAGACCTGGTTCTACCGGATCGTCATCAACCTCTGTCGGCGTCACCACCGGAGGAGCCGTATCGTCCGCTTTACATCACTCTCCTTCCTGACACAAGGTGGCGAGGAGAGGGAGGTGGATATAAGGGTGGAGAGAACTCCCGAGGATGAAACTGCGGCAAACCAGACAGGGGCCTCCATCAACCTGGCCATAAAGAAACTCTCCATGAAACAGCGAGAGGTCTTCATCCTCAAACATATGAAGGGATTGAAGATAGGCGAGATTGCGGCAGTCCTGGGGTGCTCGGACGGCACGGTGAAGAGCCACCTATTCAGGGCCGTCAGGGCACTTCAGCAGGAGCTACAGGGGATCTACGATGAAATGCAGTGACCGGGAGACAGAGATCCTCCTCTACTACTACTACGAACTCGACGGAACCGCGCATGAGGAGATGGAGCGCCACCTCAACGGGTGCAGCCGTTGCGCCTCTGTCTACGCAAAACTAAAAACCGCCCTTGATGGGATAGAGCTGAAGGAGCCGGAACTGCCCGCCTCGTTCTGGCCCTCCTACAACGAGGAGGTCTACCGGAAGATAGCAGAGAGGAGCAGCGGCCAACGTTGGACTCTATTCGGGCCGAGGTTCATTCAGGTTGGGGCAATGGCGCTCCTTCTCATCTTCCTTGGGATCGGGGGGATGAAGCTCTATGAAACGAGGGAGGAGAGGGCCTTTATCTCTGAGAACTACGCCCTCATGAGCAGCATGGAGCTTCTCGAAGAGTTTGACTTGATGCAGAACCTCGATGAGATTGAATCTTTTGAGGGGTAGGAGCGAGTGATAAGGAGAGCGGTCACTATGGCCCTCTTCATACTTCTGTCGGCCACGCTTTTGATGGCTGCCGATAGTGGAAGTACCGAAGAGCGGGAGATGATAGAGATGCTGGAAATATTCGATGATTACGACCTCTACAGAGAGATGGAGTTCTATCTCACCATGGATGAGGGGGCAACACCCCACGAGCAAGAGCCCTCCGGGGAACCACAGGGGAGGGGAGAGAGCAATGATTAGACGAGGCTCCATTCTCTTACTCATCCTGATTGGCACACTCTCCTTTACTCCCTCCCTTCATGGGGCAGAGGAAAGCACCTATGCAGAGAACCTGAAACGGTGGGAGGAGATGACCCCTGAGGCGCAGGCCCTTATAAAAGAGCGGTACATGGAGTGGAAGAAGCTCCCGAAGGGTGAGCGAGAGTGGCTGCGGAAGAACTACCGGCGTTTCAAGGAGATGGCGCCGGAGAAGAGAAGGCTCATAAGAAAACGGTTCCGGAAGTTTCAACAACTCTCGCCCGAACAGAAGCAGCGCGTTATCAAAAATTTCAAGCGGTGGAAGAAGCTCCCTCCGGAAAGACGGCAACAGATCAGGAGGCGTTTCAAACGGTGGCAACAATTGCCCCCTCACGAGAAGCGGACCATCAGAGAGCAAGTGCAGCGGCGGAGGCGGCAGCAGCTACGGCAACCGCACAGAAATCAGAGATAGCGAAACATGGAGGTGATGGGGTGTGTAGTATAGGCGGGTCAGTAGGGGTGGCAGGCATTGCATCTGCCCTGCGTTACCGTCTC
>JBHHTR010000189.1:0-3797 GCA_046753505.1 Thermodesulfobacteriota bacterium
AAAGATGCCAATGATATCACTCGGGTTAAAAAAGAACGGAATGCCCCTGACGAAGCCCCCTTTTTATTGAAATATAAGAGGATATGTGATAATTTTTGTGCCCATAATCCACTATTTTATTGTGAGGAGATAATATGTCAGGACATTCGAAGTGGTCTACGATCAAGCATAAGAAGGCGCGTACCGACGCCAAGAAGGGGAAGGTCTTTTCGAAGCTCATCAAGGAGATTATCGTTGCGGCAAAGGCTGGCGGCGGAGACGTTGATGGAAATGCCCGTCTGCGCACCGCCGTTGCCAAGGCAAAGGGTGAGAATGTTCCCAACGATAATATCGACAGGGCGATAAAGAAGGGGTCGGGCGAGCTGGAGTGCGCTAACTATGAGGAGTTCTTCTACGAGGGGTACGGAGCCGGTGGTGTGGCGGTCCTCGTTGCCATATCGACAGACAGCAGGAACAGGGCCGCCGCAGATGTGCGCCACGCCTTTACGAAGTGCGGGGGGCGGATGGGAGAGAACGGCTCTGTTGCCTGGATGTTTGAGCAGAAGGGACTCTTGACCTTTGATCTCGACTCTGTCTCTGAGGAGAAACTCTTTGAGGCGGCCATTGAGGCGGGGGCCGATGATGTGGTTACGAATAGTGAGGACAATGTATACGAGGTCTACACATCCCCTTCGGCTTTCAACGGGGTACTTGAGGCTCTTGACGGTGAGGGGCTGAAATATAATGTAGCCGAAGTAAGTTATCTCCCCAAGAACACCGTAGAGGTGAAGGGCAGCGCCGTACGTCAGGTGCTGAGACTTATGGAGGAGCTTGAAGAGTTGGACGACGTTCAAAATGTCTTTGCAAACTTCGATATATCGGCCAAGGATATGGAAGAGGTGGCGTGAGGAGTGAAGATGTTCCTGTCGGTCTGTCGGCAAGGATACGCCTCCAGAGAGATATATATTGAGGATTCTGGGTATTGACCCAGGCTCGATTGCGACCGGTTACGGTGTTGTTGAAAAGGTCTCCGGCTCTCTCATCCACATAGCCGATGGAACCGTGAGGGCTAAGGGCTCCATGAAGCTGCCGGAAAGGCTCCTCCCCATATTTGACGGTCTACAGGAGGTCATCGTCGAGTATGAGCCTCATGCTGTCGCTATCGAGAGTATCTTCTTTGCCAGAAATGTAAAGAGCGCCGCCATCCTGGGGCATGCACGGGGCGTGGCGCTACTCGCCGCAGCCAGGGCGCAACTGGCCGTTTTTGAATACAGCCCTATGGAGGTCAAGCAGTCGGTTGTGGGGTACGGCGCGGCGACAAAGGAGCAGGTACAGAAGATGGTGAAGGCGTTCCTGAAGACAGACCATCTATCGGCACCCGATGCTGCCGACGCCCTTGCAGTCGCCATCTGCCATATCCACCACCACAGGATCCAGCAACAGAGAGGCGGACAAAACGCATGACTCCACTCCATCCTGTTACGCATATCTTCCACTGGCGCTTATCTACAAACGCATATAATTCCTCCTCTCTGTATGGTGTGACCGGCACACCCCCTCATAGATCATGATTGCGCACATAGAGGGCGTACTTTTGAACAAGAGTGTAGAGTCGATAATTATCGACGTGGGCGGCGTCGGATATGAGGTTCGTGTGCCACTTTCAACCTACTACAAACTGCCTGAACTCCGCCAGCGTGTCGCTCTCATTATCTATACCCACCACAAGGAGGAGATCTTTCACCTCTACGGCTTCATGACACCCAGGGAGAAGGAGATATTCCAGATGCTCATCAGCGTCTCCGGGGTCGGCCCTAAACTGGCGCGCAATGTCCTATCGGGGATCAATGCAGGGGAGTTGGCAGAAGCCCTGGCCATCGGTGATCTGGCAAAACTGAAGGGGGTGCCCGGCATCGGCGCCAAGACGGCTGAACGTCTCATCCTTGAGTTGAGGGAGAAGGCTAGGGCAATTGCTACTACGACGGACGAGGCAGTGGCAGACGATAAGGGTGGACTCCTGCAAGATATACACTCGGCGCTGGTAAATCTCGGCTACAAAGCAAACCAGGCCGACAGGGCAGTAAGCGCAGTAAAGAAGAGTCGTGATGGTGAAGAGAGCTTCGAAGAGCTTTTCAAGATGGCTCTGAAGGCGCTCACAAGGGGGTAGGAAAACGGTATGGCTGAAAGGGAAGTGGTCGCTGTAGAGCTTGAGGAGGACAAGAGCCTCGATACCTCGCTGCGGCCCAGACTCCTCGATGAGTATGTGGGACAGGAGGCTATAAAGGAGAATCTGAAGATATTTATCGACGCCGCCAAGGGGAGAGGCGACGTTCTCGATCACGTACTCCTCTGCGGCCCTCCCGGTCTCGGCAAGACAACCCTGGCCTGCATCATATCAAACGAGCTAAATGTGAATATAAGAACAACCTCCGGCCCGGTGCTGGAGAGGGCGGGCGACCTTGCCGCCATCCTCACCAACCTCGAAGAGAAGGACACCCTCTTTATCGACGAGATACATCGCATGAGCAGTGTTGTAGAGGAGGTCCTCTATCCGGCGATGGAGGATTTTCATGTCGATATCATCATCGGCCAGGGACCGTCGGCTCGAAGTGTAAAACTGAATACGCCGAGCTTTACCCTCATCGGAGCCACGACAAGGGCTGGCCTCCTCACATCGCCTCTCAGAGACAGATTCGGGGTCATCTGGCGTCTCGACTTCTACTCAGCGGAGGAACTCTCATCCATCCTCACCCGATCGGCGAGGATCCTCGATGTCGAGGCAGAGCCGGAGGGGATCATGGAGATTGCCCGCCGTTCACGGGGGACGCCGAGAATCGCAAACCGCCTCCTCAAGAGGGTAAGGGACTTTGCCCAGGTAAAGGAGAAGGGGATAATTACCCTCGATGTGGCCAGGCGCTCACTGAAGATGCTGGAGATAGATGAGAAGGGGTTTGACAAGATGGACAGGAGGATACTGGAGGTGATCATCGACAAATTCTGTGGGGGCCCTGTCGGGATCGAGTCTCTTGCCGCCGCCCTCCACGAGGGGAAGGACGCCATCGAGGATGTCTATGAACCGTACCTGACTCAGGAGGGGTTCATCCAGAGAACGCCGCGAGGGAGGGTTGCGACGCCTGCGGCCTACACCCATATGGGGAGAAGAATGGAGGAGCCAAACCAGACAGGCGCCGTCCAGGAGAAGCTCTTTTGAGACTCCTCGTCCACATGTGCTGCGGTCCCTGCTCCGTCTATCCTCTCAAGAAGGCGCTGGAGGGGAAGATGGAGGTGTGGGGCTACTTCTACAACCCGAATATCCACCCCTACACGGAGTACAAGAAACGCCTCGACGCAGTAAAGATACTGGCCTATACAATGGAGTTGAAGGTTATCTATAACGACTCCTACGACATGGAGGAGTTTCTCAGAAACACCATAGGCGACATCGAGGGGCGGTGCGCCTACTGCTACACAACACGTCTCGACTCTACGGCGATGGCCGCAAAAGAGCACGGCTTCGACCTCTTCTCCACCTCCATCCTCTACAGCCGCCATCAGAAGCACGACCTGACAAGGCGTATCGGCGAGGAGGCGGCCAGGAAGCACGACGTCCCCTTCTACTATGAAGATTTCAGGTCGGGCTGGAAAGAGGGGATAAAGTCGTCAAAGGAGATGGGACTCTACCGTCAGCAGTACTGCGGCTGCATCTACAGTGAAAAGGAGCGGTACCTTGGGGCGCCTAGCAGGTAGTGGAGCTGACTGTGAGGGTTTCTGTAAAAAGCACGAGCATGGGGGGGTCTGATGACAGCCAGGGGCTATAG
>JBHHTR010000190.1:0-3752 GCA_046753505.1 Thermodesulfobacteriota bacterium
AGGATACGCCCCTACTACGTCTTCTACTGCGAAGCGGCCCCTGGAATAGATCACTTCAGGACCCCCGTTGAAAAAGGGGCTGAACTCATTAGGGATGCTATCAGGGGGCACACTACGGGACTTGCCCAGCCCATGTACGTGATTGCCACGAACATAGGGAAGATTCCCCTCATGCCCGACTACTACATAATGGACAAGAACGAGAAGGAGTACACCCTCAGAAACTACAAGGGCGAGACCACCACTCTCCCCAAAATCCTCGTATAATATTGATTGATTTTTGATATTCCCAAATGCTCAATATATTCCAAATCTCCTTAGCGAATGTGCTGATATGGGTTGACCTTCTTTCAATAACTTTCTTTGATGTTTTTATTACCAGTAATCCTCGTTTTTTATCCTCTCTCAAGCTTGCGGATTTGAGGTGTACTCCGCACATTCGACCTGGTCAGTGGTGGAGGGTTTAAAAGTCGATTGAATTGTGCAATGTACTCGCGTAATACTGTTCAACCTTATCACTGTATACATCATTTATGCTGGCACACGAGTCTTCTACCACATTTGTGAACAAAGCTGGTCAGGCTGAAAAGGAATGATGGTTGTCGTTGGTAATCTCTCTGATCTGAATGGCATTCATGGTTACATCGCCTGCGAGGACGTCTGATATTACCACCACCTTGTCCCCAGGTTTGAAGCCTTCCTGTTTAACCAGGATGTTAAAGGCGGTCTGAATGGTTTTCTCTGGGTCGGAACTGAAGTCTATCCGGTAGGGGAAGACCCCCCTGCTCAGGATGAGGGTCCGTCGTGTCTGTGGAACATTGGTGAAGGCGTAGATAGGCGTCTTGAAGGGGTGGCAGTTTGCAAGAAGGTTTGCCAGGATACCCCTCCTGGTAAAGACCACAAGCCCCTTTGCGTCGATCTCTTCGGCGAGCTTGACCGACGCGAGTGTAAGGGCCTGTTTGTCTGAATCGTTACGAAGGTGTTGAGAAAATTGCAGACCGACAAGGGTCTCCGATTTTATCGCAATCTTCTCCAGTTGGGTAATGCACTTGATCGGGTACTTGCCAACGGTCGTTTCACCTGACAACATCACGGCGTCTACCTCTTCGTAAATCGCATTGGCCACATCCGTCACCTCTGCCCGTGTTGGAATCGGGTTCTCAATCATGGACTCCAGGAGGTGAGTGGCAACGATGACCCGCTTGCCGTATACGGCACAGAGGCGCACGATGTTGCGTTGTACATTGGGGAGGTCCTCTATATTGATCTCAACCCCGAGGTCTCCACGGGCCACCATGATCCCGTCCGCAGCCTGTACAATCTCCTCAATGTTCCTGACCCCTTCCTGGTCTTCAATCTTGGCGATAACCTTGACCTTCTCCACCTTGCCGCCGAGGAGCTCCTTTAGTTGCCTGATGTCCTGGGCCTCTCTGACAAAGGAGAGTGCAACAAAATCGACATCAAGGGAGAGTCCGAAAAGGATGTCCTCCTGGTCCTTCGAGGTAATGGCGGGAAGGTTGACCCGGATACCGGGGAGGTTCACATGACGTTTGCCTTTCAGCACCCCGCCGTCGATTATCCTGCACCGCAGTATCCTCTCACGTTTCTCGAGCACCTCCATATTGATGAGACCGTTATCGACGGTAATCTTGTCGCCTATGGAGACCGAGTTGATGAGATCTTCGTAGTTGATATGTATGGAGGTCTCCTCAACATCCCGCGCGTCACGAACGGTAAGTGAAATGACCGAGCCCTCCGTCAGGTTAAGGTGAGACTTGATGTTCCCCGTTCGTATCTCCGGCCCCTGAGTGTCAAGCAGTATTCCTATAGGAAACTTGATCTTTTTATTGATGGTCTTGATCTGTTTGATGATTTTTTTATGCCAGCCAAGGTCGCCGTGGGACATGTTCAGGCGGGCGATATTCATTCCCGCGTGGTACATCTCCATAAGCATGTCGTACGATTCTGTTGCCGGCCCTATGGTGCAGATGATCTTAGTTTTTCTCATAATGGTAATTTGTCTTTTCTTTTTAATTTTCTAATGTTTTCAATAACTTGTCGCTACTGAAAATGGTGATACTGCCATGTATCGCAGAAGCTCTGAATAAATCAGACCTCCCTTAGAAGTTAATTGCCGGGTTTCTGGTAATGTGTTGCTTCCGGCGCAGACCGTCCGCGCTTTAAGGTATAATGTGTTGCAAACCCTCTCAGGCCAGGCTATAGGGCGCTCACCCCGTCGCCGTTGATGTAGGCCAGTAGACCGGTGGCAATCCCCTGCACTATGCCGTTAAGGTAGGCGTCCGTCTTGAGTCTTGTCTCCTCCTCACGGTTGCTGATGAAGGAGACCTCTATGAGAACGCTGGGCATCTGTGTGCCGACGAGGACGTAAAAGGGGGCTCCCTTTATGCCGTTCCCGTTGATTCTGCGATACCTCTTCCTCAGCCTGGAGACGATCGACTCCTGGATATTTGCCGCAAGTCGGACAGACTCATTAGTCTTAGCCGTCTTCATGAGGTCGTTGAGGATAAACTGGAGGTCGCTCATCTGTTTCGCAGAGGTGGAGTTCTCCCGCGCCGAAAGACGGATGGCCTCCTCATCGGTGGTGAAGTTGAGGTAGTAGGTCTCAACGCCACGGGCCTTCCTGTTGGGGCTGGCATTGGCATGGATAGACAGGAAGAGGTCGGCCCCCTTCGTATTGGCTATGGCAGTCCTCTCTTCGAGGGGGATATATCTATCCCTCTCCCTGGTAAGTATGATCTTCCCCTTGAAACGCCTCTTTAATGCCTGCTTCAGCTTCCTGGCGATCTTAAGATTTACATCCTTCTCCTTGAGCCCCCGTCTCCCCACGGCTCCTGGATCCTTGCCTCCATGACCTGGATCGATGATGATACGGCCTATCACTCCCTCGGTGTGAGTGGGGGGTGAACTCTTCTTGACCGTACGTTTTGAGGCTACGGCTGGCGGGGACGGCTTGGCGCTCCCCTTTGCCATGACGTCAACAACGATCCTGAACGGCTCTTCGAGGGGGAATATCCGGTACTCCCCGATAGATTCTATGTCGAGAACCACTCGAACCGTATCACTGTCGTACTGGCCGGTGCGTACACTTTTGAGGAGGCCGTCGTTTATGCGAAGCGCCCTCTTTAGATTGGGAGAGGTTACGGCGTTGGAGAAGTCTATGAAGAGGCGGGGCGGTTTCTTGATGGAGGGATCCTCTTTAAGGAGGTGCTCCTTGTATGTTGTGGCGCCGCTTACGTCTATGACGATCCGTGTGTAGTCTGGGTTTGACCAGAAGCGAATATTCTTGACCTCTATTCGCTTTGCAGACGCTGGCTCCTTAGCCTCTGAGGAGGTGAAGGTGCAAAGGAGAATCGGCAGAAAAAGGAGGAGGCAGGGGATGATCCTTTTAACTATTTTCATCGTGCCTTTCCGCGCTCTCTTTAAGGTTTATGAGTTCCTGAAGCGCCTCGATGGGGGTCATCCGATCCGGGTCGAGGGCGTTCAACTTCTCCCGCAGCTCGTCTTTTCTGCCAAAGAGGGTCATCTGGCTCGGTATGAGAGGGGCAGCGCTGTTAAAGGCGATTGCCGGGATGCCGAGGTTGTTCAGCTCCCCCTCTTCGAGGTTGCGGAGGATCTCTTTTGCCCTGGCGATGACCGTATCCGGTAACCCTGCCAGACGGGCAACCTGTATGCCGTAGCTCCTGCTGCTCCCGCCGGAGACAACCTTTCTGAGGAATACAATCCTGTCATCC
>JBHHTR010000191.1:0-3742 GCA_046753505.1 Thermodesulfobacteriota bacterium
AAATAGCAAGTATTTTCAATGACTTGGGAAATCCGACTTTTTACGAGGCCATCAAAGATGTGTGAAATTTGATAATTTCTGATTAACTCATATTTTGAATTTTTTGTTTTTGAATAACCTGTTAGCTCTCTAATTATTTTAGTTGGCTCTGCATTGTTGGTGGGGTCTTTTTTAATATTATGATTCCCTACAAGCCTTGCGTACAATTCTTGGAATAAGTGAGTACCATTTGCATCACGGCCAAAACCACGCATATAAACATCGCCATTATTTTGAATACGATGCTTTAGTCTATCCCATTCTATCTCTGCTTTTTCATAGGAGGGATAAATAGTTTCTTTAAGGCCAAATTCAAAGAACTGGTTTTTTGATATATAGCCTTCGGAAAAGAACTTTAGGTAAGAATCACGCATAATTTATAGAGCCTAACAATGTTTATATGGATCGGTATAAGACGAGTTGCAAGAACCTCACAATCCATAGACCGAGCGCCATCCACCATTAACCAGAGGTATCGAAGGTGCCGATAATATCATCCACACCGGAGAGGCGGTGTTTCTTGAAATAGGCCTCCATGCCATCGAGGACGTTCATGGTGGCCGACGGGTTCCTGAAGTTGGCCGTGCCGACCTGTACGGCAGAGGCGCCGACGATCATGAACTCTATGGCGTCTTCTGCGGTCATGATGCCCCCCATGCCTATGATGGGAAGTTTTGTCTTGGCCGCCAGTTGCCAGACCATCTTCAAGGCGACCGGTTTGATTGCCGGGCCGGAGAGCCCTCCAACGACATTGGCAAGCATGGGGCGTTTCGTCTCGGCGTTTACCCCTATCCCGGAGAGTGTATTGATGAGTGAGAGGGCGTCGCAGCCACCATCCTCAGCGGCCCTGGCGATGGTTGTTATGTCGGTGACGTTGGGGGAGAGCTTGACGATCAGGGGGAGGTGGGTCTTCTTTTTCACCGCGCTGGTAACTTTGAAGGTCAGCTCCGGGACCGTCCCGAACTCCAGCCACCCCTCCTGCTTGTTTGGACAGGAGACATTCATCTCGAGGCCGTCTACCCCCTCCACGTCGCTGAGGATGGAGGCCACCTCACAGTACTCCTCGATTGAGTCGCCAAAGAAGTTCACTATCACCCTGGTATCAAAGCGACGGAGGAAGGGGAGCTTCTCCTTCACGAAGAGATCGACGCCGACATTCTGGAGTCCTATGGAGTTGAGCATCCCGGCGGTGGTCTCCACTATCCTCGGAGGTGGATTACCCTCCTTCGGCGCCCTCGATATCCCCTTCACCACTATGGCGCCCAACCTGTTCAGATCGACATAGGGGGCGAACTCTTCACCGTAGCCAAATGTGCCCGACGCCGTCATGATGGGGTTCTTCATCTCGATCCCGGCGATGGCAACCTTCAGATTCTGTGACGGAGCCGCCCCTGGGTTGCTCTTCTCTGGAAACTCTCCACCGCTCATAGCACCTCCCAATCCAGCTCTCGTGCGTCAAAGACGGGACCGTCCTTGCAGACCATCCGGTAGGGCGATGGAGTGGTGCGTATCTCCTCATTCTCCACAACTCTGTCTCCTCCGGCAACTTGGGTTCTCTCTTTGCCGCCCACCTTGACGGCACAACCGAGGCAAGCCCCCATGCCGCACGCCATCCTCCTGTCGAGGGAGACAAAGCAGGGAACCTCCAGCTCTGCGGCGATTCTCGCCACCTCCTTCAGCATCCCCTTGGGTCCGCAGGCGTAGATGGTTGTATCATCCAACACTTCACCCTCCATGAGGGCAGTTACAACCCCCTTCACGCCCGCCGTCCCGTCGTCTGTCGCAACCGCCATGTCGAGGCCAAGCTCCTTCAAATCTGCCAGTCCAGGAAGGTCGTCGGCGCACCTTCCCCCGAAGAGGAGCTTCCCCTCCCCACCGCTTGCTAGAAGCGCCTCCGCAACCATGTAGAAGGGGACGATACCGACCCCTCCAGCAATCATGAGAAGTTTCTGTCCACCCGTCAGGGCGGGGAAACCTCTGCCGAGTGGTCCAAAGAGATCGACCCTCTCCCCCCTCTTCAGCCTCGACATGATGAGGGTTCCCTTGCCGACAACCTTGTAGAGAATCTCAAAACCGAGCGCCTCTCCACCGCCCTCCTCACCTCTCAGGAGACGATAGATCCCGAAGGGGCGACAGAGGAATGGATCGATCCCTTCTGAGACCCTCAGCATGATAAACTGCCCCGGTTGAACCGGCAGGGGGGTATTCCACGACAGACCCATCCTGTAGTAGGTAGGGGCTATCTCATCGTTGTAGAGTATGGAGGTTAACACCTATAGCCTCGTATAAAGTTGTTGGAATTCAAAAGAATTGTTAGCCATCAACACCGATATTCAAAGGGGTAAACACCGTAATGCATCACCTTTGCGTCCTCACCATCCTCGTAGTACCCCTTCCGCATGCCAATCTCCTGGAACCCGAGGCTCTCGTAGAGGTGGATTGCCACGGCATTGGAGACGCGCACCTCGAGAAAGATGTCGTCTCCACCCATCTCCCGTAAATTGAGCATGGCAACAGTAATCAGTTCACGGGCAAAGCCGCGCCCTCTGTAATCGGGGTGAACGGCAACATTCAGGATGTGTCCTTCACCCGCCACAAACCAGAAAACTATATAGGAGACAACTTTGAACTTGCCACCATCTGCCACCTTGCCTGCAAAGGCGTAGGAGATGGGGTTTATCAGCTCTCTTCTAAACTGGGGCCTGCTCCAGGGGTGGGGGAAAGATCGCTTTTCAATCCCCATGACCCCCTTCAGGTCGGCAAATGACATGGGGAAAATCTTAAGGTCAGACATGATGGAAGTGGGCAAGGGATCGTGCCAGGTCGGCTAAACAGGAATCGACCGCCTACTTGTCGTTTCGCGCAAAGATAACGTGCCAGAAATCGAGCTTCTTCAGTTTATATTCCTTGTCGATCATCAGCCCCGATTTGTCCATAAACTCATTCATGTCAAGGTCGGAGCGCCACCCGATCTTCTTGCTCAATGGGGTGATAATATTTTCCACCTTCGCCACCATCTTGTTCTTGCTCCTGAAGTGGTTGATAACCACCACCCGGCCACGCTTCTTGCAGACCCTCCGCACCTCATCCATCATTTTATACGGGTCGGGAACAACGGAGACAACGTGAGAGATAAAGACCTTATCGAAGGAGTCGTCGGGAAAGGTGAGGTTCATGGCATCCATTTCAATGAGCTTGATATGGTTGAGTCTCATCTGCTCCACCTTTTTACGTGCCTCTACCAGCATTTTTGCGGAAAGGTCAATGCCCGTGACAGAACACTCTGGCGGAAAGAAGGAGAGGGATAGACCTGTGCCGACACCGACATCAAGGACCCTGTCGCCGGGCTTGATATCCATCAATGCTACCGCATGTTTTATCCTCGGATAGAAGATCTTCTTGAAGAGGGCGTCATAGACCTTCGACTGACCACCGTAAATCTTTGTGATACTCTCCTTCTTCAGGCCGGTGGGCTTCTTCTCATGCACGCTCGACATCATCTCCATTCACTGTACTCCTCATGTTTGTATAACCATAACACATCAATCACCAGGTAACCAGTGATGGCGTCGTAGCATTTTTTCAGACACTCGACATATTACGCGAATACCGCACCGGCAAATACCCTCTACAAAACCCTTCTTTAAATTAGAGTTTCCTCAGAAAGTCACTTGCCTTAGCCTTCGTTCATCCATGCAATAGG
>JBHHTR010000192.1:0-3738 GCA_046753505.1 Thermodesulfobacteriota bacterium
GACGCCGGCAATGTTGGGGGTGCCGGCCTCAAACTGGTAGGGCAACGTGTTGTAACGGGTCTCCTCGAAGGTGACCATGGATATCATGTCACCACCGCTCTGGTAGGGTGGCATCTCCTCAAGGAGGCCCTCCTTGCCGTAGAGGACGCCCACACCGGTTGGGCCGAACATCTTGTGCGATGAAAAGACATAAAAATCGGCATCGAGGTCGCGGACGTCCACTCTGAAATGGGGGGTAGCCTGTGCGCCGTCAATCAGCACCGGTATGCCCCTGTCGTGGGCCCTTTGAATGACCTCCTTGATGGGATTGATGGTGCCGAGGGAGTTGGAGACGTGGCAGAGGGCGACCAGCTTTGTCCGCTCCGAGAGAAGAGGTTCCAACTTCTCCAGAATCAGCTCTCCCCGGTCGTTGATGGGGATTACCCGAAGAGTCGCGCCCCTCTGCCGACAGAGGAGCTGCCACGGCACAATATTGGAGTGGTGCTCCATCTCGGTGACGACGATCTCGTCACCGCTCCCGATGTGCGCTGCGCCGTAGGTGGCGGCGACAAGATTTATCGCCTCCGTGGCGCCACGGGTAAAGATAATCTCCCGACTCTTTTCAGCGTTAATGAAATCACGCACCTGGTCGCGCCCCCCCTCATAGGCCAGTGTGGCCTGCTCTCCGAGGTGGTGGACACTGCGATGGATATTAGAGTTTTCATGAAGGTAGAAGTTGCTGATCCTCTCGATGACCTTCAGCGGTTTCTGTGTCGTTGCCGCGCTGTCAAGATAGACCAGTGGTTTGCCGTGAATCAACTCTTTGAGAATGGGGAAGTCGCCACGTATGGACTCTACATTATGGAGTATGTCATTACGATCTCTCATTACCGTGTTACTCACTCTGCTCATGGTCTGGCGCCTCACTTGCGGCGGCTCCCGGAAGACGGGCGGTAACGAACTCGCCTATCCGCGCCCGGAGCGCATCCGTTTCTATATGGGAGAGGATGTCGTCAACAAAGGCCTTCACAAGGATATCCCTGGCCCTCTCCTCGTTAATGCCCCGTGACTGAAGATAAAAGAGGGCCTCATCATCCAGTTGTCCCACCGTTGCTCCGTGGGTGCACTGCACGTCGTCTGCATAGATTTCAAACTCAGGTTTTGTATCCACATGTCCTGCCTTGGAGAGGAGCAGATTCCGGTTGGACTGGCGTGCGTCCGTCTTGACCGCACTCTCACGGATCACGATCTTGCCGTTAAAGACGGCGCGGGCCCTCCCGTCGATAACGCCCTTGTAAATCTCCTCGCTCCGGCAGCGAGGGCTGGCATGATCTACACGGGTATGGTGGTCAACATGCTGTCCGTCCCTCGCCAGATAGAGTCCGTTCAAGAAACAGCTGGCGCCCTCATCGTTGAGGGTGGAATCTATATCCGTTCTTGCCAACGCCGCTCCGAGAGAGATGGAGTGAGAGATAAAGGCGCTGTCACGATGCTGATCCGCATTGATAGCGCCGATATGATAGGCGCTGGAACCCTCCTGTTGTACCTTGATGTGCTCAATTCGCGCATCCTGCTCAGTTACAATGTCGGTAACGGCGCTGGTGAAATATGACTCGCCCTCCGCTCCTGCATAACTCTCAATGATAGTCGCCCGGCTTCCTCTGCCGCCGATGATGATATTGCGTATGAAAGCGGCCTGCTCCGACCCTCCCTTGTTGACGAAGAGGAGGTGGAGGGGAGGGGAGTCTACACCCTCTCCCAGGATTATGACGGCGCCGTCGGTCATGAGGGCGCAGTTGAGGGCCGTGAAGGCTCTGCTGCTATCGTAACCGTCCCGGCGAAGTGCCTTCTCTGCAACCTCCGGCCTGTTCCGGAGTATGTCGGCCAGGGTGGTGACTTCAACGCCAGTTGGCAGGTTGTCGAGGTCCGAGAGGGCGCTGGAGAAGTGGCCGTTAATAAAGACCGCATACTTGCACGAGAGGTCTGGGAAGCTCCATGGAGCGAGGCTGTGGGGGGCGATTCCTTCCCCCCCGTCTCTGGCGATTGCAAAGGGGCGTTTCGTGAGGGGGGTAACGTTAGTGTATTTCCACTCCTCCACCTTTTTTCCGGGGAAGCCGGTAGAGGCGAGGGCGTCGATGGCCTCCTCCCGCAGGGCCGCAACCCAGGGGGTGCCCATGCCTGGCAGCCACTCCTTTGCAGCGCCATACTGCTGGATATAGCGATCTACCGCCACATCGGTCATGACCTTTCCTCTCCTTCGTTTTCGAGCCAACTGTAACCACGCTCTTCAAGCTCATGGGCCAGTGTCCTGTCGCCCGATTTTATGATACGGCCGTCTGCCAGCACATGGACAAAATCGGGCACAATATAGTCGAGAAGGCGTTGATAGTGAGTGACGAGGATGATGGCCCGTGAGCTGTCACGGAGCTTGTTGACTCCTTCAGAGACGACTCTCAGTGCGTCAATATCGAGTCCCGAATCGGTCTCGTCGAGGATGGCCAGCTTCGGTTCAAGTACCGCCATCTGAAAGATCTCGTTCCGTTTCTTCTCTCCGCCGGAGAAGCCCTCATTTACGGCGCGGTTCATTGTAGACTCATCGATATCGACTACCTTCATCTTCTCCTTAATGTGCTCCATGAAGTCGATAGCGTCCAGCTCCTCCAGGCCGCGATATGTGCGAATGGCATTCAACCCGGCCTTGAGGAGGTAGATGTTGTTAACGCCCGGTATCTCGACGGGGTACTGAAAAGCAAGAAAAATGCCCTCACAGGCGCGCTCCGAGGGCGACAGGGAGAGTAGCTCCTTGCCGTCGTAGGTGACGGATCCTCCCGTAACTTCATAACCGCTTCGACCGGCCAGCACATGGGCTAGAGTGCTCTTACCCGACCCGTTAGGCCCCATTATGGCGTGTACTTCACCGGCCTTTACCTCAAGGTTGATCCCCTTCAAGACTGGTGTGCCGCTCGCCGAAACATGTAGATCCTTAATAGTTAACACCCTCTATTCTCCTTTTCCTGAAATTATCATCCTACCGCCCCTTCTAGGCTGGCGCTTAGCAGCCTGCCCGCCTCGACGGCGAACTCCATGGGCAGCTCCTGAAAAACGCTCTTGCAAAATCCATTGACTATCATACTCACCGCGTCCTCTTCCGATATCCCCCGCTGCTGGCAGTAGAATATCTGGTCGTCGCCTATCCTCGACGTGGTGGCCTCATGCTCCACCCTGGCCGTAGGGTTGCCGACCTCAATGTAGGGAAATGTGTGAGCGCCGCAGGTTGAACCGATGAGGAGAGAGTCGCACCGGGTATGGTTCCGTGCGTTCTCGGCGTTCCCCAGAACCTTGACGAGGCCACGGTACGCATTCTGGCCGTGACCCGTCGAGATCCCCTTCGAGACGATAGTACTCTTTGTGTTCCTGCCGATGTGAATCATCTTGGTCCCAGTATCGGCCTGCTGGTAGTTGCCGGTTAGGGCGACCGAGTAGAATTCGCCAACCGAGTTGTCGCCCAGCAGCAGGCAGCTCGGATATTTCCACGTAATTGCGGAGCCCGTTTCTACCTGGGTCCACGATATCTTCGAGTTCACCCCCCTGCACGCGCCCCTTTTCGTGACAAAGTTGTAGATCCCACCCCGCCCTTCAGCATCGCCGGGATACCAGTTCTGGACTGTCGAGTATTTGATTGTAGCGTTGTCACAGGCGACCAGTTCAACGACAGCCGCATGTAGCTGGTTTTCATCCCGCATGGGTGCGGTACACCCT
>JBHHTR010000193.1:0-3710 GCA_046753505.1 Thermodesulfobacteriota bacterium
CTCCACTTATCAGATCCAACCCTGAAAGAGATGTAGTAGATATGAGATCCTTGATGTTTGCAGTCTCACCCTTGAGAAAACATGTTAGAGATTGAGTTCCACCGTCCACTCCCATAAACGTGTGGAGGTTCGATGCGCCTAGATCGGCATCAATGAGGAGCGCTTTCTTCTCCACTTCTGCGAATAACATTCCAAGCGTTGAGGTCAACAGGCTCTTGCCAACCCCGCCCTTGCCGCTACCTATGGCAACTATAGTCGGAGCGGGAAGCGCCACAGGCTCCACTGCCACCATTTTGGGACTCTCGGAAGCTGAAACAGCAAAGATATCAGACTCCTTATGCATAAGTCTCTTAACCCAGTTCATCCAGAGCTCTTGCCTCTTTTCTCTTTATACCCGCTGATTAACCTTAATTCCTTTTTAACCTTATTCCCACCTGAAGACGTAAATGTAGGAATAGCAGCCAGAACAGGGTGAGGCAGCACCCCAACAAAGTCCTCTGGTTTCAGGAATTCCGGGTTGAGAAACTCTAAAACAAAAACTAACCCTACCCCAACGCCAATACTCAGCACCACACCTAAAAGGAGCATTCTAACCCTGTTGGGTTTAAATGGCTGGTCGGGCAGGTTGGCAGGGTCAACAACTCTAAACTTCTCACCTTTCTGCCTCTTCTCCATATTCTCTGCTAACCTGGCATTAAGCCGCTTTTCCAGTAGAGCCTGGTAGTTGACAAAGGAAACATCGTAATTCCTCTGTATATCCAACATCCTCTGCTCGCTTAAAGGTGTTTGCTCCACACGTTTCTCATATTTCTTCATCTCCCTGAGAGTCCTTGCCTCCTGTCCCTTGAGTGTGGAGAGCAGACTCCTGGCTGATGCGAGTTCCGCCTGGAGAGGTGACTGCGGCTCTACTGACTTCATATCTTCGACGTCACTACCACGACCAGCAGCAAGCTCACTCTCAATATCCTTAATACGATTCCGTGTAATGACTATGTCAGGGTAGGTCTCTTTAAAGGTACTGCTGAGACGCGCGAGCTCCTGGCGCAGCCGTCCCAACTCCTCCCACCTAGGATCAACCCCCACTGTAGCATCACCCGCCCCCATCGTGCTCTGGTTCCCAAGAAAAGCTTCCCTGTCCTCGGCGCTCTTAATGGCAGCACGCAACGATTGCAGCTGAAGCTGCAACCTGTCAAGGGTTCTCAGGTTTGAGTCCAGTTGCTCGGGCAGACTGCCCATAGAGTTCTCCTTAAACTGCCTCAGTGTGTTCTCCTGCTCCACCAGGTCCTGCTTTGCCTTATCCAGTTCATTCTTCAAAAATTCAGAAGTACCTTCCGAATATTGTTCGCGTATCTTCAAGTTTTCCTCAATAAAGAGGGATGCCAGGGTATTAGTAACTTCCATAGCTGTGCGGGGCCTCTTATCGACAAAACTTATGGTAAAGGCATCGCCACCACGACCGCGTCCAGCCCGCCCCATTACCTTTACCTCTATATTATCTCTCATCACCTCGACTAATTTCTCTTTGCTCGGCTTACTATCGCCACTCAAACCGGCCTTACGCATCACCTTGGCGCTGAAACTGTTATCCTCCTCATCATAAAGCTCCAAATCCTTAATCACATGTTCCAGCTTCGTCCTGCTCAATATCTGCTGTTTGATTGTGCTGAGCCTCTGACTGACCGGCGTTGTATCAGTAGGCGTCACATACATCGTAGGAACTGTCTGCTGTTCAACAATAATGAGTGTGCTGGATCGGTAATATGCAGGCGCCGTGACGCTGATGAATACCGATATAGCGGTGCCAAACAGGGCGGGGACAATAAGCCACCACTTCCTGCGGCATACCATCTCCCAGTAATCGCCAATATCCTTGGTTGTTTTCTGGTTATTCATCACTTTATAAGCTCCATCCTGCCGGGGTGACTGTTGCCGTGACAGTTGCCTGATCCCTGGACAGATCTAAACCAATGGTTCCGGCAGACCACTGCTGGAGGTGAGAGTAGCCAGCAGAAAGGGTTAACCACGAATAGGGCCGCCACGTTCCGTCCAGTCCGGCGGTATAGGAGTCGGTATCCACACTGCCCGTACTTTCGGACTCCTCTTTTGAATAGGTGCCATATATACCAAGCTCTACCGTATTGGTAGCCGTATAACTCCACCGGGCAGAGACAGAATCGCTAAGACTGACCTCAGCGATAAGCCCCGACGAATGTGTCAACGCCCTCGAATAAGAGAGACTGAAAGAGGAGCGTTGAAATGTCTTGGCAAGACCAGCCTGGCCGGTAACATCGTAGCTGTCATTAACATCCAGAGTGTAGGAAGCGCCACCGGAAAGATTCATAGAGAAGGTTGGTGAGACCTGCTCCGATAGACCCACATGGAACGAGTGACTTTCCGTATCTGTTTCACTCCCGCCATCATCAAAAGTAAATAGGGAGTAGCCGTAGGTCATGTCCACCGATGTCCTGTCACTCAACTGATGGTTAATTGCTAGAGCGGCTGAGTCTGTTCTTGAATCTATGAGAGTAGAGTTCAGCAATATTTCCGAAGCATCAGAGAGGGAGAGTGTCGCCGTCGTCTGTGGGGTAAAAGCGTGATTGGCTACAATCGAGAAGGTGTTGGATATTCTCTCCGTACGCTCCGTCTGAATCCCCGTTACAGCATCATTGCCAGTGGCAGCTCCACTATCGTCTACAAAGGAAAAGATGTCATTAACCGATACAGCGGTGTTCTCCGACAGCGGCACCTCCAGGGCAAGCGTACTCCTGTTCTCTCCGTCATCTGTTGTATCAGAAGTTCTGGAGAGGTATCTGAAATGGTGGCCGTAATAGATGTCGAACGAAAAGTGCTTACGGGTATAAGAGAGGCGTAGTGCCGGTGTAGTTGTGGTCACAAAGGTATCATCAGGATTACCAGCGCTCCCCATTGAGAAGAAATTACTATCGTAACTCTCCTCTATTTGAAGGGACGGCTGCAAGCTTATCTCTCCATATGCCAGATGGGGAGACCATAGCAACAGTGCGACAGCGACAGCTAGTAATGTCTCTTTTTTACGGAACAAAGATTGTATCCCCCGGCATGAGGACTAGATTGTCACTAGAGTCCTTACGCACATCAACTGCATCATCAAAGCTCACCTTTATCTTCTTCTCATTTTTCTGTCCGCTGGCCCGCTCCCTGATAACTACGATCTTATTCTTCGAAGCATATTGGGTGAATCCTCCGGCCAGCGCTATCGCCTGAAGGAGGGAGGTCCTCCTCTTTATAATGTGGCTACCCGGCGCGGCGACAGAGCCCAGTATGAATATTTTGTAGCTGTTTATCTCCTGGAGAATGACCGACACCACAGCGCCATCCTGATACTCCGACAGTTTTTCTATGATTGCCTCCCGTAACTGGTTTGGCGTTCTATTGGCCGCCTTCACATCTCCAATGAGGGGAAGCGATATCATGCCATCGGGCCTAACGGTCACAACCTTGGACATGTCGGGGTTTTTCCATACCGAAATCTCAACAACATCCTCCGGCCCGATGAGATAACCAAGCACTGAGGTGGCGGCACTATCTTTGGCAGAGGCGCTATTTTTATCAGCCGCTGCCGCCAGAGAGTCCGGCCCGCACAGAGTCAGGCATAATAAAAGCGCCGCTATGGACGTAATCACTCTTCTCTCCATGGTATATCCTCTGCACTCTTGTGGACGATTAATACC
>JBHHTR010000194.1:0-3682 GCA_046753505.1 Thermodesulfobacteriota bacterium
TTGAAACAAAGGGCAAGGCAGCGCTTTACCTCTTGACTATTGACAGCCATATCAGCTTTTGAGATGGAATTTAGGTTAGCCGTAGATCGTTGGGATTTTATTGTATCGAATCGTATCATTCGAATACAAATGTACCTCATAGAGTTCAATCGGAAGATCTTTGAAATTCGTAGCCTCAATTTGGTACGGAGTAAAAGAAGGAGAAATGAAAATCACCTTAGACTGCGACCAGTCAAAATCAACTTTCCCGCAAGAGGAGCTATTGCTTTCATTATGTGCTAAGACAAAATCAGCCTTGTGATTCAACATGAGGGATAAGTAAGCATACCCCTAGTCAATTATACTGAAATTTTGGTCCTTTTTGTATTCTATTATTGCAAAAGAACTTGTTTCTTGGTCGAAACCAATTGTGTCCAATCGAAAATTACCGATTGAGAATTCTGAGCAAACAAATTTTAATCCAAGAATAATCTCAAGATTTTGCTCAGTTATTTTCTGAATTTTTTTTTCATATTGAAAAGGAACAAGCTTGACGGGTGTAAGAAAGTCACCTGACATTTTAAAAATAGCCATTTATCATCTCCATTTTTTCCACAGAGCATTTGAGTGTGTAGGCTATAGCTGTCAGCCTTAAAACCTTCAGTCTTCAGCCTGACTTTGGTACTCTATTTGGCAGCTTTTTTCTTCTTCTTTTTTTTCTGCGGCACGTCCCAGATGATGCCTGGATACTCCGGGTCGTTCGGCACCTCGGCGTCCTCCCAGGTGAGTTCCCCCTTCAGGTATCTGTCCATGCTTTCAGCCGCCTTCTTCGCCTGCCCCATAGCAAGGATGACCGTCGAGCCGCCGGTCACCGAATCGCCCCCGGCAAAGACCCCCTCCTTGGAGGTCATGTAGCTCTTGTCGTCTACCATGACGATGCCCCACTTGTTGATACGGATCTCATCGTCAGTCGAAGGGATAATCGGGTTGACGTTACAGCCGAGGGAGAAGATGAGGGTGTCGCACTCATCCTCAAAGAACTCGCCAGTTCCTACAGGACGCTGCCTCCCGGAGCGGTCGGGCTCTCCGAGTGTCATTTTTTCACACCTGATGGCTCGCAGGTTGTTCTCTTCATCGGTGATAATCTCTACCGGGTTGGAGAGAAATTTCCAGTTGATAAACTCCTGCTCTGCATGTTCGAGCTCCTCACTCCGCGCCGGGGCCTGCTCGCGGGAACGACGGTAGTAGCAGGTGACATCGGAACCGAGCCTCTTGGCGGTGCGCATGACATCCATCCCGGTGTTCCCGGCTCCTATGACGGCAACCTTCTCCCCCTGCATGATGGGGGTGCTGTAGGTAGGAAAGTCGTTGGCGTGCATAAGGTAGATACGTGTGAGGTACTCGTTGGCCGAATAGACGCCGTTGGCATTCTCGCCGGGGATGCCCAGCATCTTGGGGAGCCCCGCCCCTGTCCCGACAAATACTGCATCGAACTCCTCCTGTCCAAGGAGGTCGTCAAGGGTAAAAATCTTGCCGATAATCATGTCGTAGACGAATTCGACCCCCATCTTTTCGAGGTATTCAACATCCCGGTCAATTACATCGAGGGGGAGACGGAAACGGGGTATACCGTAGACAAGAACCCCGCCGGGACGGTGGAACGCCTCGAAGACAATCACCTCATGGCCACGCCGTCTCAGCTCGTATGCCGCAGTGAGACCCGCTGGGCCTGCGCCGATGACGGCCACCCTCTTGCCCGTATCTGGCTCAATCTCCGGCAGTTCGATGAGGTTGTTGTCACGCTCGTAGTCGGCTGCAAAGCGCTCCAGGCCTCCTATGCTGACGGGTTCGGCAATGTTGCCGATGACACAGTCGAGCTGGCACTGCTTGTCCTGGGGGCAGACACGGCCACAGATGGCGGGGAGAAAGTTGGTCTCCCGTATCTTCTTAACGGCTCCGGCAAAGTCGTCATCCTCGATGAGTTGTATAAAGCCTGGGATATCTATCCCTACGGGACAACCTGGAACGCAGCCGGGCTTCTTGCACTGAATGCAGCGGAGGGCCTCTCTCTTGGCCTCTTCCGGCGAATAGCCGATGGGAACCTCTTCAAAGTTCTTTATCCTCTCTTCACCCGGATGAAGGGCCATCTCTTGCAGGGGGATGGCCATACGCTCCTTTTTACTCATCTTTGCCATAACGTATCAGCTCCTTATCGGGCAACGGACTCCATTGCCTCTTTCTCCTTTTCAACAAACATCCGCTGCCGCTTCGTCAACTCATCAAAGTCCACCTTGTGGCCGTCAAAATCGGGGCCGTCGAAGCAGGCGAACTTTGTCTGCTTATCAACTGTCACGCGGCATGCGCCGCACATGCCGGTTCCGTCCACCATGATAGCGTTCAGGGAGACCCAGGTCTGGATACCGTAGGGCCTCGTCATCTCCGTGACGGCCTTCATCATCGGCACTGGCCCGACGGCGAGAACGTAGAGTACCTTCTCTCCATTATCAATAATCTGTTGCAGTGCGTGGGTAACAAAGCCCTCGGTCCCAGCTGAGCCGTCATTGGTAGTGACGAATACATCGTCGCACGCCCCCTTAAGCTCATCGACCATGATGAGGAGCTCCTTTGTCCGCGCCCCGACAATGCCGTAGACCTTGTTTCCCAGCCTCTTGAGATCCCGCGCCGTAGGAACGATTGCCCCCGTTCCGTAACCGCCTCCGATGACAACGCATACGCCGGGAAATTTACCAACGTGAGACCGCTTGCCAAGAGGTCCAACGATATCAGAGAAACACTCTCCCACCTCCATTGCGTTAATCTCACCCGATGTGCGGCCTACAGTCATGACAATGAGGTTTATAGTCCCCTTACCCGCGTCCCAGCCGCAGATGGAGAGTGGTATCCGTTCGGCATGGACATTCGGTTTTATGATGATAAATTGCCCCGCCTCCATCTTCGCTGCCAGGTAGGGCGCCTCTATTTCGTAGAAGAAGGTGTCCTTGCAAAGCTCCCTCTTCTCAACTATCTTGAACGATTGTCTGTATTTGTTAGTCAAGGTACCTCCTTAATAACTATCAAGAAATAGAGCTGTCAGCTTCGATTGAGATGCCGTAGCCCAGAGGTGTCTGCGCGGCAAGCCTCTCTACACTAAAATCAATGGACAAGTATAGTAGATTTCTTCGATTTGTGTCAACCCGAATCCAACACCCCAAATCCACCGTCTAAGATAATGGAGTGCTGTTTTGAGTCCTTTCAAGCGGCTTGTAAGGGCGTTTTTAATTTATCGGCCTTTCAGTGTTGGCATCTTTCCCGTAATTACCTCTATTGGCCTTCGTTCTGCCGATTTCAGGCACACTACTCCCTTTGTCACTCCTTTGCTCTCTTAAATTGAAAGATAGATTCCCTTTTCAGGTAGGCAGAGGAATTAATTCCCCTATCCGTTTCCTCATCTCTATTAATAGGTTAAAAGAGGGGTGGCCTTTTGATATCCGTACCACGAGACAACGTGCATGCTCGACTATCCGGCCCGGCAGGTTTATCAGTGAAAACCTCACCGCCTTCATACGCTTCATGGTTAAAAGTCATGGAGGTTGTTGAGATAAAAGCATCCTCACAGGTCGCACAAAGTCACAGAGTTTACTAAGGATTGTACCTAAATCCTGCAAGCCTCCATCTGTTTGCATGTAGGTTATGATGAGTTGGC
>JBHHTR010000195.1:0-3680 GCA_046753505.1 Thermodesulfobacteriota bacterium
CTAGAGGCAGGACGAATGAAGATAGAAAAAGATGACATAATTATGGCTTTCTTTGTCGTCTGTATAATCAGTCTATTTATAGGGTTGCTGGTGTTGGGAATAGTATAAAGGAAGGTCTGATGAATTCATACCTTCTGCGATATATTGCTGTGCGAAAAATAAAATAGCACTTTTACTTTTCGCCCTCTGAATAATTCAGATGTTCCTAAACAGAGAAAGAGTACCCATCACGACATCACACTGAAGTGAGGTAGAAAGATGACAAAGTTAAGAGAAATAATAATACCATTCGGGTTAGGTCTGACTGTGCTTACCATCTCGGCAATTGTTTTCGGTGTAGTTCAGCATGGTGTTTAATAAGATGCCACAGGGAGAGAAATTCAGTATAAAATTGTTTCTCCTGCAGCTTCTGCCTGTTGTATTGAGATACGCTTTTCAGCCTGATGCCTTTGCGCTAAAAGGCGAGTAACATTATTTCAACCCCACTACATATAACCCAATGAACATGCTCACAAACTACTTGAGGTTACTTTAGCATGACTGATAATCGCGCTGGGAAGAGTTGGCTTGAAATGCTGCACCCTGGCTATTTTTCGTTAACCATGGCGACCGGCATAATTGGAATAGCTATGCACCTCCTTGACCTGCCAGCCGTTGGGGATCAGTTCTACATGCTTACCCTGATCTCCTGGTGTGTCCTCTTCATCATATATACCGTGCGGCTGATTCTTTTTCCTAAAGCTGTTTGGGGCGACTTGATGAACCCACGGCTTACATTTAACTTTTTTACCTTTGTCGCGGCAACCAGTGTCACCGGGCTCTTCCTTGATATCCACGGCCACCATCTCCTGACACTTCTATGCTGGGCAGTAGCGTTCCTCACATGGTTGATACTGCTTTATGCCACCTTTGGCGTCATGGCCCTTCTTCATGGCGAGCGTAATGTGAATATAATAGACGGAGGGTGGCTGATATGTATCGTCGGTACAGAGTCGCTTGTTTTACTTGGATTAAAGACGGTTCCCCATGTCGGGAGTTATCAAGCCTCTATGATGCTTCTAATCTTTATGTTATGGGGAGTTGGGCTCATTCTTTACGGTATCTTCGTAGCGCTCTTTGCTTATCGAATCTTTTTTATGGCGATGAAGCCAAAGGACTATACCCCGCAGATGTGGGTCATCATGGGAGCAGCAGCCATCTGCGCCAATGCCAGCAGCGGTCTGGATATGGCAAGTCCAATACTGGTAGTTCTTGCCGAAGTACACCCCTTTATTGACAGTGTGGCCCTTCTCTCCTGGGCGTGGGCTACATGGTGGATTCCTCTGCTCGTCCTCATCAGTTTCTGGAAGCACGTTATCAAGAAGGTTCCCCTGCGGTATGAGCCACGGCAATGGAGCGTTGTCTTCCCTATTGGCATGTATACCGTAGCCGGTTTTCAGTTGTCACTTGCCTCCGAAGTTGACGCCATCCATGAGATATCTCATGTAATCATATGGGTAGCCATTGCTATGTGGGGGTTGCTGATGCTGGCACTTCTTCGACGTATAACGATGGGACTATTCTTAAGGGAGCGCCTGCCACTACATGAGTTTAATCATGTAGTGAAATAATGATGGCGTCGTAAGAAATCCGTTCTACTGCGTCGTAGCAATTTTCGGTGACTGGAAATCATCGAAAATGTTCCATAGAAGATAACTTTCTTTATTCACAAATATGATCGAGCCCTCGCTAAACAACAGGGATCGGAGAGCGGGATTTACTGACCCCTGACCCCCAACCACCGAGACCCACTGATACGGCACACCCTCCAAGAACATCTTAGCAAACCCAACCTCAGCGCGACCATCACGGCAATTCATGAATAAAGCGGGCTACCTGCCGTTCATGTCTGCATGTAGGATGGAGACAGAGACGGGGCAGGTGCATATAGAGAGAGACGCCAATAATCTGACGAGTTGCCATATTATTGAATCAGCGTGCCTATCTCGCATTATTCACAAATATGCTCGCGCCTGCGCTTGGTCTTGAATCCAACAAGGCATTTGTTCGAACTTGGCCGTATCCACTGGTACGGCACAATTTTCCCATCCAGCAATACCCGGAAGGATGTAGTATGACAGTGTACTCTACACACCGTCCGCCCATATCACTATTCTCACAGCATTCTCTTCTATTTCAGTAGTCTCAAATATCAGACCTATCGACTGTGCCTCCGGTACAGTCGCTTGAATCATGGCATGTATTTTGCTTAATAATGCAGTAGCTTTCGATAGTAAGGGAGAAAAAGGCGGGGACAATCTTGCCCGTGGATCATAGGACAGCACGAAGAGCCTCCTGAAATAGTTGTAAAACCCTGCTTTCCGGTGGAGAAGATTGCGGTTGTCAATGTGTATAACGGTAAAAGAGGCGGTTTCAATACTCTGTATTAAGGGCATCGTAGGTTTCATCCTTTGACTGGCAACGGCAAAGGAGGTGTGTTCTATCGGCTTGTCGGGCACCTTGTGCCAAGTAAAAATAGATCAGAGTGCGTTTAGAAAGTGAGGAACAATGCTCATGAAAAAGGTCTTATTGATTAACCCTTCGATTGCTTACAGTGAATGGGAGGCTAACCTGGACCTTCCATCTCCCGATACCCTCTGTATCCGTCTCGGCCTGGCCTATCTTGCCGGCGCGTTAAAGGAGAGGGGACATCATGTATCCCTCATCGATCTTCGAACCATTTCAGGCTGGGAGGAATTTGATGAAATTGTAAGAAGTGCTGCGCCGGACGTGGTAGGGATAACGATTCACACCGTTGAGTTGGAGATTGCTAAAGAGGCCGCAATACGTGCGAGAACTGTTTGCCCCGATACTACTCTTGTAGCCGGGGGGGTGCATCCTACCATGTTTCCCGAAGAGTGTTTGGAGAATGGTCTCTTTGACTATGTCATGCAGGGAGAAGGTGAGATCAGTTTCCCGGCACTCGTTGAAGAGCCGTCAAAATTCCCCAAAAACTTCTGGGGAGAGACGCCGGACCTCGACACGATACCTCAGCCTGTACGTGACATCTGGAGTGATTACGAGAGCCGAATATGGCGTGAGCCCTTCGGTATCAAAGGTTTCCAGTTTGCCTTGCCAATGGCTGAGATGATTAGCACCAGAGGGTGCCCCTTCAGGTGCACCTTCTGTTCGGGGCCCGGTGAGCAGCAACTCTACACCAGAATATCCCAAACAGGCGATCGTATTCCCTACATCAGAGGACGAAGTGTGGAGAATGTTATTGGGGAAATCAAGCTTCTCAGAGAGAGATACGGGATTCGCTCCGTTATGTTCCATGACGATCAGTTTATTATGAAACGCTCATGGATGGAGGAGTTTACACAAGCGCTCCACGATGAGGGGCTTGTAAAAGAGGGCTTTGAGTGGGTGACGTCAAGCAAGGCCGATATTATTTGCAAAAATGAAGAACTCATAAAAAAGATGGCTGCGGCAGGTCTCAAGCTGCTTATTATCGGTTTTGAATCATTCAGCCCAAGGATACTTAAATGGTTTAAAAAGAGCGCATCTATGGAGCAGAATTTCAGGGCTGCCGATATTTGTAAGAGGAACGGGATAAAGATATGGGCCAATTACATCCTGGGCATACCTACCGATGAGGGGTGGAAGATGGAGGACGACCTTATTACGGTTGACGGTGTTCT
>JBHHTR010000196.1:0-3651 GCA_046753505.1 Thermodesulfobacteriota bacterium
ATGGTTTCGTAAAAAGTCATGTGACGCCATCATCCTTAACATGTTTCAGGAGGGGCGGTACGTGACAAAAGACACATGCAAGTAATGAAGGCTTACAGCAGGTTGCCCCTGCCCTCATGGGAATGACAAATCTGAGGAAGAGATCATACAGAAAGTGTTGACAGAGTGAGAGGCATTTGTAGTATATTGTGCAAACGAGCAACCTTGACTGCCTGTAATCATTTAGGGAAGGTCTGATTAATTCAGACATTCCGCGACACATGGAAGTATCGCCATTTTCAGTGGCGGCACGCCATTGAAAGTGTTACTTAGATCGCCGGACTGTTGCCACACAACCGAATGCCGGAGCGAACTATCGGTATCTCTTGTCCCGCATTATTCATGAATTGCCGTGATGATCGCGCAGAGATTGGATTTACCAGCGATTTTTCGAGGGCGTGCCATACCAGTGGATACGGTCAAGTTTGAACAAATGCCTTGGTGGATTCAAGGTCAAGCGAGGGCGCGGGCATATTTGTGAATAATGCGGGTTATCTACACTTTGGTCTAACACTATGAAAAGCCTTGGCTTACGGCAGCAGATCGCTCTTGTGGTCTTCATCTCGATAACCTTTGCAACGCTTATCATCTCCATCACCCTCTACACCTTTAACCAGAAGCGCGCCTTTACTGATGCCGTCCATAGCTCGGAGGAGATGGTTCAGGCAGCAGCGCTCTCCTTCTCACAGGCAGTCGCCGCCGATGATGAGGTTCTCCTCGATGCCCTACTGCACGAACTCCAGAGCCGGAAGCACCTCTACATCACCGAAGCCTACGTTGTGATGCATGATGGACTCATCAAGGCCCACTCCGTTCCGGAAGAGTATGGTAAAAAATATCCGTCCCCCCCTCTCCTTACCGGCAGAGAACCATCACGCCTCTCCGAGGTAACAGCGATAACAGGAGAGAGCTTCTCGGTTGTAAGCCTGCTCCAATATAGAGGTCACTCTCTGGGCGCCCTTGTAGTTACCTTCTCCACCAGCCATATCTTTCAGAAGGCGCTCAACGAGCTCTTCTGGATAATAGGCGTAACGATTTTTGTCCTTATTATTGCCGGACTTGGCGTATTCGTCTACGGCAGGATGATAGTCAAAAGAGTTGACGCCCTCAAAGAGAAGGCCATCGGGATAGGGCGTGGAGAGTGGGGGGAGCCCATAGCAGTGGAGGGTAGTGACGAGATAAGCCACCTTACAGAGGCATTTAATCGTATGGGTAAGGATCTGGCCGAACTTCGCCGGAAGGATTTGAAGTCAGCCGAGAGGATAACCCAACTCAACAGAGAGCTGACTACACAGCTGTCGCGGATTAAGGGACTTAAGGAGCAGCTGGCCGAGGAGAACACCGCTCTGCGGAGCGAGTTGACGCTGCTCCATAAGCCTGGTGAAATAATCGGCAGCAACGGCGCTCTGCGGCAACTCATACTCCAGGCACAACAGATAGCCTCTCTGCCGGTCACGGTATTGATTACCGGTGAGAGTGGCACGGGCAAGGAGCTGGTCGCACGCTACCTTCATGAGGGCGGCGTCCGTTCAAGTGGCAGATTTGTAACGGTAAACTGCGCCGCCCTCCCCACCTCTCTCATAGAAAATGAACTCTTTGGCCACGAAAAGGGGGCCTTTACAGGCGCATCCTCCACAAGGAGAGGGAAGTTTGAGGAGGCTGATGGCGGAACAATATTTCTCGACGAGATAGGTGAGATACCACTGGAGGCACAGTCCAAGCTGCTACGTATATTACAGACCGGTGAACTCTCCAGAGTAGGGGGGAGTGCTCATATCTCCGTTGATGTCAGAGTAATCGCCGCAACCAACAAGGATCTTCAGGAGGAGGTAAAACTGAAGCATTTCAGAGAGGACCTCTATTACAGGCTCAAGGTTGTTGAACTCACTTGCCCCCCCCTACGGGAAAGACGTGACGATATTCCCGCCCTTGCGCAACACTTCATCGACCACTACAGCCGGAAGCTTGACAGGGAGGTCGTTGGGATATCCCCCTCTGCACTGACACTCCTCTCCTCTTACAGGTGGCCGGGTAACATCCGGGAGCTTGAGAATATGACCGCCAGGGCCGTGGCGCTGGCAAGGTCAAAGGTACTTGGAGCCGATGATTTCACCATCAATCAGGAGGAGTGCGCCCCCTTGCAAGAGAGTACAAGAGGTACAGAGACCGATGAATTCGACAGGCTTATTGCCCTATGCGGGCTAAGTAAGGAGGAACTCTCAGACGAAGGATGGGAAAAAATCATACAGAGGTGTGAAAAGATATGCCTTCAGACGGTCTTGAACAGAAACAGAAACCAGAAGGAGGCCGCCACAACACTCGGCCTGACACAGAGCAAGCTTCACCGCCTGAAGAAGAAACTTCATATCGAAAAGAGCGCCAACACAAATGCCGCAGAGAGTGGAGAATCAATTTCAAAATCGAAATAATTGCAACAATGAAATCTAATAAGTGTAATCCATTGCTCCATAAGGGCGTGGTCGCATAAAAAGAGCTGTCATATCGGGCAGTTACATTTTGGCACGGAGGTTGCTTTATGATAAGCAGTAGAAAGAGACAAGCATCGGGAGGTCGCCTCCCCCATCAAGTACGATCATGCAAAGTAACTGCACCTACCAGGATGAAGAGATGGCAGAAACACTCTACAGGCAAGAGCGCTTTACCAACTATATCGCACCTTGCTCAACGGCAACCGTTGCTATGGGTTGTACTCATTACTGTACTGACACTATTCTTCTCATCCTCATTCGCTATTGCACAGAGTTCTTCATGGAAGGTCGGGCGTGGCGTTATATCTGGCTCAAGAGCAGGGAGTGGCCTTAGTCTGAAAGTCAGTCTCCGTAATGTTGGCGCTCCAGCCTCAGACACCGTCACGATAATGGGACGGTGGAGCAACGCTCAGCCGGGCAAAAGGCGTATATCCGGCAGCAACCTTGCAAGCCTCGTTGAGCTGGGCACCTTCACCAGGGCCTTCGCTATGAAGCAGACGGTAATTCTCGAGTTGGAACTCGCTCCACTCGGTTCCAAGCCGCCTGAAAGTAAAGGTGTCGAGATCGCCATCGTGACGGGGAGGAACGTAACCGATGGAGCGGTAATATCAACCAGCTATTAAAGCGGCACGTCCCAGTGTCGCGGCAGGTCTGAATAAATCATACCTGCTTTAACACAACTACCAAAAGGAGACCATTATGAAAACATTGATTATGGCCGTGGTTATTGCAACCTCTATGGGTATTGCCGGCGCCTCAATAGCTGCCGACGGTGGATCGATCTTCAAGTCAAAATGCTCGGCCTGTCATGGACAAAAGGCGCAGGGCACACCGGGCATGGCGCCACAGCTTGCGGGAAGTGACTTTATCAAGGGCGACGCAGGGCCTATAAAGGAGACCATCATGAACGGTCGTTCTGGCGCAGCAAAAAAGTACAAGAACTTCCCCATGGCAATGCCCAAGCTCGGGATCAAAGAAGCCGATGCGGATGCGATTGTCGAATATCTGAAGAGTCTTTAAAAGACAGGTGGGCGCCTGTTGGAAGGCCCCCCGTAATCACAAGGGGCCTTCCAATCAATAAATGATACAGGGAGGAGTCATCATGACACATTACAGGTTCAAT
>JBHHTR010000197.1:0-3629 GCA_046753505.1 Thermodesulfobacteriota bacterium
GCGCTCTTCTTGGTTGCGCTCTTTGTAACTTTTTTTGCCGTGCCCTTAACTGCCTTTGTCACCCTCTTCTTTGCGGCACTCTCCTTCTTGACAACCTTCTTCGCAACCTTGGTTGCCGCCTTCTTCACCGTCTTTTTTGCCGTAGCGCTCTTCTTGGTTGTTCCTTTGGAGACCTTTTTAGCCGCACCCGTAACCGCCTTCGTCACCCTCTTCTTTGCGGCGCTCTCCTCCTTGACAACCTTCTTCGCAACTTTAGTCGCACTCTTTTTAACACTCTTCTTTACCGCAGTGCCCCTGGCGGCTGCCTTCTTTGCCGTTCCCTTTGCCGCTGTTGTCACCCTCTTCTTAGCAGCGCTCTCCTTCTTGACAACCCCCTGCGCAACCCTGGCAGCAGCTTTTTTCACCGTCTCCTTTGCCGCTGTTTTCTTCGCACCCTTCACCGTCGCCATGGCACTACCTCCTTTGTTTGATAGAGAGACTGGAACATATTTTAAAATCTATTTCTTCTGCGAGATTAGCAAGATTAAATAGTAGTGTCAATCAAATAAAGTCAAGTTTCCTCGCCATCATTCTATTTATTACACTGTCATCATTGATGATTATCATATTCACAGTATGGACAATAAGAGAGCAGACAAGGTGACGCTAAATCTTCCTTGCGGCCAGAGAAGCTATAGCCTTCCTCCCGCCCTCCTCAACAATTCCCTCTCTGTAAAAGAGTAGATGGAAGTCTCCAAATGTTTTGAGCAGTTCATTGGGTTGCAGGAGATAGGCGCGATTACGTTGCGGCCCTATCTCTACCTGATCTATCGTGTAGGTTTCAAATAAAATAACACCACCGCTCTTTAACGCCGCCTTCATCGAAGGGATCAGCGAGCGCTGAAGGTAGTAGAAGTTTACTATAAGGTCGTAGGTGGAAGGCGGGAGAGTGTACGCTTCAAGGTCGGCGTGAATAAAGTTTACCGCCACACCCTCCTCATCCGCAACCACTCTATCCCTCTCAATGACAACCTGGGATGAGTCGATGCCATCAACGCTATAACCGTTCCCGGCAAGGAAGAATGCGTTCCGCCCTTCGCCGCAAGCTAAATCAAGAGCCTTTCCGCCAGGCAGTGTGGGCAGGAGATCCACAAGAAGGTTAGCCGGTTCTCTTTTTTGAGGTGATCTGTTGGTCGAGTATCTCTCATCCCAGTCCGGCACTCTGCGCTCCTCTTTTTGCAATGGAAACGTAAAAAGTCGTGTTGACATGAACCATCCTTTTTCCTAAGCTATCAGCAGAGAGATGTGATGTCAATCCATTCATCCTTAAGGAACCTCTCCATAATTAGTTTCTCCACTATGGAGAGGACGAAAAATAAAGGTGCGACTTTATTGTTCTCACAATAACTGGCACCACTAAAGGTCTCGTAAAATGAAACTCCTGCACCTCCCCCGCATCTACCCGATCATAGATGACACCTATCTATCATACGACAGGATGGAAGGGACCGCACGGGCACTGATCGACGGCGGCGCCAGGATACTCCAGTTGCGAGGCAAGGGTCTCTCCTCTGCTGAACTTCTCATGGCAGCCTGTACGATAGAAGGATTAACCAGAAAGGCAGGTGTGACATTCATCGTAAACGACAGGATCGATATCGCCCTCCTCTCCAATGCCGATGGAGTTCACATTGGCCGGGACGACATGCCTGTTCTTGCAGCGCGGAAACTTCTTGGACGGGAAAAGATCATCGGCTTTTCGACACACAATGTGGAAGAGGCTCTGGCTGCGATTAGACTCCCCGTTGACTATATCTCCTTTGGGCCCATCTTTACGACAGGCACAAAGAAGGACGCAGAGGCGCCAAAGGGGGTTGCGGCACTAACTGCGGTCGCCAGATCGGTAGAGTTGCCAATCGTTGCTATCGGCGGTATCGGGGAGGAGAGGCTTGGGGAGGTTATGAACAGCGGGGCAAAGAGTGTGGCAATGATCTCGGATATCCTTCTGGCAAGAGATATAAAAAGAAAGATGAAGCACCTGATGGAAATAAGCGCATAGCGTGAGGGATGAGAAGGAGGGCAGCGCCCTCCCTCCCGCAATGATACTCTACCAGTGGTAACCGCTCTCGCCGTGTAGCGACTGGTCAAGCCCCATACTCTCACCCTCCTCATCGATACGGAAACCAACTGTCTTCTCGACTATGAGACAGAGAACAATAGTGCCTACGGCGGCCAGAACTATGGTCACTCCCATCCCCATTAACTGTATCAGGAACTGTCTCCACGCCGACCATCCCCCTCCACCGGCTGATATAGACGCATCGGCCATCCAGCTTTCACGAATAAAAAAGGATAGGAGGATGACCCCAAGACCGCTTCCCACGCCGTGGATGCCAAAGCAATCGAGGCTGTCATCATAACCAAGTCTGTTCTTAAGTTTGAGGGCGTAGAAGCAGGCTATCGCTGAAAGCGCTCCAAGCGCCATAGCGCCCGTCGGCAGAACAACACCGGCGGCTGGTGTTATCACGACGAGACCTGCCAGAATGCCGGAGACAAAACCGAGAGCCGTCACCTTGCGAAAGATAATCGCCTCAATAATCATCCACGTCATAGCGCCGCTCGCGGCGGAGACCTGCGTCATAGTCAGCGCCCTGGCTGTATCGAGACCGCTGTGTATCGTAGAACCGGCGTTGAAGCCGAACCACCCTACCCAGAGGAGCCCCGCGCCCATGAGTGTCATGACCAGGTTGTTAGGGTGCATGGCCACCTTGGGATAACCACGGCGTGCGCCCAGGAAGAGGGCCACGACGAGCGCACTGGTACCGGCGGATACGTGGATAACCAGACCGCCCGCCAGATCGATGACACCGGCGGCGCCGGCGTTAAAGAGCCAACCGTCCGAGGCCCAGATCCAGTGGCAGAGGGGGCAGTAGATCAGTACAAACCAGAGGGCTATGAAGAGGGAGTAGCCACGGAAGTAGACCCTCTCGGCAAGGGCGCCGCTGATAAGGGCCGGGGTAATAATTGCAAACTTGCCCTGAAACATTGCCAGCACATACTCGGGCACCCCGTCGACGATGGAGTTGTCTATCCCCCGAAGGAAGAAGTAGTCGCTATTCCAACCGACAAAACCGCCGAGGATACTGTCGCCGAATGTCAACGAGTAACCACACACGACCCACAACACCCCTATGATGGCCAGAGCGACAAAGGTGTGCATCATCGTTCCGAGGACGTTCTTCGTCCTCACCAGTCCGCCGTAAAACATTGCAAGGCCCGGAACCATGAGGAGCACCAGCGCCGTAGAGGTAAGCATCCAGGCCGTCGTTCCCGTATCTATCTCACCGTTACCGGCGGCAAAGAGCAGTGGCGAAAAACAGAGATGTAACGTTGTGATGAACAGTAGAGCCCCTATTACCCTTCTTTTCATGAATCCCTCCTCAAGATACAAGATAGCGGTAAAACCGCTATCACCATTATTGATACTTGCCTGTACTGCTCATATCCTCACGTCTCATCTGCAATAGGAACAATAGCCACATCAGATTACTGGCCAATCCGGAGAGGTCAGTAATCGAGGTGGGAAAGTCCGGGTTTTGGTAACACAAACCGGCGTTTAATGTCAACGTGTATGACGGAGAGTATGACGG
>JBHHTR010000198.1:0-3597 GCA_046753505.1 Thermodesulfobacteriota bacterium
GAGAGAGTCAAAGACGGCAAAGAGTATGTGACCTCCATCGAGCTGCCCTATGGGAAGGAGGTTCATGGCGGTGATAAAGAAACCTATCCATCCCGCAAAGGCAACGGGGTGGAGGAATAGATCGTAGCCGGTTGGTATGGGGCCGATGACAAGGTAGGAGATGGCGTTAAATATGAGGGAAGAGCCGAAGATGAGTTGCCCTTCTCCAGTCGGCATGGGCAGGACAGTGGAGAGGTGGATCCCCCAGATGGTGACGGCGATGGAGACGATGAAGCCGGCAATGGGACCAGACGCCCCAATGTCGATGAGGGCTGTCCTGTGAACGATGGGCGATTTTATCTTGATGACGGCGCCAAATGTCCCGATCATGGGCGGTAGGGGAGGACCGGGAATAAAGTAGGGGAGGGTTGTGGTCACACCGTGCCTCTTCGATGCGAAGAAGTGGCCCATCTCGTGGGTGCCGAGGATGGCGATGATTGCAACGGAGAAGGGATAACCCAGAAGGATTGCCTGGGGGGTGTGAAAGATATCATGCCCCAGTTGGAGCGCCCCTGACGCCAGTGTGGTGGCAATCGTCAGACAAAACAGGAGAGCCGGGAGGAGTAGGTTTCCACTATTGTCTGACTTTACGCCCACCGTGGTAATGTCGCCACGCTGCTCTATATCACTCGTCATGGTGTCTGTTTGTTTTCCCTCTTATGATTGTAGCTGGCCCGGTAGATGTCAAGGGCAGCCAGCGAGAGAGAGAGTATGATAGGGCCGGCGACAATCCCTATGAAGCCCAACACCTTTAATCCTCCAAGGATGCTGAAGAAGAGGAGGAGGGGATGGATCTTTGTCTTGCCGCTTACGATGATGGGTCTGAGCAGGTTGTCCACGAGGCCGATTACGAAGATGCCGATGGCAATCAGGATGACGGCCTTGATGTAGCTGCCCTGAATGATAAGGAATATTGATGCCGGCGCCCAGATTATGGGTGGTCCGAGCATGGGGACGAAGGAGAGGATAGCCATAAGAGTTCCCCATAAGACGGGCGATTCAAAGCCGAGAGCCCATAGGGTGACTCCTCCGATGCCGCCCTGTACGATCGCAACGAGGACACCGCCGTAGAGGGTGGCGTAGATAACGTCCCGGTTCTTCTTGAAGATTGTCCGTTCGTCCTTTTCACTGAGGGGCAGAAAGTCCATGAGGTGCTCAACCATTTTTTCACCGTCCCGGAAGAGGTAGAACATGGCGAAGAGGCTCAGAAAGATGTTGATCAGGAAACCGGTAAAGTTTGTTAACATGCCGGTCACATTCTGGGCAAGGAAGCTGCTTGCCTCCTTGACGCTCTTCAGGATGATGTTCCTTATATTAATAATTGAGATGTCTATGAACCTGTCCAGAAAATCCTTGATATAGACGCCTATAAATGAGGGGGAGTCCTGCAAAGTGAATGCGCTCTTCTTCACATAGTCATCCGCCCATTCGTAGACGTCCAGTATTTCGTTCACCAGCGATACCCCGATGAAGCTGACAGGAATGGTGATGAAGAGGGTTACAATGATGCAGGCAAGCAGAGCGGCTACCCCGTCAAAGCGGATCCTCTGGCTGAGCCACAGGTAGAGTGGATAGAAGAGGATGGTCAGGATGACCGCCCATAAGAGGGGTATCCAGAAGGGCGCCATGATAAGGTAGAGGAGATACCCGATGGCGGCAACAAGGAATAGAGTTATAAACTGTTCAGCTTTCATAGCAAGTGAAATGTTTTGACATTTACAGGCTAACAAGTATAATGTTTTTTTGCTTCATAATACAAGGTTTTATTGGAGGTTGCAGATGAACAGGAGAGCGGTTGCCCTCCTTTCGGGTGGACTTGACAGCACGCTGGCGGTGAAGGTTATGCTTGACCAGGGGATAGAGGTGACTGCGCTGAACTTTACCTCGGTCTTTTGCAACTGTACCTCTGGCAAGAGTGGCTGCAAGAGTGAGGCCGCGCGGGTTGCCGATGAGTTTGGTATTCCCTGCAAGGTGCTCTTCAAGGGGCTAGACTATATTGACGTTGTACGGAACCCCCGTTTCGGCTACGGCAAGGGAATCAACCCCTGTGTCGATTGCCGGATATTCATGTTCCGACGGGCCAAGGAGTATATGGCGGAGATAGGCGCCTCCTTCCTCTTTACAGGAGAGGTGCTGGGGCAGAGACCGATGAGTCAGCGGCGTGACACCTTTAAGACCATCGAGGAGGAGAGCGGGCTTGAAGGCCTCATCCTTCGACCCCTCTGCGCTAAACACCTTAAACCGACCCTGCCGGAAGAGGCCGGAGTGGTAGACAGGGAGAAGCTCCTCAACTTTATTGGAAGAACAAGACGCCCCCAGATGGACCTTGCCGACGCCTATGAAGTGGTGGACTATCCGTGTCCGTCGGGCGGTTGTCTCCTGACTGACAAGATCTTTTCAAGGAAGGTTCGGGACCTTCTCGACCATGAGCCTCATGTCTCCACTGGCGACCTCCATCTGCTGAAGAGCGGCAGACACTTCAGGACCGCCGATGGGGTGAAGATAGTTGTCGGCAGGGATGAGGTCGATAATGACAGGTTGAAGAGACTCGCCCGGAAGGGCGATAGCGTTATTGAACCCGTTGATTTCCCCGGCCCTCTTGCGGTGGTCCGCGGGGGGGTTGAGAACGGCACTGGCGCCCTCGTTGGACGTATACTCCTCCGCTATTCCGGCATCAAGGCGCCCGATGTTGGAACTGTCAAGGTCTCGACCGATGATGTTGAGAGTACCTTGACCGTTACTTCGCCCATAGATGAGGGCGCTCTGGGAGAGATGAGAATCTGCGGTTGATGGCGGCTGGTGATGTGATGGGGATGGAGAGTGAGGGGAAGTCGGCCAGGCTCAAGGCTATCCTTCATGAGATGGGATCAATACTTGTCGCCTTCTCAGGGGGTGTCGATTCCACCCTCCTGCTGAAGGTGGCAAAGGATACCCTTGGTGAGAAAGTAGTTGCCCTCACTGCGACGTCGCCCACCTATCCGGAGCGTGAACTCCGAGAGGCGAGACGTCTCGCTCGCGAGATCGGCGTCACCCACCTTGTTGTCGACTCCAATGAGCTGCTCATCCCCCGTTTTGCAGAGAATAGTGAGCGACGCTGCTACTACTGTAAGAGCGAGCTCTTTACACTCTGCTGCGAGAGAGCGGGTGAACTCGGCATGGCCTCTGTAGCGGACGGAACCAACCTTGACGACAGGGGAGACTACCGTCCCGGCAGCGATGCCGCAGAGGAGTTGAGGGTAAGAAGTCCACTGGCTGAGGCGGGACTCACCAAGGAGGATGTCAGGGCGCTGAGTCGTGAGTTGGGCCTCGATACATGGGAGAAGCCACAACTGGCGTGCCTATCTTCCCGCTTCCCCTACGGTACGGAGATTACAGAGGAGCGGCTTGAACAGGTTGCCCGCTGTGAAGAGAGTCTCCTGGACCTCGGCTTTCGCCAGTTCAGGGTGAGATATCATGGTGATACGGCGCGGATAGAGGTTGAGCCGTCCGATTTTGCCAGAGTCATTGAGGATGAAACCAGGGCTATTATCCTTGAGAGGTTCAGGGAAACTGGCTTTA
>JBHHTR010000199.1:0-3547 GCA_046753505.1 Thermodesulfobacteriota bacterium
AGCTTTTAAGGATAAAAAAAGTGGGTACGTCGGTCAAGTCCGACAGACTGCTAGGTGAATTGGGATACCGAGGATTCCTCCTGAAAGATTCGCCCGATTTGCCAATTCAATCCAATTTAGAAAAATTACTTTCTGCTATTATTTGCTCTTGTTTTGTAATCGTGTTAGACAAAGAAGCATCTGGTCATATTGCTGAGCTTGGTAATATGCTCCAGTTTCGCTTCAGACCTGTGATAGTTATTAGAGATACCTCAAAACCTACAACTGCTTTTCTTGAGGACCAGATTGTTTCAGATAGTAACTTTAGAGTAGTGGTTGAGCCAAATGTTACAGCCATAAGTTTATTACCACATATTCAGTGGGCTAAGGGCATCTTTGACCAAAAAACAGAAAATTATAACACTATAAATTATTGGCGAAAAAATTAACTATACACCTAACAATCGCATTAACGCAGACGGGAAGAAGCTTCGTTCAGTCGGCGTCAAGTTTTTTGGCCCGCTGGTTACGCAAAACGTCAAGCAAAATCAAAACAAACGGAGAATTAGATGCCATCACTATCAATGTTTTACGGTATAATAATTTACATGTTTTTCTTTGATGATAAAAAACATCATCGCCCACATATTCACGCCAACTATGGAGAATATGACGCAGTGATAACAATTGATGATGGTGAAATTATTGAGGGTGAGTTACCCAAGAAGAAAATGAAGTTAGTTCAAGCCTGGATAGAAATCCACCAAGATGAGTTGATGGCTGATTGGAAGTTGGCAGTGAAAGGCCAACCACCATTTAAAATAGACCCATTAAAGTGAGGTTAAGAAATGCTCAAGGTAAACTATGTAGAAGCAAGGGATAATTATGTATTATTTGTTAAGCTATCCAATGGGGGAAAAGGGTTCTTTGATGTCAAGCCATACCTTGATAAAGGAATCTTCACAGAACTGAAAGATGAGAACTATTTTAGGTCGGTAAAACCTGCATTTGGCGGCATAGTTTGGCCTCATGAGCAAGATTTCAGTGCAGATACTATTGAATTTGAAATCCAACAGAATTAGATAATTGCCTAACACGGGTTCTATTTTCTGGCTCATTGGCTTCGTTAAAAGTTAGTAAGTTTGCAACGGTCTGAGTGGTAGCCTCGCAGTCCGCTGATCTTATCGTTAAATGCAAAAAGAGAGGGTACGAGGAGGATATAAAGATTGAATACACTAAAGCACCTGTTTGATAACAACTTGGCGTGGGCCAATTCAAATAAAGAGAGAGAGCAAGAATTCTTTTCGCGCTTATCGAAGCAACAGGCACCCGAGCACCTATGGATTGGCTGTTCGGATAGCCGAGTCCCAGCCAACCAAATAACAGGTTTGCAGCCCGGCGAGATATTTGTCCATCGTAATATTGCAAATGTTGTCGTCCACACAGATCTAAATTGTCTTTCTGTAATACAATTTGCCGTAGAAATACTGAAAGTAAAACGCATCATTGTCTGTGGTCACTATGGGTGTGGCGGTGTAGAGGCGGCATTGGAAAATCATGAACATGGGCTTATCGATAATTGGTTGCGTCATGTTAAGGATGTTATTCGCTTCCATTCTAAACAATTTGACGGCCTTCAACATGACAAGAAATTAGATTTGCTTTGTGAGCTCAATGTAAAAGAGCAAGTCACAAACATTTGCAACTCAACTATTGTTCAGAATGCATGGAAGCAAGGAAAAGAGCTTTTTGTTCACGGTTGGATTTACAGCATTGAAAATGGAATCCTGAAAGATTTAGATGCTTCAGTTACATCAAAAGATGTCTAACCCGCATTATTCACAAATGTGCTCGCGTCTGCTCTAAACTACAGGGATCGGTTGGTGGGGATCGGAGAGCGGGATTTTCCGACCCCCGACCCCAGAGACCCACCGGTACGGCACGTCTGCCAAAAATCGCTGATAAACAACCTCTGCGCGATCATCGCGGCAATTCATGAATAGTCCGGGTTAGTTGTTCTACCCCCCCTACAGGATGGCATTTATTACGATGCTATCGATGATTGACAACCCAATCCTTCTGCCTTTATAGTAGTGCCATGATTATCGGTGTACCTAAGGAGATTAAGGATAAGGAGTTCCGGGTGGCCGTCGTGCCGTCGGGTGTGCGTGTCTTGCGAGACGCCGGACACCGGGTGTTGATAGAGCGTGGGGCGGGTAAGGGGTGCGGTATCACCGACGACGCCTTTGTGAGCGCAGGGGCGGAGATGGTTGATTCGCCTGAGGAGCTCTTCGGGACGGCGGAGATGGTGGTCAAGGTGAAGGAGCCCATGCCACGGGAGTATTCCTACCTTCGGGAAGAGTTGATACTCTTTACTTTTTTGCATCTTGCGCCACTTCCGGATCTTACCGACCGTCTGGTTGAGAGCGGCTGTACCGCCATCGCCTACGAAACGGTAGAGTTGCCCGATGGCACACTGCCGCTTCTTACCCCTATGAGTGAGGTGGCCGGTAGGATATCGGTTCAGGTTGGCGCTTACTACCTCATGGGGGCTCAGGGGGGGAGAGGGATCCTCCTCGGCGGTGTGCCTGGCGTCGAACGTGGGCGTGTCGCCATCCTCGGCGGCGGGACGGTTGGCCTCAATGCCGCCAAGATAGCCGTCGGCATGGGGGCGGAGGTGACGATCCTGAACAAGGGGCTTGGCAAGTTGCGTTCACTCGATGACCTCTTCGGGGGGAGGGTGCAGACCATGCAGTCGTCCCCCTCTACGATCGAGAGAGTTGTGGCGGAGTGCGACCTTTTCGTGGGGGCGGTTCTCTTGACGGGGGCAAGGGCGCCAAAGCTGGTGACGGGTGAGATGGTCTCCCGGATGAAGAGGAGCTCGGTGATAGTCGATGTCTCCATCGATCAGGGCGGCTGTGTGGAGACGATACGACCCACTACCCATTCGGAGCCTGTCTATGAAGTCGATGGAGTCATCCACTACGGTGTCACCAACATGCCGGGGGCTGTTCCACGGACCTCCACCTTTGCCTTGACCAACGCGACCCTTCCCTACCTCCTGACCATTGCCAACCTCGGTTGTGCCGAGTCTGTGAAGCAGGATGAGGCCCTTGCCCGAGGCGTCAATGTTTGTCGGGGAGAGATAACCTGTCAGGCAGTGGCTGAGGCACAGGGTAGGCAGGCAACACCCATTGAGGAGATTCTTTAGGATTCCACGGCGCTGGCGGCTCTACCTGTACAACCGTTTTGCACACTCTGTGTGCTCTAGCTACCCTCCAGTAGCTGTTCCTGTAAAGGGTAAAATCCCCTTGAATCCAACGGCCCATTTGTCTTGACTCTCCCCACTAAATAAGATAGTTTTACCAATTACAATAGGCTTTAATGCCTGAAAGGATAGCGTGTGGAAAAGAGAGAGAGCGAGTACGAGCAGCGCCTTGCAAAGGTTGCGTCAATAAGGGATGGCGGGGCGAACCCCTATCCGAATGATTTTGCGGTAGAGAATAAGTGCGGCGAGGTAAAGGAGCGCTTTGACTCTGTGGGGAGCGAAAAGCTTGAGGCCGCCAGC
>JBHHTR010000200.1:0-3534 GCA_046753505.1 Thermodesulfobacteriota bacterium
TTCATACGCGCATTGTAGCATGTCTTGTTAGCTATATCAATGCCGGGTTAATATACGCAGTATCCAGGCACAACCCTCTTAAGGAACATTTTCTACGGCTTGCCGCCACCGACGATGGCTACCACCAGATGAGCAGTAAGCAGGAGAACCGTTAGAATATCTTTGTGTGATGGGAGAGTGACGAGATGGGTAGAGTAAGTTACGACGAGGCGATTGCCGTTACCCGTTAAATCTACTGGGTCGGTTTCTACGAGGAAGCGTCTCACCTCCATTGCAACCCCTACCTCCTCATAGATGACAACAACGTCCTCCTCTTTGACCCAGGCTCTATCCCTGACTTCCCTGTCATCATGCGTAAGATTATAGATGTCGTCAACCCCGGCGATATCTCCGTCATCGTTCTCGGTCATCAGGACCCCGATGTATGTGGCAACCTGGCCGTTGTAGAGGATGTTGTCGGACGTGAGGACCTCAGAGTTGTTGCGCACACCAACACGATCCGTCTTGTCAGACATCTCGGCCCCACCTCACCCTTCTATTCGGTTGATGACCACGACTATAAATTAACCCTTACGAGCGGACGGGTTCTGGAGTTTATTGCCACACCCTACCTCCACTCGCCAGGGGCCATCGTAACCTATGACCGTACAACGAGGAGCCTCTTCTCCAGCGATCTCTTTGGGGCTCTTTCCGACAAGTGGTCTCTCTTTGGCGAACGCGATTTTCTCAAGGCGATGGAGCCCTTTCACCAGGCCTATATGCCGAGCAACCGTATACTACGGGCCTCACTGGAGCGGATAGAGGAGAGGTGGGAGATTGACCGCATACTTCCGCAACACGGCTCTGTTATTGAGGGTGAGAACGTTAAGCGGGCCTTTGACCACCTCAAGGGGCTCCCCTGCGGCATCGACCTGGAGTAGGGATGGAGCGAGACACCCTAAAAATAGGCGCCCGCCATGTAGATGAGACTCGTGCCATCGGTCGTGATCTCCTTGAAAAGTCTCTCCATATGCGGTGCGTGGCCTACCTCTCTCACAACAAGGCAAAGCTGCTGACTGAAACCATCTTTGAGGTGGATGACAGCAGGAAGGCATTGCGGGCGGTGAACACCTCCCTTGCCGACCTGAATGCAGAGTTGGAGAGACAACAGATTGTCATGAACGAGCAGAGGGAGGAGTTGGAGGAGAGGGGCAAGGAACTTGCGTCAGTCAACATGCGCCTCCAGGAGGCGGACCGCCTGAAGACTGTTTTTCTGGCAAGTATGAGTCACGAACTGCGGACGCCCCTTAATTCTATCATCGGTTTTACCGGTATCCTCTTGCAGGGCATGGCAGGAGAGGTCAACGAAGAACAGGGACGGCAGCTTACCATGGTCAAGGAGAGCGCCGCTCATCTCCTGAGCCTGATTAACGATATACTCGACATCTCAAGGATTGAAGCGGGAGAGGTGGAACTCTCGATTACTGAGTTTCCCCTGGAAGAGCTCGTGGGGGAGGTTGTAGAGATTATCACCCCGGCGGGGCGTGAAGTCGGGCTGGAAATTGTTACGGAGATTTTGTCACCGGTCACGCTCCATAGCGACAGGCGGCGTGTCAAGCAGATCCTTGTGAACCTTGCAGCTAATGCCGTCAAGTTTACCGGGGAGGGGAGCATCACGATTGCCGCAAAGGTGGTTGAGGGCGGGAGGGTTGAGATCGGCGTTCGAGATACGGGCGCCGGGATAAGGGAGGGCGATATGGGCCGCCTTTTCCAGCCTTTCCAGCAGGTAGATACATCACTTGCAAGGAGATCGGAGGGAACAGGGCTGGGGCTCTATCTCTCAAGGAAACTTGCCGCTCTCCTCCACGGAGATATCCGGGTGGAGAGCGTGTACGGTGTGGGCAGCGTCTTTACCGTTGCTCTGCCCCTTAGAATTGAGGAGATGGAGGGGAGATGAAGAGGGTTCTCGTTGTGGAGGATAATGCGACCAACCTCTATCTGATCAGGTTCATCCTTGAAAATAACGGTTATAGTGTGTTTGATACCGGTGACGGAGAGAGGGCCATCTCAATGGCGGTGGAGGAGATGCCCGATCTTATTATAATGGACGTCCAGCTTCCAGATATTAACGGGCTTGAGGCAACAAAGATGATAAGGGCGTCAGGGGCAGATGGCACGATACCCATCATTGCCCTTACCTCATACGCCATGCCGGGCGACAGGGAGAAGGCCCTTGAGGCGGGGTGTACCGGTTATATGGAAAAACCTATAAACCCAGATACGTTTATAGACGAGATATCAAAATATCTATGAGGGGTCTACGCTTTATTGCAGTGGTGGACAGAACTATTTGCTCTACAAACTGACCAATAATGGTGAGGCATGAAGATTCTTGTTGTGGATGACAGCAGAAATGAGCGGTACCTCCTGGAGACCATCCTGAGAGCGAACGACTACGATGTTGTATCGACTGTTAACGGGGCGGATGCTATGGAAAAGCTCCGTGCCGAGCCCTTTGACATGATTATCTCAGATATACTCATGCCCGTCATGGACGGTTTTCAGCTATGCAGGGAGGTAAGAGGGGATGAAAGACTGAAACATACCCCCTTTGTCTTTTATACCGCCACCTACACAGACGATAGAGATGAGGAGCTTGCCATGAAGGTGGGGGGCGACCGGTTTATTTGCAGGCCCCTGGAGCCCGAAGTCTTTACAAACGTGATGCGGAATATCGTTCATGAGATAGAGGATGGGACGTTAGGCGGCGGGGAGAGGGGAGCGGAGACGGAGAGCGAGGAGGAGTTCAAGCTCTACAGCGAGCGGCTGGTGAAGAAGCTTGAGAAGAAGGCTCTTGACTTAAAAGAGGTGAACAGCGCCCTTGCAATCAGTAACGCCGAGCTTGAGCGGTTTGCCTATACACTATCCCACGACCTGAAGAGCCCCCTCATCACCATTCGCGGCTTCATCACTCTACTCGGCGAGGATATTGAAAAGGAAGACGGAGAGAGGTGAAGCACGATATGGAGCGTATCAATACGGCGGCGGCTCACATGGATGAACTTTTGGATTGCCTGCTTGAGGCCTCACGTATAGGAAGGATGGCTGTGCTCTCCGAAGTCTTTTCTCCTGGGGATGTCGTCGCCGACGCCATCAAGCGTCTTGCGTTGCAGATAGAGCAGGGTCGTGTTGCCGTGGATATAACATCCGCTTTGCCCACAATTACTGCCGATCGTCAACGTATGGTAGAGCTCTTTGGTAACCTCCTGGAGAACGCCGTCAAATTTATGGGCGAACAGAAAAATCCCCGTATAGAGGTCAGCATGCGGGAGAAGGACGGTGAAACAGTAATCTGCGTTAGTGACAACGGCATGGGGATTGATGACCGGTATCACGGCACGATATTCAACCTCTATGAGCAGTTGGACCCGGAGAGCGATGGAAGCGGCATCGGCCTTGCTGTGGTGAAACGTATTGTCGAGTTACACAGAGGACGTGTATGGGTCGAGTCGGAGGGCGAGGTCTAGTTTCAGCGAACCCACTTCGATCCACGTA
>JBHHTR010000201.1:0-3519 GCA_046753505.1 Thermodesulfobacteriota bacterium
CTAGATGGTCATTGATGAAGCTCATTGTAGCCGTAAGGTGGCTGTTGTTAATGATCGGCGCAAGATCCTCTATCCTGTCAACATCCCTCCACGTTGGGAGAAGCGCAGTCTCAATGGTGTCCTCTTTACACCGGTCAAGGGTTTCACGCAAAACCGTGTCGCTGCCCCACGAGATCTTCTTAAAAGGCGCCTTATGGACCATATCCATGCCGATAAGGTAGTAACCGCCATCCTCAGAGGGACCAAGGACAACCGTGCCTGGCTTTTCACGGAGGAGCTTGAAGGCATCTCCAATGTAATCAATGGGGATATCGGGGCTGTCGCTCCCTATGACCACCACCCTCTTGTAACCGGAGGCAATCATCTCGCTAAAGAGATTTTCGAGCCTCTCTCCCAGATCCTCCCCTCTCTGAGGAATGAGGGGCATCCCGTCCGGCAGGAGCTGTACGACATCTCCACATCTATCCACCGGTGTAAAGGCGCTGTAGATCGCCACACTTTCGTCAGCGGCATAGCGCTGCTCCAGGGGTTTAATCCTCTCAAAGGTATCCTCGATAAAACAGCGGTATAGACCCGCCGCCTCTACTTCTGTCAGTGGAGGAACAAGACGGCTCTTTACCCGCCCCGGTTCTGGATATTTCATCATGACAGCAAGGGCGTTCTCACTGCTCGATCGCTCAACCAAGCGCCCACGTACTCTCTTTTCCGTCAAGTCGGTCATACTAAATAAAGTACCTCGCCGTCACCTTATCCCACTTCCCCTGGAGCTTCAGGATGAGTTCACAAAGCTCACGCACCGCGCCGTCTCCTCCCCTCCTGCTCGTAATATAGTCAACACTCTCCGCCACCTCATCAACGGCATCTCCCACCGCCACCGAAAGACCGACCCTCCTCAGCACGGGCAAATCGATGAGATCGTCGCCTACATAGGCAATCTCCTCTGCCGCTACGCCGGTTTTACTCATGAGCGCTTCAAAGGCGTCAACCTTTTTCAGGACCTTCTGGTATACGAGATCGATGCCAAGCTCCTTAGCCCTGTGCATAACAACCCTCGATTCTCGTGAGGTGATAATCGCAACATCGATACCGGCCCTCATGAGGAGCTTTATCCCGTGACCGTCCTTGACATCAAAAGACTTCGTCTGCCGCTGGTCATCATTGAGGACAATCTTTCCGTCGGTCAGAACTCCGTCAACATCGAGGGCAAGGAGGCGTATCCTCTCCACCTTCTCCCGGCACTGGTCGCTCACGTCACCTTTTGTAGAGACCATCACTTCACCTCACTTCCTCTGAACAGAAATATAAAACCCGTCGCCAAGCCCTTCACAGAATCCGTCACGGTTCGCCTCTTCTGCAAAGGCAAAGCCTGTAATTACAAGCTCCTACACCTCTTTTGGCAGGTAGAGTGTAAAACGGCTTCCCTTGCCGTATTCGCTCTCGACTTCTAGTCGGCCACCGTGGACTTCGGCAATGGCCTTTACAATATTTAACCCCAAACCGGCGCCGGCGATCTCGCTGCGTGACGTATCGATACGATAAAATCTGCTGAATATCTTTTCTAACTCCTCTTTTGGAATGCCTATCCCCGTATCCGCCACAGAAACCTCGATCCAGCCGTTAGATTCGGTACAGGTAATCTCAACCACGCCGCCCCTTTGATTATATTTCACGGCGTTATCCATGAGGTTCATGAAGAGTTCGCTCAAACTGTCTTCATCACCACAAAGCGTTATACTCTCCTCCGCGCCGTGGAGGGTCATAGCGACCCCATTCTCACGTGCTACTGGGGAAATAAGTTTATAGACAAACTTAACCACCTGCGTGATGTCGAGGGATTCCCTCTTCAAGCTCATTCCACCACTCTCAAGCCTTGCCACGTCTAATATTTTCTCTACAAGGGACGCCATTCTCGTAACCGTCGCATCAACTACCTCAACAGTCTCACGATACTCCTCGGCGCTCCTCTCCCTCTTCAAAGTGATATCGCAATAGCTCTTTATGATGGAGACAGGCGTCCTCAGTTCATGAGAGGCGTCGGAGAGGAATTTTCGTTGAAGGAGAAAGGCCTCATCGAGCCTCTTGAAGGTTGTGTTAAATGCCTCCGCCAGCCCCACAAGCTCCGAATCCATATCATTAACGGAGAGGGTCTTGTCGAGGTTCTTCTCGGTAATCTCCTCGACCTCATGGGAGAGGCGCTTCACCGATCTGAGGGAGAGAACGACAATAAACATGGCTCCCACGATAGCGAGGATAACGGCAACGGGGACGCTGAACCAGAGCACCTTGCGGAAGGAGCTTTCAAGCTCATGGGCCTGCGAGATGTCATCGGCGGCAATAATGACAAAGTCCCACTTACCTACGGTTATGGTGCTCGTCAAAAGCCGTACCGGCTGCCCCTTAGGCCCCACAGCATTAGAGTAAAATGGCTCGGAACCTTCCGCAAAACCTTCTTTCATGTAGGGAAGCACCTCCTCCGCGAGGGAGGGAGACTTCCAGAAGGGACTCCCGTCTTTCAGGAGAATCTGGTAGTAGTGACCCGAATAGGGAACGGAGTACTCCCCGACACTGATCTCTACAAACTCCATGTCCAGTTCATCCTTTTTGTGTTCAATGAGGCTGTTCACAATCTGAACCTTGGTGTAGAGGGAGGCGTCAATCGATTCGGAGATAATCGCGTCCAGCTCCCTGTCAAGGAATATCCCTACCCCAAGGAATATCACCGACAGCACCACTATGAGAAGGATTATTGTCTTGGCTTTAATTGAACGTATCATCTTATTTCTATTTGAGGATCACCCTTTAAGGGTAAGGCAGTCGTGCGGTATGCAGACATACTATTCAGTTTGCGGATCTTTGAGGATATATCCGGCGCCGCGAACGGTATGGATGAGTTTTTTTTCTGAGCCTCTGTCAACCTTCTTCCGCAGGTAGTTGATGTATACATCGACTATATTGCTGTCTAGATCAACCTCCTCGCTGTAGACATGCTCCAGGATCGCCGACCTGCTCAGAACCGTATCCTTGTTGTAGGCCATGTACTCAAGCATCGAGTACTCTCTGGACGAGAGGGTGATGGCCGCCCCACCCCTACTCACTGCGTGGGAGGCAGTATTTATCTCCAGGTCATCGATACGGATGACGGCCTCTTTGACGGAGCTTTTCCTCCTCACCAGCGACCTGACTCTGGCCAGGAGCTCGTCAAAGTCAAAGGGCTTTGTCATGTAGTCATCAGCCCCGGTATCGAGTCCTGTTATCTTGTCACCCGTTGTGTCGCGGGCGGTCAGCATAACGACAGGCGTTACTATCTCTTTCTTTCTAATGGTACTCAGGATGGTCAAGCCGTCTACCTTGGGCAGCATGATGTCGAGGATAATCGCGTCGTAGGGGATGTTCTCCGCCATATAGAGCCCCTCCTCTCCATCTGCGGCTATATCGACGCCGTACCCCTCCTCTGTAAAGCCCTGTTCAAGAATCTTCAGGAGGCTCTTCTCGTCCTCGACGATCAGTAGACGCATAGTG
>JBHHTR010000202.1:0-3401 GCA_046753505.1 Thermodesulfobacteriota bacterium
TCCAGCCGGTTCGAACATTAAAGGATAGTGTGATATTACGCCCATCCTACGCTCCCAGCCCATCATGACAGAGCTTTATCCGCCATCCATCACAGGAAAAATCTTGCCCGGGTTCAGCACTCCTTTCGGGTCGAGGCTCGCTTTGATCCTTCTCATAACATCAATGACCGGCGGTTTCAGCTCCATTCCGATATAGGGGGCCTTTGCCGTTCCGACACCGTGTTCACCAGAGATTGTGCCGCCGAGCGCTATGGTCAGTTTGAATACCTCCACCACTGCCTCCCGGCCCTTACTCGCCTCAACTGGGTCACTCTTATCCACCATGATATTTACATGGATATTGCCGTCACCGGCGTGACCGAAACTCGCGATGGTAAGCTCCTTCTCCCTGGCAATCCTCTGTACACCTGTAATGAGTTCGACTATCCTGCTCCTGGGGACGACAACATCTTCGTTTATTTTATCGGGCTTGATCTTTATAAGCGCTGGCGGGATCGCCCTCCTCACCCTCCAGAGTTCTCTCACCTCCATCTTGCCCTTCGCCACACGGAAGGATAAGACGTCGTTGCTCTCACACAACTCCCGCACTGCTTCGCACTGTTTCTCTATCAACTCCTCCTCACCATCGAGTTCTATGAGGAGAATAGCCTCTGCTTCATCCGGGATACCAAGGTTCAGGCTCTCCTCCACACAGCGGATCGAGACCATATCCATCAACTCCAGAGCGGACGGCAGGATCCTCGAACCGATAATGGCGGTGACAGCCCTGCTGGCGTCGGAGAGGTCCTTAAAGATTGCCAGCATAGTCTTGACAGCCGCCGGTCGGGGGAGGAGCTTCACTGTCGCCCGTGTGACCACGCCTAGAGTCCCCTCGGATCCGACAATGAGCCTCGTCAGGTCGTAGCCAACTACGCCCTTCATGGTTCGTACGCCTGTCTCAATCACCTCACCTGTCGGCATGACCACCTCCAGGGAGAGGATATAGTCTCTGGTAACACCATATTTTACAGCGCGGGGGCCGCCAGCGCACTCGGCTATATTTCCTCCAATAGTGCAGAATTTAAGGCTTGATGGATCGGGTGGAAAGAAGAGGTCGTGTTTTCCCGCCTCTATCTGAAGATCAACATTAACGACCCCAGGCTCAACAATGGCGGTAAGATTCTCGGCGTCGATCTCTATGATACGGTTCATCTCTTCGAGAGAGAGGAGAACCCCACCTTCAACAGGCAGGCTTCCGCCTGACGTCCCGGAACCTGCCCCCCGTGGGACTACAGGAAAGCCCTCGCTGTTGGCGAGCTTCATGACCTCGGATATGTCAGTAGCGTTTATGGGGAAGAGTACGGCGTCGGGCAGGAATTTCTGGTTAGTTGCATCGTAGGCATAACAGAGCCTCTCCTCTATTGAGGTGAGGATATTCTCACTGCCTACAATGGCAGTCAATCTATTAATTGTTGCTGCCGATAGCATGGAGGCATCCTACCATATTTTCTGCGTCGAGAGAATACCGGTAGAACGGCGCTATTCCCAGTGGAATGAAAGGTGTGGGTTATAGAGTGATGGGGTTTGTCTTTTCTGCTCCTCGTCGAGCACAAGGGCGGAGAGGGAGCGCCTGTTACTCGGGTCGCTCCCCCCTATGTCAGGCATGTCATGCTACACTTTGGAGCTACACGCATTCAGATAAAATTGTCCATAGAAACAGGGGTGTTATAGCGCCTTATTCGCCTCTCTATCTCCACTACATCTCTTCTTAACTGCTCTAATCTCTCACTGATCCTGCTGTCATAGAGCAACGTTGGCTGCTTCTCCTCACCGTTCAATGCCTGCTGGGCCTCCTGAGAAGGATAGATCCTACGGTCGCCCAAAAATGACCGCCCATGCCTCTTGACCCTTTTTACGGTACCAATTACACTAGCTTGACTATTCATCTCAACTCCCTCCTTTCTCGTACGTTCTCATCCAATAGAGAGAAGCCACGACTGCTCTTACTCTCACGGAAGAGGGTCTTGCTACGACGTTACGGTAACAGAAGCCAAACGAACCTGGGACGAACTAAGATATAGAAAAAGCGAGCAATGAAGAGCCGCAATTTTATTGAATTGAATGTAGCGAATTGAAAAGAGCCTGACGCGTACTGCCACGAGGAGATTAACTTTAGAATAAGACTTAGGAAGTATATAACATGCAGTAGGAACTCATGTCAACAGAAAAACACAGGATGTCAATATTTGTTTTATTATACCTGCGGGAATCCATGAATTATTTGTCCCTGAAGATGCCTCGCGCTACATCTCCTGCTGCAAAAGAGAAGAGATTTTCGCGCAATGGAGATGTAGATATTCCATACATATCCAAGCTCTCCGCAGAGAGGCTGGGGGGGGCTCCAGAGGAGGTTAAAGAAAAGCGCACTTTATATTTAGTGCATTTTCAATAACTTACCGCTACAAAAGATGGCGGTAAAACTCCATCAACCCTTCATCTACTCCACCCCTTCGTGCAAAATAACGCCGCCGAGGTGTCCCAGGTAGACCAGCACAGGGAGAATTGAGAGATTGAGCAAGATGAAGAGTACACTTGTAATCCCGAAGTTCTCCAGGATGGATGGAGATAGGTAGCGCCACAGGGTGCATAATCCTCCTATGATAAAAATGACCGGCCCATACCTTATCTTCGAAACAAATATCGGTTTCATGGCGCCTTGATATCGCCGTTTCCACTCGTAAATACCTGCCACATAGGAAATCGGTGTGCTGATTGTGGCAAGAAGCATGATATAGAGGTAGGTCTCATTTAAAGAGGAACTTCCAAAGATTAGAAAAAGAAAAATGAAGAGTGCTGCAACCGGGTAGAGTGCATTTGTAAAGTGAATGAGAATAGTATGGATATGAGTATCCTTCTCTTTTATGCTCTCCCATAATGTATGCCAGTCACCATGCCATGGATCCTCTATAATGCCGCTCTCTACTTCCTTCTTCTCATCATCCCATAGATAACCTTTGGTGGGTACAGTCCTCTCCTCAAGCGCCATCTCATCCTGAAAATAGTAGACCTCGCAGATCTCTTCCACGTTCAAGACTGGAGGGTCATCCTCACTGTTTACGACCATGTCCTTAAGATCGGCCCTGAATGACTTCATGGCAATATCAGTTGCGCCGGACATGTCCTGCGCCTCTACACATCTGGCTGCATAAAAACCTGTCTTATTGACCTTGCCATCTCGCTTTATAAGAAAATTCTGCCCTCTAATACAAAGTTCAAACTTGCGCATACACTCCCTCTCTGTCTCTCACACTACCTCTGTCGATTATATTATTGTACGGCCCACAATTGTTGTCTGACACAATATACTATATTTTCTCTTGCGCCACAAATATTACTCACTGGCGGTCGCCACTGTCAGCCTA
>JBHHTR010000203.1:0-3378 GCA_046753505.1 Thermodesulfobacteriota bacterium
GATTACATCAATAACCTCAACTTCGATACGGTGGGGTTAATTTGACGCTTACCCTGTAGTTTCGCAAGGGCGCGAGCATATTTGTGAATAAAGCGGGATAGTATCATCACACGAAATGGAGCAGTGCCGTTCGTTATGAGTACCAGAGAGAAGAGAGAGCTTCTTATATTCGACCTTGACGGCACCCTCATCGATTCAAGTGAGGATATCGCATGGTCCGTCAACAGGACGCTTGAAAGGCTGGGGATTGTGCCCCTCCCGCACGGCGTGATCCTCAGCTACATAGGGTGGGGAGTAAAGATGCTCCTTGAGCAGGCCCTGCCGGAAGATCGCAAAGAGCTCCTCAATGAGGCAAAGGGCATATTCCTCGACCTCTACAGCAGACACCTCACGGTAAAAACAAGGCCCTATCCCGGAGTGGAAGAGACCCTTCACGATCTCCATGGAAGGGGGCTTAAAATGGCTATTGTCACCAACAAGCCTGTCGCCTTTACAAGAGAGATCCTCGACACCCTCTCACTGACGCCTCTCTTCACCCCTATCCTCGGCGGCGATAGCGTCCGCAGAAAAAAACCACATCCCGAATCGGCAGAGACAGTCTTGAGATCCCACTCCCTCTCTCCTGCCTATGCCCTCTTCATCGGTGACAGCCGGATTGATATCGAGACCGGCAAGGCCGCCTGCATCGACACGATAGGCGCGGCCTACGGCTTCAGGGGGAGGGGTGAACTGGAAGATGCAGGCGCCGACCACATCATCGACGCCTTTGATGAACTCACCACTTTCGTAAGGTAAGCGCAGGGTGGCAACGAGTGACAGTGATGGAGCGTCTTAAAAAGTTATTCCTCTACCTTCCCCTTCTTCTTATCATGGCGGCGGTCACCGCCTGTCTCCATACCCCCACTTCTCAGCCGGGTGATGCAACATCGGCCCTTACCCTGATGGTCTCTATCCCTGCAGGGCCCTTCATTATGGGGAGCACCCCTGAAGAGAGGGAGGTCGGCTACCGCCTCGACGAGGCTAGACACCAGAGTCGTGTCGCCAGAGAGAATCGTTGGTTCGAGGTAGAGAAGAGGAGGAGCCTCTCCATCCCCGCTTATCTCATCGACCTCTATCCCGTTACCAATGAGGCGTATCAGGCCTTTGTAAAGGAGGGTGGCGTCGTCCCATTTGTGGATGAGGAGACGTGGCGCGGCTACCGTCTTATCCACCCCTACGGCAGGGTTAAACGGTTCCTCTGGAGAGACGGCAAGTATCCCGCCGGCAGGGAGAAGCACCCCGTTGTCCTTCTATCCCATGACGATGCCGATGGCTTCTGCCGCTGGAGAGGCAGAGTGGAGGGGCGTAACCTGCGCCTTCCCACCGAAGAGGAGTGGGAAAAGGCGGCTCGGGGCGTTGCCGGGCGACTCTTCCCCTGGGGGGATACCTTCGACCCCTCGAAGCTCAACAGCTACGACAGCGGCCCCTTCGACACCGTACCGGTCGGGAGCTACCCTGAAGGGAGGAGCCCCTACGGTCTCTACGACATGGCGGGAGAGGTTTTTGAATGGACCTCAACACCAGATATAATTACAGGGCGGTTCATCGTAAAAGGGGGATCGTGGGATGACCTGCCGGGAGTTACCCGCTCTGCCGCGCGCCACGGGCGCCCCCGTGATATCAGCCACATCCTTATAGGTTTCCGCTGTGCCGGGGAGTTGTCTTGAAGAGGGAGACGGCGCGTACATACTCATTCACCTGGAGGCCATCGGGCTACTCCTCCTTGTTGTCAGCGGTGTGGCGATGGCCGTCACTGGACGAAGAGCGCTCATGGGTGAGAGGTGGCTCAGGATAAAGGTAACGATCGTAGCCGTAATTTTCATCCCTCTTGAGGTGGTCCAGCTATACATCTACTATAGGTACGTCACCGTCGCCCTTGTGTCAGGGGTTGGCATCGAGGAGTCAATACACCTCTTTGACAGCTTCGCTCTCATCGCTCTCCTCCTCTTTATCCCGGCGCTGCCATTCGTACTCTACCTGGCGATCTTTAAGCCCGGCGTACCACGAAAGTTGAAGGGGAAGTGAATAGATAAGGTGTCGACTGTGTAGCCGTGCTTTGGCTGGCTCCTGATTTTGTCAAGATCCACCTTCTGTATCAGGTATGCCATGTAGTAGTTGCGGAGTGCTTCGACAAAGGGGGTGGTCACGAGTTGTGGCGCTCTTGCTTCCGCGAGTGCGTTAGCGCCTGTCACGACAATGCAGAGCAACACCATGAGCCTGAAAGTCGTGCGCGTCATTATTCTCCCGACATAAGACGAAAAGGGAAAGGGTAGTAGCAATTAGTGACAGGTTTTGCTTGACAATGCTGTGGGGACAAACCATCACGATCATAATGAAAGTTCTTAACGGTTCCACCCCAACGACAAGAGTTCCGGGAACTCTTCCGCAAGGATAGTTGGGGTGGTCATTTCTTATAGTTCAGGAAACACCCGCTCATTTTTTCTCCAGAATCAGGAATAAACAGATAAGGATAGCACCGTAATGTGGGGAGTGGATGTTATCTGTTCTCCAAAAAATCATCAATGGTGAGATCAATATCCTTTACGATTTGCCGTAACAATATAGGAGAGATGTCTCTGCCGGAGTGGAAGGGCACCGTGGTGCAACGGCCGTCTGAATGGCGGAACTGTTTATGAGATCCTCTTTGGCGTATTTCCTGGAACCCGCAGCGTTTAAGTATGGCGACAACTTCCTTGGGTTTGAGAACCGGAATCTTTCCCATGGTTGTTATATTTCTACGTTATGAATGCCCACGAACTCTCCTTCGAGCTTTGGTTCTCCATCCTCCAGCAGCATTTCGATGACCTCCTTGAGGTTCTCATTCAATTCGCCCAGGGTCTCAGCCTGGGTATGGGCTCCTGGAAAGCCCGGAACAAAGCCGACAAAAAGGCCGGTATCGATACATTTCTCTACGACCGCTGTAAATGTTTTCATTGTTATTCCTTCCCTTCTGAATGCTATTGAAGCACAATACTTTTCATACACCAAAGTATAGAGCATACAATCTGCTTTTTCAATGTTGCTTGAGTTTGGGAAGAGATTAAAAACCTCTCGCCACGAAGGTCGAGAGCATGAAGAAGGGCATTGACTGGGTGGGGAGATAGAAAGGGTGGCCTCTCCTTGAGGGTTTTCCTTCGTATCCTTCATGGTAATACTTTTCCGTTTTTGATTATGTGTGCTGTTCCCGCATTATTCTGGTGGATTGGTTTATAGGGGGAGGGACGCAACCAGTTTTATGTCTCTAAAGTTGATGGCCTCGTAAAAAGTCGGATTTCCCAAGCTATTGAAAATACTTGCTATTTTGTATATTTCCTCTTGCTTTTAGAGCTGTATTATGGT
>JBHHTR010000204.1:0-3332 GCA_046753505.1 Thermodesulfobacteriota bacterium
CAGCGATGGTGTGTCGTCTTACCTCTATGAACTACTTACTGAGTGGCGCTGTTGGGAGAAGCGAGCAGGGGGGCGCTACGGTAATGTTTCCTGCTCACTTTTTTTCTTTTCTGCTACTTGACGGTAATATATGCAGATGCTACCCTCTCGTCAAGGGTGGTGGTGTCGTACAATCAGCCATCAGACGACTCGATACGACTCTACACAGGATGAGAATTGTTTTCTATATAGGATGCGCCGGATTCCTGGGCGCTGTGTCGCGGTATGCCATTGGCGGTCTTGTCTACCGGTACGCCGGGAGCGCTCTCCCTTATGGGACGCTGGCCGTCAACCTGATAGGCTCCCTGCTTCTCGGCTTCCTCATGGAGTTTACTCTGCGGAGCGCCCTTATCCCCGGTGAGTTGAGGATGGCGGTGGGGGTAGGTTTCCTCGGTGCATTTACCACCTTTTCAACCTTCAGCTATGAGACATTCCGCCTCTTTGAGGAGGGAAGCTTCACTCTTGGAACCTTCAACATTGTATCCAATCTGTTCATATGTCTCGTAGCGGTCTGGATCGGCATCGTCATTGCGCGGGCGGTGTAGGAACCATCTGTGCGGCTTCAGGGGTTAGGGAGGGGAGAGCGTTAGTCAATCAAGTAAGAACCTCTTGCCATGAAGGAGAGGAAGTACATGAAGAAAGATTTTTCCGTATATGCGGAGTGGAGTTGATTGTTGATAATATAACCGTGCCGTGACAGGTGTAGAGGGTTAATGTATTCTATATGACCTTCGTGAGGCAATCTCCCTTTATGGTTTTGCTTCATGACCTGGTTCGTACTGGAAAAACCACTACTTCTTGCACATCGAAATTTTTACTTAGACACCCCAGAACTTTTTACGATCATATCAAGTTACGGTAGGAGGAGAGGATGAAGATAACAGGCGAACAGCTCTTGATGAGGATATTTATAGGTGAGAGCGATACTCACGGTCACACTCCGCTCTACAGGGCGATAGTCGAGCTTCTCAGGAGGGAGGGGGTAGCGGGGGCGACCGTCATAAAGGGGCTCGCTGGTTACGGCGCCCACAGCGTCTATCACACCGACCAGATCCTCAGGCTCTCAAGCGACCTCCCCCTTGTGATAGAGACGGTCGATTGTGAAGAGAAGATAAACGCCATCCTGCCCCTCCTTGATGCGATGGTTAAGGAGGGGATGATAACCCTCGAGAAGATACGGGTCATCAAGTATACTCATCGGCAGGCGGGGGAAGAGGAGCCATCTTAATCTGCTTTTGGCCCGCATTGACTTCCTGCCTCAGTAGTACCACATCCTTGTGTCCCATCCACTTAACATAAGCCTTTTATTTTAACGCGAAGCCTATCAGGTATTAATCGCAGAACTATTGTCGCTCTAAGACGCCAAGGTGTAGGGGAAAGTAGAAGAAGCAGGCGCCTGTTTTCGCTTGTTTTTCACTCTGCTTTCTTTGCGGCTTTGTGAGAGATAGCGGTTTTTCCGACTCTGCATGAGACGCAGTAGTCTTCCTTCTCTAACATTCTGTTGTTGCTCCGCGCTCTCCCGTTGACCGATTTTTTACGACTATCTCAATCTCAAAAAAAGTGAAAAAAGTGCTTGACAAGGATTGGGTCTTTGATTATAATCTTTCCAAGTTGAGAGAGAATCTAAATGAATGATAATTTTAAGGCCAATGGCTATGCAGGAACTTATAGATAAATACAGGGGGAAGGGGTTGAAGATGACCCCACAGCGTCTGGCGGTTCTAAACTTTCTTGATGGGAACACCGACCACCCCACTGCCGATGAGATCTTCAAGGCCGTCAAGGCGACCTACCCCACGGTTTCACTGGCGACGATCTATAACACCATCCAGACTCTTCAGGATATGGGGGAGCTTCAGGCAGTTACGATCAATCCTGAGAGAAAGCACTTTGACCCTAACACGGCGCCCCATCACCACGCGATCTGTACGAAGTGCAAGAGGATTGTTGATATTTTTGAGGACTATTCAGCGCTCTTGACTCTTCCCGCAGAGATACACGCTACCTTTAATATAACGGGTAACCATGTGGACTTTTACGGGGAGTGCGTTAACTGTCAATCATCAAAGCACTAATACAACACCAAACTAAGGAGGAAAGAAACATGTCAGAAGCTAGAGTACAGCAGGAGGCCCCACAGTTCACAGCACAGGCGGTTATGCCCGACGGTTCGTTTAAGGAGATCAAGCTTGCGGATTTCAAGGGGAAGTATGTGGCCCTCTTCTTCTACCCCCTCGACTTTACCTTTGTCTGTCCCACAGAGCTTATCGCCCTGAGTGAAAAGATGGGTGAGTTTCAGGAGCGAAACACTGAGGTTCTTGGTATCTCCATAGACAGCCATTTTTCCCACGCGGCGTGGCGATCTACTCCGAGGGAGCAGGGCGGCGTTGGCGACTTGCAGTACCCGCTTGTCTCCGACCTTGACAAGAGCATTTCACGCCAGTACGGTGTGCTCCTGGAGAAGCCAGGAATCGCACTGAGGGGGCTCTTTCTCCTCGACAAGCAAGGTGTTCTGAAGCACATAACGATTAACGACCTGCCCATAGGGAGAAATGTCGATGAAATCCTGAGGGTTCTTGACGCCATACAGTTCAGCGAAGAGCACGGCGAGGTATGTCCGGCCAACTGGCAGAAGGGTAAGGACGGTATGAAGCCCGATAGCAGCGGACTCAAGTCGTACTCCAAGAAACACTATAGCAACGTTGCATAGAAGAAGGGAAGAACCTCCAACTTCCTATCTTTGACACCCCGGAGAGAGGGTTCCGCCTGGCACGAGGCAGAGCCCTCTCTCTTTTTTCATCACCTGGGAGAGGCAGGCCCTCCTCATCTTGAGCTTCACTACCTGTTATGATACCCTGACGTCCGGCTGCAGTTAGCAGGCGGATTGGGGCAGACGCGGGACGTAGCAGATGACTTAAAGTACTCTAAGAAAAGGTATGTCTGGATATGTATGAACTTAAGGTAGTTTCGGAATTTGCCTCAGCACATAAGCTCAGGGGGTATGATGGGGAGTGTGAGAAGCTTCACGGCCACAACTGGAGAGTCGAGGCGGTAGTGACTGTCGATCTCCTTGATCCCGTTGGTCTTGCTGTTGATTTCAAGGACCTCAAAAAGTTGCTTAACGGCATCCTCGACGGCCTGGATCACTGCTACCTGAACGAATTGGAGCCCTTTCAGAGCGAGAACCCCTCATCGGAAAACCTGGCACGCTTCATCTATCGTGAGCTTCAGGAGCGTGTCGCCTGCTATGCCAAAGGGGGTGATGGAAGAGGGATCGCGGTAAAGAAGATCAC
>JBHHTR010000205.1:0-3275 GCA_046753505.1 Thermodesulfobacteriota bacterium
CAATCGCCATTGCCATCGCCCCCGCCAATACGCTCTCTGAAGCTGGCACAAACGACGCCCCCTGCTGCCTCATAACCTCTATGGGGGGGGAGGGAGGGTTGGAGGCGCCTCTAATACTTGAGACGTTAAAACCCCTTCTCGAAGATCAGGGCGTGTGTAAAATTAGCTCCGACGGGAAGCGACTCACCCTTGACCTCGTGGAGAGGGGCGTTACCCTTCGGGGCCTCACGATGGACACATCGGTTGCCTCCTACCTCCTCAACCCGTCATCGAACGACCACACACTCAGGTCGGTCGCAATGAAACATCTGGGTGAAGAGATCGGCGAGGTGAAGAAGAAGGAGAGGGCCGTTTCGATCGAAGCGCAAATCTCCGCCATCCTCTGTGCCGAGGCGGAGGCACTCCGCCGACTTGCCCCCCTTCTCACCGAGGAGCTTGAAAAGGCTGCTCTCACAACCCTCTTCAGGGAGATCGAACTTCCCCTCATACCCATACTGGCAGAGATGGAGCGCCACGGCATCAGGGTTGACAGGGAGCAGCTTGTCGGTCTCTCCCATGAGCTTGAGACAATGCTCCAGGAGCGAGAGGAGGCCATATTTCGCCTGGCCGGTGTGGAGTTCAATATCAACTCTCCGAAACAGCTTGCCGAGATACTCTTCGAGAGGCTCAAGCTGAAGCCGGTACGGAAGACAAAGACGGGCTTCTCGACAGATGAAAAGGTGCTCACCATCCTTGCCGCTGCCCACGACCTGCCGAAGATTATCCTTGAATACCGCCACCTTGCCAAACTGAAATCGACCTATGTTGACGCCATCATCGGCCTTGCTGATCCGTCAACAGAGAGGATTCACACCTCCTTCAACCAGACCGTAACGGCAACGGGGCGGCTCTCAAGCTCGAAACCTAACCTGCAGAACATCCCCATCAAGACGGAGATCGGGGGACGGATAAGAGAGGCCTTCATTGCCGATGAGGGGCGCCTTCTCCTCTCGGCGGACTACTCCCAGATAGAACTCCGTATAGTGGCCCACCTCTCCGGCGACCCTATCCTCATTGAGTCATTCAGGAAGGGGGAGGATATACACCGAAGGACAGCCAGCGAGGTATTCGGCATCATGCCTGGCCTCGTAACAGAAGAGATGCGGCGTCGGGCAAAGGCCATCAACTTTGGCATCATCTACGGCATGGGACCCCACGGCCTCGCGGGAGAGCTTGGGGTATCTCAGAAGGTGGCCAAGGAGTATATCGAAAGCTACTTCGACCGTTACAGCGGGGTCAGGCGCTTCATCGACGACACCATCAGGGAGGCGGCGGAGAAGGGGTACACCTCATCCCTCTTTGACCGGAGGCGGTACATCCCTGAACTCAAAAGCAGGATCGACTCGGTCAAGAAATTTGGCGAGCGGATCGCCATAAACACCCCCATCCAAGGGACCGCTGCCGACATCATCAAGATTGCCATGATACGCATAGCCGACAGGATGAAGGCCGAGGAGGTACAGTCGAGGATGCTCCTTCAGATACACGATGAACTTATCTTTGAGGTGCCACATGACGAGATGGAGAGTATGAAGGCCCTCGTCATCAGCGAGATGGAGGGGGTAGTCAAACTGGAGATACCGATTGTGGTAAACGTCTCCACTGGAGCAAGCTGGCGTAAATCAGGATAGGGTCCGACGCTTTCTTCCCGACGCTCCGACGCTGATGACTGCAAGGCCGTGGTGGAGGAAAAGGGGTGGACCAACGCTCTTTCTTGATGGCGTCGTAAGAAGCCCGATCTACTGGGCCGAGCAACTTTTCAGACACTCGACCTACCATATGTATGCCTTCGCATCTGAAAGACTACTACTCCTTCTATATAACCCCCATTATTCACAAATATGCTCGCGCCCTCGCTTGATCCTGAATCCACCAAGGCATTTGTTCGAACTTGGCCGTATCCACTGGTACGGCACGCCTTCCAAAAATCCCATGATAAATCCAAGCTCTGCGCGATCATCTTTGTAATTCATGGGCAATTCATGAATAATGGGGTATAAATTTTTACTTAGCCATCTCACAACTTTTTACGAGGCCGTCAATATTGACGGCAAAATAGATACCCTTCAAAACGTCTTGCCCGTAAGGGAGGATTCTGATAAGCTCTCCCATTATGCGAATTCTGAAGATCATTGCTCTGGCCATTCTTGGCACCTTTGTGGCGGGCCTCCTTGCCGGTCTGGGGGGGTACTACTTAATTCAGCGGAACCTTCCCTCCCTCAACACACTCCAGGAGTATAACCCCAACCTGATTACACGGGTCTACTCTACAGATGGGCAGGTTGTCGGTGAGTTCTTCATTGAGCGGAGGATCGTCGTCCCCCTATCCAAGATGCCGTCACACCTGGTCAAGGCCTTTATTGCCATAGAAGACGCACGCTTCTATGAACATGAGGGCGTTGATTATAAGGGCATAATTAGGGCACTTCAGGTGAATATCTCTGCAGGCAGGATCGTACAGGGGGGGAGCACCATAACACAGCAGTTGGTAAAGAGCTTTTTCCTGACCCCCGAGAGGAGCATATCGAGAAAGATCAAGGAGGCAATCATCTCCTTCAGGATAGAGAAAAACCTGGACAAGGAAGATATATTATACCTCTACCTTAACCAGATATATCTCGGCAAGGGCGCCTACGGCGTACAGGCCGCCTCGGAGATATACTTTGGAAAGAATGCATCAGAGCTGAATATCGCCGAATCCGCCCTGCTCGCCGGTCTTCCTAAAGCCCCCAGCAGGTACTCCCCCTACAGCCATTCCGAGGCTGCCGCGAAAAGACAGAGGCTTGTCCTTACGCGCATGTTGGAGGAGGGGTTTATCTCACGGGAGGAGATGGATGAGGCCCTGGACTACACGATCAAGCTCCGTCCCAAGGCGGTAAGGAGTCTATGGGTGTCGCCATACTTTACCGAGCATGTAAGAAAATACATTGCGGAAAAGTACGGGGAGGATATGCTCTACCGGGGTGGCCTCAAGGTATTTACTACCATCAATGTGGAGATGCAGAAGGCCGCCAATGAAGCGGTTGCCATGGGACTGAGGAAGCACGACCGGAGAAGGGGCTTTAGGGGACCGATAAGAACCTTGACAGTTTCCGGGGACATAGAGAGTTTTATTGAGGATGGGGATCAGGTTCTCTCCAGGAGGCCCATAGAGGTCAACAGGCAGTACAAGGGGCTCGTAACTGAGGTAAGCCCTCTCAAGCGGTACGTAACGGTGCAGATCGGGAGCAGGAGAG
>JBHHTR010000206.1:0-3256 GCA_046753505.1 Thermodesulfobacteriota bacterium
AGATCAAAGATGCCAATGATATCACTCGGGTTAAAAAAGAACGGAATGCCCCTGCAGAGAAGGCGTAACGGCTTGACATTTCGAGGGCAGTGGGTTATTTTTGTCTCCGCTTCAGCTGTTCTTTATTCCAGGGTAGATCCCTTATAGCGTATAGCGCAACGATGATGTTGATGATGAGTCTCTATGGAGAGGGCCAGGTATATTGCAATTGAGGGGCCGATAGGCGTTGGGAAGAGCAGTCTGGCTGAGTGTCTGGCTGAGGAATTCGATGGACGGACGGTTACTGAAGAGTTTGAGGAGAATCCCTTTCTGCCCGGTTTTTACAGCGACAGGGCAAAGAATGCCTTTCAGACCCAGATCTTCTTTCTCCTCAGCCGGTATCAGCAGCAGAAGGCCCTCGGTCAGCAGGAGCTCTTCAGTACGACTACTATATCGGACTACCTCTTCGCTAAGGACAGGATCTTTGCCTATCTGAATCTGGATGAGGCCGAGTTGGCCCTCTATGAGCAGGTATTCCGCCTCCTCGACGGGACGCTGCCCAAGCCCGATCTGGTGGTCTATCTCCAGGCTTCGACGGAGGTTCTGAAGGCGCGTATCAGGGGCCGGAGCAACCATTACGAGATGAATATAGAAGACGAGTATATAGAGGAGCTCGTCGAGGCGTATAATAAATACTTCTTCTACTACTGCGATTCACCACTGTTGGTGGTCAATACCACCGATATAGATTTTATGAAGAGTCCGGCTGACCTCTCTGACCTGGTAAGGGAGATAAGGTCTATTAAAGTCGGAGTGCACCACTACATACCGCTTGGATCCAGAACGTAGAGGGACCGGGACGGGGTTTTCTGAGGGAGCAGTGACTGTCTACGGTTGCTGTCGTGGAGTTGTCTGCGATGGTGGCACGAATGGTTTATGGCCTTCCGGATTACTCCGGGAGGCTTTTTTTATTATGGGGCGGGGTTGAAGATGAAGAAGGTTACTGTACGGGATATACGCAAGATGAAAGAGGAGGGGCGAAAGATTCCTGTCCTTACGGCCTACGGTTACTCCATGGCCAGGATCGTTGATGGCGCCGGTATACCCGTTATTCTTGTGGGCGACTCGGTGGGGATGGTCGAGGCCGGTTACGATACTACACTGCCGGTGACGGTGGAGGAGATGATCTACCATACGAGGTCTGTTGTGAGGGGGAGAGAGGGGGCCTTCGTGGTGGCCGACATGCCCTTCCTCTCCTATAAGGTCTCCCTTGACGAGGCGAGGCGAAATGCGGGGAGGCTCGTCAAGGAGGGGTGCGCCGAGGCGGTAAAGCTTGAGGGGGGCGTCACGGTTGCCGAAACCATCAGGGCGATTGTGGATATGGATATACCGGTAATGGGCCACGTTGGTCTTACCCCTCAGTCCATTCACCGGATGGGGGGGTACAGGGTGCAGGGGAGGGGGGAGAGCGAGGGGAGGGCGGTCGTGAGTGACGCCCGTGCCGTCGAGGAGGCGGGAGCCTTTGCCATAGTTCTTGAGGGGGTTCCGGCAGAGCTTGCACGGGAGATTACAGAGAGCCTCTCCATCCCGACCATCGGGATCGGCGCCGGTCCCCACTGCGACGGCCAGGTGCTCGTCCTGAACGACCTGTTAGGTCTCTTTCCAGAGATGGTCCCACCTTTTGTGAAGCAGTATGTGAATCTCTCCAAGGTAATCTCTGCGGCGGTGGAGGAGTACAGGGGGGAGGTCGAGAGGGGGGAGTTCCCCGGCAGGGAGCACTATCAAGAGTAAGGTTGCCGGGGGATTATTGAGTCGTGAAGATAGTTAGAGAGATAGAGGCGATGAGGGAGATCACCTCTCAGGCGCGACTGGAGGGGGTGAGGATCGCCCTTGTCCCTACCATGGGATATCTCCACGAGGGACATGTGGCGCTTCTCAGGCGGGGGAGGGAGTTGGGCGGCCTCCTCGTGATGACTAGCTTTGTGAACCCAACCCAGTTCGGTCCTTCAGAGGATTTTGCCGACTATCCACGGGATGTCGAAGGGGATATGAGGAAGGCGGAGCAAGCAGGCGTCGATGTTGTCTTTATGCCTGAAGGTGAGGCGCTCTACCCAGAGGGGTTTCAAACCTTCGTCGAGGTTAGCCGCCTCCAGAAGCACCTCTGTGGTCTCTCCAGGCCTGGCCACTTCGTGGGGGTTGCGACGGTCGTCCTCAAGCTATTTAATATTGTGGGACCCCATACAGCCGTCTTTGGCGAGAAGGATTACCAGCAGCTTGCCGTGATAAGGCGGATGGTTTCCGACCTCCATCTCGATATCGCGGTGGTAAGCCACCCCATTGTCAGGGAGGCCGATGGGTTGGCGATGAGTTCACGAAATAGCTACCTGACCACAAAGGAGCGGGGCGCCGCTCTGTCGCTTTATCTGGCGCTGCGGAGGGGGATGGAACTTTTTGAGAATGGCGAGAGGGATGCTGCTGTTGTGATGGAGGCTATGAAGGAGATCTTATTGCGGGAGCCCACCGTTGCCGTTGAGTATGTGAAGGTGTGCAATCGTGAAACACTCGATGCGATAGATAACTTGAATGACGGGGCGCTCCTTGCGGTAGCGGCAGGGATAGGAAGGACGCGGCTGATTGACAATGTTGTTGTAAGAAAGGGCTGATTAAATCAGGGTGGGGGTAAAATATGCAGAGAGTGATGCTTAAATCAAAGATACACCGGGCGACGGTAACTGACGCCAATCTCGATTACGAGGGGAGTATCTCAATTGACGAGGGATTGATGGAGTCGGCAGGACTCCTTCCCTACGAACAGGTCGATATATATAATGTTACCAACGGCGAACGGTTTCGCACCTACACCATAACCGGTGAGAGGGGGAGCGGCGAGATATGCATCAACGGCGCAGCAGCCCATAAAGCACAGAGGGGTGACATCATCATTATTGCAAGCTATGGAGTTTTTGAAGAAGAGGCTGCCAGGCGTCACACGCCGGTACTGGTCTATGTGGATAGCGAGAACAGGAGCCGAGAGGTTGTCGGCGGAGTAGAGAGGTGAGGCTCCCTACGCAGGTTCCTGTTCGTCACTGTTGCATTGGCACATAGTTCCGCTCTCCAGAAGAGATTCAACTGCCACCGATAACAACGAGTTCTTTCCCAGTGGCCAGACGAGCTTTAGCCCGGAAAAGGACCATTTCCCTGATGTAGACTGTGACCATACTACAGTTGCCGGGATACGGAGTCCCGATACATTTAAGAACACCCTTGAAGATTCACG
>JBHHTR010000207.1:0-3226 GCA_046753505.1 Thermodesulfobacteriota bacterium
GCGGCAAGCCGTAGAAAATGTTCCTTAAGAGGGTTGTGCCTGGATACTGCGTATCGTACGCCCACTTTGCCTCCATGTAAAGGATTTTCTCTCTACCGTCTCATGAGTAGATACACTGAGTGCAGACCTCACCTCTCCAACAGCCTGAGAAGCTCACTCAAGGGACGTGTATTGAGAACGTCCTCTTTTTCGAGCCATCCCCGCCGGGCTGTATGGACGCCGAAGGCAATATTTGCAAGTGAGCGCGGAGTGTGTGAATCGGTTGAGATGGCCACCATCACACCTATCTCCTTCGCGAGACGGAGATTGACGTCGTTCAGGTCGAGCCGGTCCGGACAGGCGTTGAGTTCCAGTATCACCCGCTCCCTCTTCGCCCCCTCCATGAGCCTCCTCATGTCAACGGGGTATGGCGACCTCCCCTCCACGATCCTACCCGTCGGATGGGCAAGAATATGGACAAAGCCGGAGGACATAGCGGTGAGGATACGCTCCGTCATCTCGTCGGCCTCCATTGTAAACTTCGAGTGGATCGCGGCAACAACAACATCGAGGCGTCCCAGCAACTCATCATCGAGATCGAGAGAGCCGTCACTCTTTATATCGACCTCCATCCCCTTCAGAATCGTAAACTCTGCGCCCCGCTCTTTGAACTTTTCATTTACCCCCTCTATCTCGTCCATCTGCCTGAGGAGCCTCGCCTCGTCGAGACCGTGGGCGACAGTGAGCGACTTGGAGTGGTCGGTAATGGCGATATACTCATACCCCCTTGCCATTGCAGCCTCGGCCATCTCCTCTATGGTAGCGCCGCCATCGCTCGCACGGGTATGCATGTGGAGATCGCCACGTATGTCCTCCGCCTCGACAAGGGCGGGAAGGCTCCCGTCGATGGCCGCCTCTATCTCACCCCTCCTCTCCCTCAGCTCCGGAGGAATCCAGGGTAGTCCGATCGCCCTGTAGAGCTCCCCCTCACTCTCCCCGGCAACACGACTGCCGTCCCCCTCCCTGAAAACGCCGTACTCGTTCACCTTGAGCCCCATCCTCTTTGCCCTCTCCCGAAGGGCGATGTTGTGCCCCTTCGATCCGGTGAAGTAGAGGAGGGCGGCGCCAAACGATTTTCTGTCGAGAAGACGGAGATCAACCTGGATGCCGCTCCGGAGGACAACACTCGCTTTGGTGTCGCCCGATGCAAGAATATCGACCACCTCTGGATAGGCGGTAATCCTCCCCATCACCTCTTCCCCCCCACCCTCTCTTTCAGAGAGTCCATCGTCACAGGTGATGAGGATATCGATATCGCCGATGGACTCCCTCCACCTACTGAGACTCCCGGCTATGGATACCTCAAGAATGCCGGGGATCCCTTTAAGATAATCCATGTACCCGGTAGCCCACGAGCAGGCCCGCCCTATCCTGAACCGCCCCTCCCTCTTCTTCAAATCTTCGATGGCCTTTAGGATCTTTGCCTCACTCTTCTCACCCATGCCGGGGAGATTGCGGAGCCTGTGAGCCTTTACCGCCTGATAGAGGTCATCAACCGATGCTACCCCCAGGCTCCTGTAGAGGAGCTGGGCCTTCTTTGGCCCAACCCCCTGAAGCTGAAGGATGTCGAGAAGCCCCTCGGGAAGCTCCTTGAGGAGTTCTCCCTTAAACCCGCACACACCGGTAGTGACGATCTCAACGATCTTCTCGTGAAGACTCTTCCCGATACCGGGGATCGACTCGATCTGTCCGTCGTTCTCGCTCGCCATCTGCTCAATCGGCTCGGCCATACCCTCAATCACCTGAGCGGCATTCCGGTAGGAGCGCACCCTGAAATGGTTCTCCCCTTTGATCTCAAGGAGGTCGGCAATGTCGTGAAAGGTTTTAGCTATGAAATGATTTTCCATTGACCTTGCTTCTTATCCGCTGCCCGATACTACAAGATCGGGGCAGGATAAACCCTTATCTCACACAAAGCCACTGAGACCACAAAGTTTGCAAATCCGACCGCCTTCGGCGGTAGAGGGTAAAAGAGTAAAGGGTTACTTCAGAGTCCTGGCACAACGAAACCCTGTGTAGCCGTCCCTGAGGCCAGGGTAGTCCCTGCCGCGATAGGCCGCGCGGCAGTTGTCACCTTCAAGGAACCAGGAGCCGCCGCGCAGAACCTTGTTGTCTTTATCCTTATCATACCAGCTATCGGTCCACTCCCAGACATTCCCCGCCATATCGTGACAGCCGAATGGACCTGATCCCTCTGTAAATCTACCAACCTCACTTGTCAAGGCTTTTCCCTTATTCTTCTCCAAAAAACCTTTCCGAAACTCTTTTACCCAATCCTTTACAACCTTCCCCACATGGTTATCCGCGCAGTTGAGCTTTTTAAAATCAAAGTCGTCTCCCCACGGGTATTGCCTCCCGTCTATTCCCCGTGCCGCCTTCTCCCACTCCTCTTCGGTGGGGAGATGAATCTCCGCCCCCTCCTTTTCAGACCTCCATGTGCAGAAGTCCGCTACATCTTCATAGGTAACGAGGACGACCGGATGGTCTCCCAATCCCTCAGGGTAGGTCCGGTTCTCCCTATCCCAGTTATACGGCACTGCCCCTTCATCATCTCCAAAGGGCACCTCGCGATTCGTCGCGTCTATAAATACCTTATACTGCCTGTTGGTCACGGGGAAGACATCTATTTTGTAGTCATACCCTATCTCACTCTCTATCTGTTCATCCCCGTAGAGGAACCTCCCTTTCGGTATGAGGACCATATCGCCCGGCTTGAAACTCTGGCTGTATCCCGTGGAAGCGGCCTTATCCTTCTCACTGGCAACGGTTGATTCCGTAAGATGGATAAAACGGTCGATCAGCCAGTCGTCATCGGGAAAGTGGGGGGCCTTGAAGAGAATCTTTTTCAGCCTGTCGTCTATCTAAATCCCCTTTTTTTCCACCTTTTCCCCTTCCCCTTCAACAACCCCGGCCTCCCCTCTTACACCAGCGGCCTCCTGCAGGTCGATCAGCCTTTTCCGGTTGCCCTTGATATCACGGTAGAGCTTCGGGAAGCGAAAGACGATGATCGTCCACTTTATATAGAGGAGGGGGATGAAAGAGACCTTGAGGAGTATCTTGTGTTCATCGCTCTCAACCGGTTCGACCCTGTCGTTGAGGATATTTTCCTTCACCGTCTCGGCAAGCCGTATGGTAGAGTTTCCTCAGAAAGTCACTTGCCTTAGCCTTCGTTCATCCATGCAATAGG
>JBHHTR010000208.1:0-3170 GCA_046753505.1 Thermodesulfobacteriota bacterium
AACCCATCCTCAAAGACTGTATAACATATATGCATGGTAGGAGGTGTACGCCGCGTTCTGTCCCGCCACAAGTTATACTCTCTAAATCTGCTTGAAGTAGCGATACGACGGACACAGGAAACCATGCATAGAACTTGTACGTTTGTGAAGGAAGTGGCTAAACGTCTTTTTTCACCTTCTCCATCCTGATTACGAACATCAGGAGCGGCGGTATGACAAAGATGGTGAAGATTGTTGAGAGGGCGAGTCCGCCGAGAACTACGCTTCCGAGGCCACGGTAGAGTTCCGAACCGGGACCCGGCGCTACTACGAGGGGGAGCATGGCGAAGATACTGGTGGCGGCGCTCATGTAGATGGGCCTGAGCCTCGTCCTCGTCGATTCGAGAACCGCCTCCTTATAATCCATCCCGTGATGACGGACGTTGTTGAGGGCCTGATGGACGATGAGGATTGCGTTATTGACGACGACGCCAATGAGGATGACGAAGCCCAGCATGGTGAGGATATCGAGGGGTTGGGGGGTAATGAGGAGGTTTACCAGCCTGAGGCCGATAAAACCTCCGGCGGCGGCCAGAGGGACGGTGAACATGATAATAATGGGGTAGATGAAGTTGCCGAAGAGGGCCGACATGAGAAGGTATATTATGGCAACGGCGAGGATGAAGTTCCACTGTAATACCTGACGCGTCTCGGTCAGCTTGTCCGCCGCGCCGCTCATCTTGACGTCAACCCCTGCAAGCATCCCCTGCTTTTCGAGGCGTGGCAGCAGTGTACCGCTGATGGTCTCCATCGCCTCCTGTATGGTGATGAACCCCGGCGGCGTAACCCGGACGGTGATGGTTCGGTTCCGCTCGAGGTGGCGTATCTGTGTGATACCCGTCGTCCTCTCCAGCGTCGCAAGGGATGAGACGGGGACGATTTTGCCGCCAGGTGTAGTAACGAGCGCGTCGTAGAGCGCCTCCGGTGACGGGATATCCTCCTCCGACGCCTTCAGGATGAGGTCGATCTTCTTCTTCCCCTCCTCCTTGAACTCGCCAATCTTTCTCCCGTCCATCAGTACGTCAAGGGTGATGCCCATGTCTCGCGCAGTCATCCCCGTTGCCTTTAGCCGATCTCTTATGGGCCTTATCTTAATCTCAGGATAGAGGAGTTCAAGGGAGGGGATGGGCCGCACCTGGGCCTTGGGAATCTCCTTCATGGTCATCCCGAAGAGGGCGCCGGCCACCTGAACCAGGCGGTTTATATCGTTACCGCTTACGTCAATGTCGATGGACCTCCCCCTCCCCAGTCTGGTCTGGAATATCCCCGCCTGCTGACTGATGCCGAACATCCCCGGAATGGAGAAGATAATTCCCTTGAAGAAGGGGATAAACTCCTTGACACGGCGGTCGTCCTCGCTGATGGCGCCGAAGAGCATGAACCGGTCCGAGCCGACATAGAACATGTTCTTGATAGCGGGAAGGCCGTTGTGCTCCTTGCCGATATGGGGCTTGGCGGCTGCGAAGATATGCTCGCCGATCTCCTTGCTCTCATCGTAGGATAGGCCGGGCGGAGGAATGAGGATGTTAATCACAAGGTTGCGGTTCCCCTGTGGAAGGTACTCCATCTTCGGGAGCAGAAAATAGGCCGACGCCACCGAGAAGAGGGTAAGGCCGACGATGGTTATCACCCGACTCTCCCAGCTCATCAGTACCGTTCGGACCAGCCCCATAATCATCTCTATAATCCTTCCCCCTGCCCTGGTCAGGACGTTGCCTTTAGACTCAGGGGAACCGTTGGAGTCGGAGAGAGCAGTTCTTCTTTTAGAGAGGCTGAAGAGCTGTTTAGACAGCATGGGGATCAGGGTGATAGAGACGATCAGGCTCAGGGTTATGGCGCAGGTCACCGCTATGGCGATATCCTGGAAGAGCTGTCCGGCCTCCTCCTGTATGAAGGCAACGGGGAGGAAGATGGCAACCGTGGTCACTGTTGAGGCGAGTATGGCGCCCCACACCTCACGGGCGCCGTCGTAGGCCGCATCAAAGGGGGACTTACCCATCCTCCGGTGGCGGTCGATGTTTTCGAGGACAACAATGGCGCTGTCAACAAGCATTCCGGAGGCAAAGGCTATCCCGGCGAGGCTCACCACATTCAGGTTTCTCCCCAGAGCGCTGAGGATGATGAATGTTCCGATGATACTTACCGGTATCGAGGTGCCAACGACAACGGTCGAAGAGAGACTTCGCAGGAAGATGAGGAGGACGATGACGGCAAGAACGCCTCCGACGAGGATATTTTGCTGTACCAGGCTTATCGCCCCCCGAATATAGGGGCGCTGGTCGTAGGCCCAGTCGATGTAGATGCCCTCTCCCTTGAGCTTACCCTCGTTAAGCTCCTTCACAACCGCTTCAACTCTGTCGGTCATGGCGAGGATGTTCGTACCCGGCTCCGGCTTGATTCCGACCGCTACCCCCTCACTCCCGTTGTGCATCATCGCCGAAGTGGCCTTCTCATAGCCGTACTCCACCGTTGCCACATCGGCCACCGTAATACGCTGCTGCCCTGTCGATTTTAGAACAATACTCTCGATATCCCCAGGGGATTTGAACTCGGCAACGGTCCTTATCCGGTACTCCCTCCTCCCGACCCCCATGTTACCGGCAGAGGTATTAACATTCTCTGCGCTGAGAATGTTCATAAAGTCTCTAATAGTAAGGCCGTAAGTAGCCAGCCGTTCTGGCTTTACGACGACATGCATCTCTCGCATCCTGCCGCCGCCGATAAAGAGGTCGGCCACCCCCTCAACCCGCTCAAGGTGCTGTCTCACCTCATTCTCAAAGAAGCTCTTGTAGGTGCTGATGGGGCGGGGATTACCTGCGCGTGACTTCAGAATGGTCCAGATGACAGGCGACGTCTCGGCCCCGGTGGCGTTGATGACCGGCCTCTCAACATTATCTGGGTAGGAGGCAACCTCGTTCAGCTTATTGGAAACCCTCAAGAGGGCGTCGTCAACATCGGTGCCGATAGCGAACCTCAGCGTTATGCTCCCCCTGCTGTTGGCGGAGGTGCTCTCCATCTCGGCAAGGCCGGCAATGCCCTTGAGAACATTCTCCTGCTCCTCGATGATATCCCGTTCGATCTCATAAGGGGTAGCGCCGGGCCAGATCGTCTCCACCGTAATATCAGGCTCC
>JBHHTR010000209.1:0-3161 GCA_046753505.1 Thermodesulfobacteriota bacterium
ACACCCCTTTAGTCTATATCTTTCAGCATGTTATGACTTTCTGAGGAGACTCTACGTAACTATCTGAAAATATTAGAGTTGCGCTTTTGCACTCAAAAATCTATTCAATTAAAACAGGGACTTACATAGAAAGTCTGACAGGCTGCCAGGCGCTTGAAAATACGTGTTATTTTGCATGTTCCCTCTTGCTCTTAGAGGTGAACCATGATAGAAAGAGCTGTAAGATTAATTAGTTACAGGAACCATGTTCTTCACCGCTACCGTGAGCCTGGATGGAACAGTAGCAGTAAAGTAAAAAAGTGAGAGGGAGGCATTGCCGGAGCGTATCCCCTGCCCCCTTCTCCCAACGGCGCTACATATTATGAAGATCATAGAGGTCAGACGACACACCATAGCTGGTCATGACGGGAAGGTTACTGAGGATGGGGCCACCTGGGCCCGCTTCGCCTGCCAGACACTAGCGACACCCTTTGCTCGGGCATTTACGAGCCCGAAGCCACGCGCCTATGAGACCGCCGGAATCTTCGGCTTTCCCTCGCCGGAAGTGGTCGAAGAACTCACAACCCTGTCATCAGAGGCATTTTCCTGCTACCATGAACGGATCGAATGGTTCGCCTTGCAAGGACTCACCCTCCTCGAATCGTACTTTGCCATCCCCGAGATCATGCCCCTTCTGGTTGATCACGGGCAGAGGCTACTCGCCGCCCTCTGCCTTATTGCGAGAGAACTTACCGACGGCGCATCGGCTCTGGTGGTGTCACACGGCGGCGTTATCGAACCGGCTGCCCTCCTTGCTCTGGACGGGGAGTTCGAACTGGAGACAATGGGCGGTGAACTGAACTACTGTGAGGGGGTACGCTTCGGTTACGTGGACGGCGCCATAATGCTCGTCGAAACGATCCGCCTGCCCCAACCACAGCACATGGCTACCGGAAAACCCGCCACGCCATGAAACGACGGTATTTGGGGATTATCACAGCTCCGAAGTTTGCCTTAATCTATACCTTGCCTTGCGAAAGTCTCTGCTATATAATGAGCGCTGTCTCACCGGGGTTCCCTATATGAAAAGACACCTATCTTGTACGATTTTCCTCTTTACACTCATTATCTGCCTCTCTTCCTCATGCACCAGAGAGACGGAGAGGCAGCAAAAGGTAGCTCTCGTGAACGGCGCTCCTGTCTTTCTCAAGGATTACAGAGAGGAGGTTGCGCTCATCTCCAGGAACAACCCTGCCTTTAAAGTGAATGCCACGAGCCTAGAAGAACAGTTGAACACAATGATAGACAAGAAGCTCATGATACAGGAGGCGATGAAGCTGGGTCTCTCTGATGACGAACGCTTCATAAAGACCATTAAAAGGTTCTGGGAACAGACCCTCATCAGGGAGCTGATTGGCGCAAAAAACAAAGAGTGGTCTGACATACTCTTCGCCACCGATGATGAGGTACGCGGCCATTATGAGAGGATGGGAAGCCGTACTACCTTTAACATTGCGACAACTGAGAGCGAGGAGGAGGCTAAAGCGCTCCTCTCTGACATGGTGAACAAGAAGCATCAGGGCGCTACAGAGACGATCGGCCCCCTCATGGTGGATGATGTTCAAATGGAGAGCCACCTCTACAGCGCCTTTACCCTTTCCACCGGTGAGACTCGAATATACCAGGACAAGAAGGGGTACACGGTCATCCAGGTTGTAAAGAGGGAGCGGAGTCAACTACCGCCGCTTTCAGAGGTGTATGAACAGATAAGAGAAGGGTTAATCGAGGAAAAGCAACAGCGGTTATTAGGGCAGTGGCTGCGGGAGGTACGGGAATCTTCCGAGATTACGGTCAATTCCTCGATCCTCCGGGAGGTGGCGCGTGAGCAGTAGGAGACCATTCTGGCGCAGGAATATCTTCATACAGCGCAGATTTCAGGCAGATTTCTCTATCAAATTTCTCATCCTGATCCTTGTAGAGTCGGCGCTGGCCATCGGGCTTTTCCTCTACCTCTCTAAAGATACCATTACAACGGGCTATTCAGACTCCGGGCTAGTTATCTCCAAGACAAGTGATTTTTTTCTACCTACCCTCCTCTTGTCCAACCTGATCGTCGTCGGCATTACCGCCATTATAGGGGTTGTCGTTTTTCTTATTGCCTCCCATAAACTTGCGGGCCCACTCTACCGCTTTGAAAAGACACTGGAGAATATGGGCAGTGGAGATTTGACACACCGTTTCTCTCTGCGCCAGAAGGATCAGATGAAGTCGCTGGCGGACAAGATAAACGAGCTCAATGTCAAGCTGGAAGATAACATGCTGGAGATTCAGGGGAATGTGGACAACCTTAAGGAACATTTTTCGGAGATGGAGTCGGCCATCTCATCGGACTCGTACGACAGGAAGAAGCTTGAGGCGATGTTCAGGGAGACGTCAGGAACGCTCCGCAAACTTGAAAAGTTTGTAAGATTTTTCAGAACATCACACACAGAGGGAAAAGAGGAGCACGGTTCACTCTGAGCACCCCTCTAGTCAACGATGGGGAGCCCTCTACAGTACGGCGCCAGCATTGTATCAGCCATGATGAGTAGCCATGCATATCATAGGCAAGAAGCAGCAGGAGCATATAACCACCATGTGTCCAGCAGGCAGCGCAGCGGCTAGAAACCCATCCTTACTACTAATAATCACTCTCCTGACCGTATCAGTCCTCGCCATCCTTTCACCTTCCACAGTAAGCGCCGAAAATCCATGGGAGCATAGCTATCATACACAACAGACTACCGTACACTATAAAGATGAAGATGCCCTGTTCACCTTTACCACTAAGGTTGGCGGAAGAGGGAAGAGAAACCTGACCTATGAGAGAAATCCGTCATTAACGCACAATAGAATAGACCGGATCGTCTACCGTGTAAAAACCATGCTCGACATGCACCCGGTCAACTTTCATTTCGACATTTATATCTACCCCACCTACAGGGATTTGAAGAGGGTTTACAGAGAGATGGGGCTCATGGGGAGGGCGCCCATAGCCTTCTACGCCCACCGGTCGAGAGCGATCTATATCGTCCTGGATAGACTGAACGAGGGGGTCTTCGCCCACGAGGTGGCCCATGCGGTCATTAACCGCTACTTCGCCCCCCCCCCCCCCCCCCCGGTGCAGGGGGAACAGGGCCCAG
>JBHHTR010000210.1:0-3100 GCA_046753505.1 Thermodesulfobacteriota bacterium
TGAAGGCTGGAGTTCACTCCAGTGTGCCGGCAAAAGATGAGAAAGAACTGAGCAAGAAGATCCGTTCACACATGCGGATGTTGCAGAGAAAACCTGGAAGAGTGAGAAAGTATTTTAAGCATAAAAAAATAGCCTATGCCGCATGAGTGAGTCTTATATGATTGCCGGGTTAATAAGAACCTCCTGCCGATGAACCTTGACAGGGATTACATCAATAACCTCAACTTCGATACGGTGGGGTTAATTTGACGCTTACGTTTATAACTAGAATATTTCTTTGTGTTCTTTGTGTGAGTATATGACTACTTTTTAGTGAAACGTTATACTATTATCCATTAGAGTTTCCTGGTGGACATTATATGTGTTCTACTTGAAGGGGTTTATGACGAGGCCGGAGAGGAGCTTAGGGTAAAAAAAGGTCGATTTCTGGGGCATGGTGAGACCCGCCTCTGAGACGCTCTTTACCTGTCCTATCTTTGTCGAGTTCATGAAGAAAGCCATCTGGGCGCCGTCTTTCACCAATTCGAAGGCTACGTTGGGGTCCTTCTTGTAGATAAGGTTAGTCTGGGCCTCCTGGGCCTTCCCATCGATGCCGAGTATCCTGTCGAAGATGAGTGAGTGGAGTATTGAGACATCCAGCTCCTTGAAGACAGGGGAGAGCGCTTCACCCAACTCCCTCTCAATGACTGCCCTCCCCTTCAGGGTGAGGATAAAGTAGGCGTTGATGCCGTTCAGTGCGAGACCGTAAGAGTATCTCTTGCCTGCTCCACCAAGCCCCTCCAGCAGCTCTTTCCTCGCCCTTGATTCGATCTTTTCGCTGAACTCAAACTCCTCGATGTCGAAGCAGGGCGCGCACGCTTTCAGGAACTTTTCAGGGTTGAAATCGGCAAGGCTGTGAATGACACGGTGAATGGGGAGGACGGTCATCCCCTCGTCATCCATGTTGGAGAAGTACATCATGACGTAGTTTTCCGGCTCCGTACCGTCCCACTTTTCTGAACGCTCACGTGCGAGGTTTCGATAGTTTAGGGCCGTCTCATACCTGTGATGGCCGTCGGCGATAAAGAGGGGCATGTCGGCAACATCCTTGGCGATTGAGTCGATTACCGATGGGGCGTTGATCTTCCATACGATATGAGTCACACCTTCATCATCAACTATGTCTATGAGAGGCACATCCTCGATACTGTCCTCGAGGAGTCCGTTGATCTTGAGACTTGGCTGTGAGTAGAGTGAGAAGATGCAGCTGAAGTGTGCCTTACACGCATCGGTCAGTTTCAGCCTGTCGGCCTTCGGCCCGGCCAGGGTCTTTTCGTGGGGATGAATACTCCCCTCGCCGAAATCTTCCAGACGGGTACGGGCGATAAACCCTTTCCTTGTCCTCTTCTCTCCCGATTTGAGTGTATAAGTCTGGACATAGTAGTAGATGGACGGCTTTTCATCGCGAGTAAGGACATGCTCGGAACACCACCTGTTGAAGTCTTTGGCCGCTCTCGAGTATCTGTCGTTAGTCGCTTCATCATCGGGGTACTTCTTGCCGAGTATGAGACGGACAATATTGTTGGGATGACTGTGGTAGAGCTTTTCCTGCAACTCCTCCGATATGACGTCGTAGGGTGGCGCCATGACCGATTGCATGTCGTCTATCGTGTCGGGGTTGTATGTCACCCCTCTGAAGGGCTCTATGTGGGCCATATTTTACTCCTGATAATGTTATGTGCAGTGTATATTTCTATGAAGTGACCGGGCAAGAATAGTACCAACCAATAGCCGAAAAAGTCAATCTTAAAGTCCTTGAAAGTGGTTAGGAAGCCCCATTTCCTTGATGACATTCCCAAAATATTTTGCAATAATGCAGGAGATTTGAGAATTCAGACAGAGGCGGTTCCGTTAATGAAAAGAAGAGTGACAAAAGAGATCAGCGTAGGATCGGTCAAGGTCGGCGGCAACGCCCCCATCACGGTTCAGTCCATGACCAACACCGATACCGGCGATGTGGATGCCACCGTTGCCCAGATAGAGGCGCTGGAAGGCGCCGGATGTGAGATAGTTCGTGTGGCGGTGCCGACAGTGGCGGCAGCCGACAGCCTCAAAGCCATAAAGGAGGCGATCTCCATCCCCCTCATCGCCGACATCCATTTCGATTACCGCCTTGCCTTGAAAGCGATAGAGGCCGGCGTTGACTGTCTCAGGCTCAACCCCGGCAACATTGGCTCGGAGGAGAGGATTGCGGAGGTAGTGCGCAGAGCAGGTGACGCGGGAATACCGATACGGATCGGCGTCAACGCGGGCTCCCTTGAGAAGGATATCCTTGCAAAGTATGGCCATGCTACCCCAGAGGCGATGGTGGAGAGCGCCTTGAGACACATTGCAATACTTGAGAGACTCGGTTTCTACGATATAAAGGTCTCCCTGAAGGCGTCGGACGTCATGAAGACAGTCGCAGCCTACCGCCTCCTTGCGGGAAAGGTCGATTACCCCTTTCATATAGGAATAACGGAGGCGGGCACCCTCTTCTCTGGCACGGTTAAGTCATCGGTGGGGCTCGGCATACTCCTTGCCGACGGGCTGGGTGATACCCTCAGGGTCTCCCTTACAGGAGATCCCGTAGAAGAGGTGAAGGCCGGGTGGTCCATATTGAAGGCGTTGAATCTCCGCAAGAGAGGGATCAACATCATATCGTGTCCAACCTGTGGAAGGATCAAGCTCAATGCCGTAAAGCTGGCGACAGAGATAGAGGAGCGCCTAGCCCACATCGAGGAACATCTCAATGTCGCAGTCATGGGGTGTGTCGTCAATGGCCCCGGCGAGGCTATCGAGTCCGATATCGGAATAGCCGGTGGCGATGGCCTTGGTCTCCTCTATATCAAGGGCAAGGTGGCCAGGAAGGTGAAGGAGGCTGAACTGGCCGACGCCGTGGTTGAAGAGGTAGAGCGGCTGGCGCTGGAGAGATCCACGACCAGGCTGAAGGCTGAAGGCTGAAGGTTATAGTTCCAGAGTGTCCCCAGAAGTCTGGATGCTGCTTAATATGCTGAAGAAGGAGGTTGTCATGTACAGAGTCATTATATTTCTCGCCATCATACTGATACCATTGGCCGGG
>JBHHTR010000211.1:0-3064 GCA_046753505.1 Thermodesulfobacteriota bacterium
AGCGGGAGTGGATGTTCCCCACACACGTGGGGATGAACCGAAAAACACAGGCATTCATTAAAACCATCAAAAATGTTCCCCACACACGTGGGGATGAACCGCTGCCGTCAGCCGCGCCGCCTCCCGGATGAATATGTTCCCCACACACGTGGGGATGAACCGCTTGAGCAGCGTCTTGACCGCAAGATACTGAGATGTTCCCCACACACGTGGGGATGAACCTATCACTTGTTCCATCGCATGAAACCTAAGTCGCGGGGTCAGGTCTTTATTCTTGCACAGCAATAGGAGCATTAGAACGGTATGGCTGTAATCAAAAAGAGGTTGCGGATTGTCTCGGCCTGCACTATTCTGTAATAGCCAGAGTGATCAAATGGTACTCCTTTAATACAAGAAACAAGATCCTATGGACTGTAGAATATTTCGGGCAACTTCAAAAGCAGTATGTAACAGCACGTATGGCTGAAGGGACAGGCGCTTTTAATAAGGTGTTGTCTTTATACGAAGCTTTGTACTAGGAGGCAAAGGACGAGGCAAGCAGTGTGATGAGTTACGTTCCAAAAGCGATTGAGAGAATTTGTGCGGAGCCAATGCAGGGGGTATCGCATCTTGAAGCCTGCCGGTCGATTGATCACCAAGGATAACGGGGGAGGAACAAGGATATGCCAAAAATCGTTCATTTTGAAATCCCGACAGACGATCTCAGAAGGGCAAAGGCGTTCTATTCCGACCTTTTTGGATGGAGGATTGAGAAGTTTGCGGGGCCGATGGAGTACTGGATGATTACTACCGATGATGATTCGGAAGGGCAGACCATCGCTGGCGGTATGATGAAACGACAGAATCCCAAGCAGCCAATTACCAACTACATCGGCGTCCCTTCGGTCGGTGAATACATTAAGAAGATTATTGAACTGGGCGGCAAAGTCGTTGTCCCAAAAACTGCTGTGCCTGCATTTGGATTCTTTGCCGTTGCTCTCGATACGGAAGAGAACACCTTCGGCATATGGGAGGATGATAGCAGTGCAGCTTAGGGAAGGCAGGAGAGGAGCCGTGACTGCTATCAGGCGGCTCAATATAAAGTGTATGCACACGAGAATGACCCTATGAGATTCCTCACGAGTATCGGCGGGTCCTTTCTGCTCCTCCTCGTCACCGTTGCCACCGCCGTCGCCCAACCGGCTATCATCAGCCACCGTGATATCTTCACCCCTGTCGAGGGGGAGAGGGGGATGGTGGTTACGGGTGAGCCAATTGCTGCCCGGATAGGGCTTGATGTGTTGAAGAGGGGTGGCAATGCGGTTGACGCTGCGGTTACCATCGGTTTTGTGATGGCGGTGACCCTCCCCCGTGCCGGGAATATCGGCGGCGGCGGTTTCATGCTTATCTACTCCGCAAAGAGTGGAGAGGTGATTGCCATTGATTACCGGGAGCAGGCGCCTGCCGGCGCCCATCGAGACATGTTCATTGACGATGATGGGAATGTTGACAACACCATGAGCCGCTTCAGTCACCTATCCGCCGGGGTGCCCGGCACGGTCGCCGGTCTCGCCCTCGCCCTGGAAAGGTACGGCACCATCTCTCTTGCGGAGGCTCTCAAACCGGCCATCAAACTGGCCAAAAAGGGGTTTCCGGTTACTCCAGAATTGAGCAGTGCAATCAAGTCGCAGGCGGCAAGGCTCAAGAAGTGGCCCTCGACGGGGAAAGTTTTCTTCAAGCCTGACGGAAGCTTCTTTGAGCCAGGGGACCTCCTTGTCCAGAGGGAGCTCGCAAAAACCTTACAAGAGATTGTGCGCGGAGGGGCCAGGGCATTCTATGAGGGAGTGGTTGCCGACCGTATCGTCGCGGAGATGGAGGCAAACGGCGGTCTTATTACGAGAGAGGATTTGATGGGCTATAAACCGGTGATACGTGAGGCGGTGCACGGAACCTATCGTGGATACGATATCTACTCCATGTCGCCGCCAAGCTCCGGAGGAGTCCACATCGTCCAGATACTCAACATCCTAGAGGGGTACGATGTAGGCTCACTGGGGCACAACTCGGCTGCCGCAATCCACCTCATGACCGAGGCTATGAGGCGGACCTACGCCGACCGTTCGAAGTACCTTGGAGACCCCGACTTCATAAAAGTTCCGGTAGAGGGTCTGACCTCAAAGGGGTACGCAGCAAAGTTGCGGGGAGAGTTCGATGGCGGAAAGGCAAGTGACAGCAGAGATATCTCACCCGGCAAACCTCCCGGCTATGAGAGCAGTGAGACGACCCACTTCTCCATAGTTGACAGTGCAGGGAATGCCGTTTCCAATACCTATACGATTAACTTCAGCTTTGGTTCCGGGATCGTCGTCAAGGGGGGCGGTTTCCTCCTCAATAACGAGATGGACGATTTCAGCGCCAAGCCGGGGGTTCCGAACGCCTACGGTCTCATCGGTGGCGCGGCCAACGCCATTGAGCCGCAAAAGCGGATGCTCAGCTCCATGTCGCCCACACTTGTCCTGAAGAATGGTAAACCCTTTATCGTTACAGGGAGTCCCGGTGGTTCGAGGATTATCTCCACGACCCTCCAAGTGATTATGAATGTCATCGACCACGGAATGAATATCCAAGAGGCCGTCAATGCGGCAAGGATCCATCACCAGTGGCTCCCCGACGAGATCAGAGTGGAGGAGGGGATAAGCGCCGATACGGTGAGAATACTGGCAGGGATGGGGCATAGAGTGTCGGTGAAGAATACGATGGGTGCAGCATCAAGCATCCTTATCGACAATGATGGTGGCAAAATATACGGCGCCGCCGACCCAAGGCGGAGGGGGCTGGCGGTGGGGCACTGAGTAAAACCATTCTCACTCAAAGCCACTAAGCTCACAAAGTTGGAAAAGAGACAAAACATTCTCCCTTCTATGCAGTTGTGCCTTCCTTTGTGTGCTTTGTGCCTATGTGTAAAATAAGAGTCTTGGCGGCTTTGTGTGAGACAGGTGTCCTCTGTAGTGAATGCAATTTATATATTAATATAAGAGGGATGTTTTTATGGGACTCTTGGTTAATGGTGAATGGCAGGATGAGT
>JBHHTR010000212.1:0-3045 GCA_046753505.1 Thermodesulfobacteriota bacterium
CCGCTTTAGCGAGATACTTCATGAGGGAGATGTGGTGCATGTCCGTGTAAAGCGTCTTCCTCTTGACGAAAACGACCCGGTCAGACTATCTCTCGATCAGGAGCCGATTGCCCAGGCGGCGATTATTGCAATGGACCCGGTGACAGGGCATGTGAAGGCCATGGTCGGTGGAGCTAACTTCTCCAGGAGCGAGTTTAACAGGGCGATTCAGGCAAAGAGACAGCCGGGGAGCGCCTTTAAACCAATTATCTACGCGGCGGCCCTCGACAACGGTTATACCCCATCCACTATTGTTATCGATTCACCACTCGTCTTCGAGGAGGCCATCAGGGATGAACTGGACTGGAAGCCGCGAAACTACGAGGGGGAGTTTTATGGTCCAACGACCATAAGAGAGGCCCTTGCCCACTCCCGCAATGTGGTCACCATCAAGGTTTTGAAAGAGATCGGAGTCAACAAGGCGGCAGAGTACGCTGAGAGGCTGGGCATCACATCACCCATCAACAGAGACCTTTCCCTGGCTTTAGGCTCTTCTGCCCTTTCTCTCCTTGAACTGACCACTGCCTACGCCACCTTTGCGGCCCTCGGCATGAGGCCGGAGCCACTCTTTATCAGCCGGATAACCGACAAGGACGGGAATGTTCTCGAAGAGCACCTTCCAAGCTTTACCGAGGCCATGAGCAGGCAGACGGCCTATATCGTATCGAACCTCCTCCAGGGGGTCGTCCAGAATGGCACTGGCAGGAGGGCCAAGGTGCTCAACAGGCCCGTAGCGGGCAAGACGGGAACCACCAATAATCTGAACGACGCATGGTTTCTCGGCTATACGCCGGAGCTGGTGGCGGGCGCATGGATAGGGTATGACGAAGAGAAACCTCTCGGCAGGCATGAGACAGGGGCACGCGCCGCCCTTCCCATCTGGCTGAAGTTTATGGAGAAGGTTACGGAGGGTACGCCTTCACGAAATTTCGCCATACCCGACGGGATCGTATTCGCAAAGATAGACGCAGAGACCGGTCTCCCCGCCGAACCATCGACAAGGGAGACCATCTTCGAGGCGTACAAGGAGGGCACTGCGCCGACGCCTGCCTCCGGGGAGGTCAAGCCTGCTCACACGGAGCGCTTCTTTGAAATGGATATTGAGGGGAGTGAAACAGACGAGTAGTGACGTTGGCAGTGGCAGCAGGAAAAATGGTCCGGCATTTCAGGCCATTCATGCTATAATGACAAATTCAGTGTTACACTAATCTTTGTAGTACAGGATATAGATTATGGCAAAGCTGATTGACACCTACAACCGTACCATTGACTATCTCAGGATCTCGGTGACCGACCGGTGCAACCTGCGCTGTACCTACTGCATGCCCTCCGATGGCATCCAGTTGTCTCAACCGGAGGAGATTCTCAGATATGAAGAGCTCCTGCGAATCGCCACGGTTGCCGTCACCAACGGTATCAGCAAGATACGGGTAACAGGGGGCGAACCGCTGGTGCGGAGGGGGATCATAGAGTTTATAGGCGAACTTGCCTCCCTTGAGGGGCTTGACGACCTGAGTCTCACTACCAATGGCGTTCTACTGAAGGAGTATGCTGCTCCCCTTAAAGAGGCGGGACTCAAGCGGATCAACGTGAGTCTCGACTCACTCAATAGCCGCCGTTTCCATGATATTACCCGAGGGAACAAACTCGATGCAGTGTTGGAGGGGCTGGAGGAGGCGGAGATGGTTGGGCTGTCGCCGGTAAAGATCAATATGGTGGTTATCCGTGGCTTCAACGATGATGAGATAGTCAGCTTTGCCGATATGACCAGGGCAAAGCCGTACCACATACGCTTCATCGAGTATATGCCCTTCGACACAGAGGCCGGGTGGGAGCGTGAGAACTGTATGTCCATCGAGGAGATCATAAAGTCCATCACCGCCAGAGAGGAGATCATTCCCCTCGAAACACCGGAGCAGAGGACGGGACCCGCCAGGCGGTACCGCTTTAAGGACGGCGTCGGTGAGCTCGGCTTCATAAGCCCCGTATCCGACCACTTCTGCGGCTCCTGCAACAGGCTCAGGCTGACGGCTGACGGCAAACTGCGGGTATGCCTATTCTCCGACAGCGAGATAGATGTGAGAGCAGCCATAAGGGGAGGGTGCTCAGACGATGAGATCAGGACACTCCTCTTTACCGCAGTGAAAGAGAAGCCGGAGAGCCACCAGATTAACGAGAATATATTCAAGAAGTGCAGTAAAACGATGAGCCTCATCGGCGGCTGAAGGTGATTGTACAGCGCGGTAGCGCAAAGTCGCCCTCTTTCCACATCCCATTATCATGAATCATCTCCCTCCGATACATCTTCTATTGTGAAGGCATATCTCGACATAGTCCAGAAGATCATGGCGGAAGGCGTATTGAAGGAGAACCGTACCGGTGTTGATACGATCTCCATAGCCGGAATGCTCTTCGAGCACAACATGGAGGACGGCTTTCCCCTCCTGACAACCAAGACGGTTCCCCTCCGCCTAGTGGCATCGGAGCTTGAATTTTTCATAAAGGGGCTCACCGACAAGCAGTGGCTCACAGATCGGAACAATCACATCTGGGACGAGTGGTGCTCACCGGAGAGAGTGCCCTATGGGCACGACGAAGCAACGAAAAAAAGGATGATTGAAGAGCGGGAGCTTGGCCCCATATACGGGTTTCAGTGGAGGAATTTTGGGGCTGAATATACGGCCCATGACCGCAAGTCCGCGAGCCACGGGGTAGACCAGCTAAAGAATCTTGTAGAGACAATAAAGCGCGACCCACAGAGCAGGCGGATGATCGTTACGGCATGGAACCCGCTGGAGCTTGACAGGATGGCGCTGCCGCCGTGTCACTACGGTTTCCAGGTGACCGTGAGTGGTGGGAAACTAAATCTCCTCTGGAATCAGCGCTCCATAGATGTAGCGCTCGGTCTTCCATTTAATATCGCAAGCTACGGGCTGCTCCTGCACCTTCTGGCAAAAGAGGCTGGTCTCGACGAGGGGCGTCTCGTAGGTTTCCTGGCCGATACGC
>JBHHTR010000213.1:0-2955 GCA_046753505.1 Thermodesulfobacteriota bacterium
GTGTCTTTTGTCACGTACCGCCCCTCCTGAAACATGTTAAGGATGATGGCGTCAAATGACTTTTTACTAAACCATCATGGAACAGGCGCATACCATAGAACAAGAGGTGAGCCAAATGTGGATAAAAAACGACAAGCCATTTAACAGAACTGAAATTCTTGATGCCGCAGGTAAGGCCATGGCCGGTGGGAGGCGGAAGAGGGCCATCGCCGAGTATCAGAAACTGCTCAAGGTTGATTCGAAAGACTACGTTGTCCATGGGAAGATTGCCCCTCTCCTTGCCGAGAGGCGGCTCTATTCCGAGTCGTGGTCGAGCTTCAAGGCCGCAGGGGAAGGGTATATTCATAAGGGTTTTGTGGATAAAGCAAAGGGTGTTTATGTTCAGGCAACCCGTCACCTGCCGTACGAAATCGAGGCGTGGAAGGCGTTAGTCAGGCTCCACCTTAAGCGGGGACATGAGGCGGACGCACTTAAGACACTTGACGATGGACGGCGTCATTTCAGGCGTCGCAGTCAGAGGTCAGATGCAATCTGCCTGCTTCGTATGACGCTGGAGATATCTCCAGGCAATTTTGAGGTTATATCCGACCTTGCAAACTTGCTGGTAAAGAGCGGCAACAGGGATGAGGCCGTGAGACTCCTGCAGGGACTGGCTGCCAGGGAGCATGGTCACAATCTTCGGCGCACTCGTGGCGCCATGCTACGAGTCTCTCCAAGCCCCTCCTCAGCATGGCAATGGCTCAGATCAACCCTCTCCGACGCCTGAAGAGCCAGCCTGGCCAGCGCTTCCATGTCAAATGTTACCTCACGTTTTCGTGAATGCTTGCTATCTCCCGTTATTCTGTGGAAAGAGCTTGACATCTGAAGGCAGTGTCATGTAATTTACTCACTAACAATTTAATACACACCCATTTACAGGTTCTCCAGTAGGAGAACAAGAGGGAATCCCGTGAGATTCGGGAGCGGTCCCGCCGCTGTGACCGGGGACGAAAACCGCAAAGTGCCACTGGATGAACCATTCGGGAAGGCGCGGTGAGTAGGGTAATCCGGGAGCCAGAAGACCTGCCTGTAGATGTTTCACCTGTCCCTTCGATAGAGAGGGGGTGAGATGTGGTCTATGGATTATTAGGGAGTCCCGGACTGAAAGGTTCGGGACTTTTTTTATGGTACAGGCTGTTATGAGGAGTTTAAGAATGGAGATAAGAGTTGGAAACGAGAGGTATTCTTACCTGGTGTTTATCCTTGCCTCTCTCATCCTCATATCAATCTCTGCTTCCCTCCAGGCGGAAACCTACCGGGATGACCTGGGGAGGGAGGTCGCCCTGGAGGGTGTGCCGAAGAGGATTGTCTCTCTAGGACCGAACATTACCGAGATCCTTTTCGCCATCGGTCTTGATGAGGAGATCGTAGGGGTGACCCTTTTCAGCGACTACCCCGATATGGCGAAAGGGAAGGCCGTTGTCGGGAGCTATGTGAACGTAAACCTGGAGCGCCTCATATCACTCTCCCCCGACCTCGTTATCTCCACCTCCGACGGGAACCCCAAGGGGAGCATCGAGCGGCTCCTGTCTATGGGCGTCACCGTATTTGTTCTGGCCCCTCCACAGGGCATAGGCGATATCAAGAGGGCAATCCTCTCGATCGGGAGGATCACAGGAAGGGGAGGGGAGGCCGAAAGGCTTGTCGATGAGATGGAGGGGCGTGTTGATGAGGTTGTGGCGCACCTTGAGGGGGCATCCCACCGGCCCGTTTTCTATCAGCTGGGCGATAACCCGCTCATGACGGTAGGCGGTGGTACCTTTATCGATACTCTCATTACGATGGCGGGTGGTAGAAACATCGCCGGTGGTGTGAGCATTCCCTACCCCCGCTTCAGCATGGAGGGGGTGGTGTCAAATGCCCCTGAGGTAATTGTGATTTCGTCGATGGCTGAGAGGGAGGCGTCGAAGGCTCTCCTGGAGAGATGGAATAAGTGGCGGGAGATTCCTGCTGTCAAGAGTGGTGAGATACACTTCATCAACCCCGACTTGATCCACAGGGCAGGGCCGAGGATAGTGGGCGGGTTAGAGAGGCTCGCCAGAATTATACACCCCGAGAGGTTTGCAGATGATTAGTCCCGGGAAGGTTCTCGTCGTGACGGGTGGGCTCATGTTTTTGCTCCTGCTGGTCATGCTCTTTGCCCTGACGATGGGGACGGTTGATATCGGTCTGGCAGAGCTCATTACGGTGGCGCAGGGTGGAGGGGATGGGGCGGTACGCCCCATCGTCCTCGATATCCGTCTTCCGCGGATTGTCCTGGCGGGGGTGGTGGGGGGCGGTCTCGCCACGGCGGGGGTTGCCTTTCAGGCGCTCCTCAAGACCCCTCTTGCAGAGCCGTACATCCTCGGTGTATCGAGTGGTTCAGGTGTAGGGGTAATAATCGCCATGATGGCCGGGAGCATATCGGCATGGCTCCTGCCCCTCGCATCCTTTTCCGGCGCTCTCGTTACCATCGTTCTAGTCTACTTTATCGGAAGGGTAGGGGGGAGACTCCACACAACCACCATGCTCCTCGCCGGCGTCATGATTGCCGCCTTCTTCGGGGCTATTATCATGTTTCTCCTCTCCACCGCCTCCCTGAATGAGATGGGGAGCGCCCTCTTCTGGCTCATGGGGGATCTGAGCGCCGCCGACAGTAGAAAGGCCCTCATAGCCATCCTCTACTGCGGAGCTGGATTCATCCTCCTCTACGCCAACTTCAGGGGGCTTAACCTCCTGACCGTCGGAGAGGAGACGGCCCTTCACCTCGGCGCCAGTGTGGAGGGGCTCAAGGTTACCATCTTTATAACGGCATCCCTAATGACGGGCCTCTCGGTCGCCTTTTCCGGCCTTATCGGTTTTGTCGGCCTTGTCGTCCCCCACTCGGCACGCCTCCTCTTCGGCGGCGATCATCGCCTCCTTTTGCCTGCCTCGGCC
>JBHHTR010000214.1:0-2934 GCA_046753505.1 Thermodesulfobacteriota bacterium
GGCTGTCAACAAAAATATGGCAAGAATTTTCCTCAAATGGTAGAGTTTCAACGCTTGGTTAGGAGCGCTGACGATTTACCTCCCCCCTCACCCCAGCCCTCTCCCCTGGGGGGAGAGGGAGTGAAATTGCAAGGAGACAGATATCTGTTTTTCCTTCATGGCCTTCATGGTGAATCTTTGGTTTGGATTTACCCGTCTCTATCGAAGGAAGACAACCCATTAACCGCAGATTTCGCAGATCAACCCATCTGTGTAATCTGCGTCATCTGCGGATAGCGCCTTTATTTCGTACGCTACATCTGACGCCTTCGTAAAAAGTTGTGGGATGGCTAAGTAAAAATTTCGATATACAAGGAGTAGTGGTTTTTCAGATGCGAAGGCATACATACGGTATGTCGAGTGTCTGAAAAATTGCTACGACCCAGTAGATCGGACTTTTTACTTAGCCATCATGCAATACTCTCAATATTTCGACCCAGTCACCTTCAACTTTGTATGCCAGAATGTACGGAGTATCAGGAACCAGCAATTTCCTAACCGGCATTTCTTCATCCGCATAAGTTATATTGGAGGAATTGCTCTGTCTGTGTTATAAAAAAACTCGTCTGTTGGGCAGGGGGTGGCCGTCTCCTGACTGTTGCACATGCTCTGCCTCTATCTATTCTGAACTATAAATACGGCCTCTGTTAATAACTGCTTTCAAGGGAGTAACCGGAATGCCCCTCTTTTTAATACTTGCGCTCCTTGTTGCCATTGCGGCTGTTGTCTTTGCGCTCCAGAACATTACACCCGTTACCATAACCTTCTTCCTCTGGCAGTATGCCGGATCACTCGCCCTCATACTCCTCCTCGCGCTGGGGCTGGGGGTTCTCATAACTATCCTTGCCTCCATCCCTGCCACGCTGAAACGGCGTATGGAGATTACCAGCCAGAAAAAAACGATTGAACAACTGGAGAGGGAACTTCAGGAGAAGGGCGGACCTTCTTCACCTGCGCCGCCGGAAGAGGGGGGTTAGCAAAGAGGACTCACACCGTAACCCCCTCCAATGCGAGGAGCCCCCTCTTGATCGATATGCCCTCGCCTGCCCCTCCGCCACTGTATCCACCGATATTGCCGTTGGAGGCAATCACCCTGTGACACGGTATTATGACAGGAATGGGGTTACTCCCACACGCCCCGCCAACCGCTCTCGCACCATACTTCATGCCCAACTGCTCCGCCACCCATCCGTAGCTTCTCGTTTCACCGTAGGGGATGGTTAAAAGAACACGCCAGACAGTGCGCTGAAAGGGGGTGCCTGAAGGGGCAAGGGGGATGGCTAACTCTATTTCACTCCCGTCAAAGTAGCGCTGCAAAGTATCCACCGCCACCTTGAGCACCTGCTGCTCTTTAGAAGGTACGGAGAGGTCATCAAGGTCAACCTGGCGGTAAAGGCGCTGGTTTCCTGGGCTAGCCTTCCTTTCATACCTATCATGCCGAACTTTCTCGCCCTCGAAGGAGAGAGCGCACACTCCGTCACAGGTTGCGGTCACGGTGAGTAGTCCAAAGGGTGATGGGAGTGATGTTGAGTAGATCGTCATTGTAGATCGCCGCCAAGAGGCATGAAACAGATGGCCTACGAGGATTCGTCGATCACGCCATTTCTTCGATGATGGCGTAGAAAAAGTTGCGGTATGGTTAGCTGCTACGACACCATTTTTGAAATCCTATCACCGATGGTGTATACTTTTCAACAACCGTTGAATGATATTCTGCCTGCCGCCGTTACTGCATTATTCAGCCTGAATGGCGGTAAGCCGTTGAAAATGTTCATTAAGAATACGAGGGGGCAGCTAGCCGATTGTGGAAAACATACCACTACTGAAAGACCTCATTATCCTGATGGTGGCGGCTGTCCCGATCACCTTCTTCTTCCACAAGCTGGGACTCCCCACGATAGTCGGTTTTCTCATCACCGGCGTCGTCATTGGGCCCTTTGGGTTCGGCATTATCACCGACCATCACTCGATTGAGGTACTGGCGGAGATCGGCGTCGTCCTGCTCCTCTTCACCATCGGACTTGAGTTCTCTGTCTCCAAGCTTCTGAAGATAAGGAGGGAGGCCCTCATCGGGGGGGGGCTCCAGGTTGGGCTTACCACCCTCCTCGTCCTCGTCATTGAGAGGCTCCTCGGTCAGCCCCTCCCTGTAGCCCTCCTCTTTGGCTTTATCATATCCCTCAGCTCCTCCGCCATTGTCCTCAAGCTTCTCGTTGACAAGGGGGAGGTCAACTCATCCTACGGGAATCTCTCCGTCGGCCTCCTCCTCTTCCAGGACATCTGCATCGTGCTCATGGTGCTCATCATCCAGGGTTTCGGGGGGGAGGGAGATGCCTCATTCTTCACCATAGCAAAGAGCCTCCTCATGGCGATTACCGCTATCGTTGTGATCGTCGTAGCCGCATCTTATATTGTCCCAAAATTCCTCTATCAGATCGTGAGGCTCGAGAGCAGGGAGCTCTTTATTCTCACCATACTCCTCCTCTGTATGGGGACTGCGTGGCTCACATCCCTCTTCGGCCTCTCTCTCGCCCTTGGCGCGTTTATAGCCGGGATCGTAATCTCTGAATCGGAGTACAGCCACCAGATAGTGGCAGAGATTCTCCCCTTCAGGGATACCTTTCAGAGCCTCTTTTTTATCTCCATAGGGATGCTCCTCGAGTTCTTCTACTTCATGCACCACCTCCCCCTACTCATCGGCATGGCCCTCGCCATACTGGTTGCCAAGGCCATGATTATCACCGGAGTCGGGAGAGTTGTGCGCTACCCACTCCGTCTCAGCATCATGGTGGGGATCAGTCTGGCCCAGATAGGGGAGTTTTCCTTCGTCCTCATAAAGATGGGGAACGATTACGGCATGTTGACATCAGCCGCTTACCAGACACTCCTAGCCTCATC
>JBHHTR010000215.1:0-2915 GCA_046753505.1 Thermodesulfobacteriota bacterium
TTGCATGGATGAACGAAGGCTAAGGCAAGTGACTTTCTGAGGAAACTCTAAGTAGCTATGGAAGGCCTGATTTATTCTGAGCTTCCATAGTATGGGTTAAGCGCCTCTGTGCGCTGCGATATTAAACCGGTAATAAAACAGATTGGGTTCTCATTCCGGCCTTGACCGAACCTGCCCCGTACTTGATACGGGGGAATCTACCTCTTTCCATGGCGTCTTCTTGATTCAAAAAAAACAGATACTCACACAAAGATCACAAAGATAGCCAAGAGAAGGGGAGTTGAATATAACAGGACTCTCTTTTGTCTACGCTCGAGCTTTGCGCCCTTTACGGCTCCGTGTGAGGAACAATGCACGGCGCAGTCAACCTTGAAAGAAATGATTTGAAAAACAGCCACACAAAGACGCCAAGAACGCCAGGGAGTGCATAATTGCATGAGTAAAAAATATCCTTTGTGTCCTTGCGGCTTTGTGTGAGGTAAAGGTGTTGTTCCCTATCGCTTGAGCCAGTTGCTGCGGGAATGATGAATTGTATCTCCAAAGTCAGGGATAGTGGTTGCAGCAATAATGATCTCAGACGGTTTTACCCCTTTTTATGAGCCTTGATGATGGAGAGAAGATTCTTCTCGAAGTGTTCGATATCGTCAAGTTCATTGGTAACTATAGCGTAGAGCACTTTTTTATCCATACGCTCCGCGAGCTTCCCGATCTTTTCTCTAAAGACAATCATAGCCTCATAGGTTTTACGCCTCTCCTTGGGGAGATGGCCCCCCTCCTTAAGATGATTAAAGTACTCGTCGTCCGGTGGCAGCGCCTCAATGGAGAGGAGCGCTGCGATCTGCATCTCCAGCGCCAGGAATGCCTTCACCGTCTGTTGTAATCTGAGGAGGCTCGAGTCAATGTTCCTGAAGTCGGATGTAAACTCCTCATACCCCTGGTCTCTGAGGAGGTGCAGTTTCTCAAGATGATCCTTTAGGACCTTCTTCGCATCTTTAACAGCTTTTTTATCGATCACCTGTTCTCCCGTCCTTTCCTGTTAAATTATCCTATTCCCAGCCTTAGAGTTAACGGCACAAGAAAAATGATCGGAGGGTTGGTAGAGACCATCGGCCCCCGCTCGCTCCACCCATGTGGTCAATGTTCGGCATAGTAAAAAAAGATAGAATTTCTGGAGGTTGACACTGCAATCATCGTTGGATCAAAGCATCATATCTGTACATCTATATGTAATATGAATCTTTGGTGATGTCAATAGGGAAGGTCTGATTTAAGGTCTGATTTATTGACACTGCTCCCTTCCGGTGTTACCTTAATCCCCTGCTTATATTGTGTAGATAGTGACCCTTATGTCTGGAGGGGACGTGATGGCGGTATACACCTCGTTTGTTCATATCGAGTCGAGCGGTTTTGGGGATGTCATGGATATCACGCGGGAAGCTGTGGCCGCCGTGGGGGAGTCTGGTATACGAAAGGGCATCATGACCCTCTTTGTCCCCGGTTCAACCGCCTCTATCACTACCATCGAGTATGAAGAGGGCGTTGTTGAAGATCTCAAGTCCGCTCTCGATCGGCTCATTCCATCACGCATCCCGTACGCCCACGATATGAAGTGGAATGATGGCAACGGCTTCTCCCACGTCAGGGCGGCGCTTATGAAGCCTGGCATAACCGTTCCCATCGTCGATGGAGCGCCTACCCTCGGCATCTGGCAGCAGATCGTCTTTATCGACTTCGACAACAAGGCCCGCCAGAGAAAGGTAGTTGTCCAGATTGTCGGCTAATAGGGGTGATAAGGTGGTCGGCATCACCGCTATTCTGTAGACCACTCGGAGTATGGAGGTTACACAAAGGTAAATAAAGGAGTCTGTCATGGCACCCCTCTTAAACATTAAATCGGACATCTACTGCGAAGAGGACCTCCTGGGGGTTTGATAAGTATATCGATACCCTCGGCAGGATGATTAAAGACAAGGATTTCAAGACCCCCTTCTGCATAGGCATCTTCGGAAAGTGGGGGAGCGGCAAGACCAGCTTTATGCACCTCCTCGAAAAGAGGCTATCCGAGGATAAGACAGAGCCCCACACCATCCCCGTCTGGTTCAACCCATGGAGATACGAAAAGGAGGAGCACCTGATCATCCCCTTCCTGAAGACCATAGAGCATGAGATAGCGAGATACATAAAAGAGCAGACGGGACTCGGCGCGACACTTTCAAAAAAACTGAAAGCCACGGCTCAAAAGATAGGCGACGCATCCGCCGCTTTTGCCTACGGGATTAGCTCTGACTGCAAACTGGGAGGCTTCGGCTTTGGTCTCGATACATCGGCGGCGGCCTCGCGGGAGGAGGATCTTGCGGCGAGAAGAGTGGAGGAGGCCAAAAAACTGTCAGACAAACTCTCCTACACCTATTACGACATCGTGGATGAGCTGAAGAGCGCCGTCGATGAGAAGCAGTTCAGGATCGTGGTCTTTGTTGACGACCTTGACCGGTGCCTGCCTGACAAGGCCGTTGAGCTTCTGGAAGCGATAAAGCTCTTCCTCGATATCGAGGGGTATCTCTTTCTCCTCGGTGTTGACAGGGAGGTGGTGAAGAAGGGGATATCCTACCACTACCGCTTCTTTGAACACAGGGAGGAGAAGGAGGAGGAGGGGCTCATCATCTCACCGGAGGATTACCTCGACAAGATGATTCAACTCCCCCTTGAACTGCCCGCCATCGAGCCGGGCAGAAAGAGGCGTTTCATCGAATCATTGATGGATAACGCCGAGGGTTTTACAGAGCACGCTGATATAATCGAGACGGGGGTGGGAGAGAACCCGAGGACGCTGAAGCGCTTCATCAACCTCCTCGCCTTTACCATAGAGTCTCCTCAGAAAGTCATAACATGCTGAAAGATATAGACTAAAGGGGTGT
>JBHHTR010000216.1:0-2904 GCA_046753505.1 Thermodesulfobacteriota bacterium
CCCATGTTTGCAAGGGGCAGGTCACTTATTTTCTGCTGACAGCCATTATGTCTAAGTCACCCTTATGTAATTTGCTTCTTTGAAGAAAGTTAGATGTGTTACGAGGAATAGTTTTAATATCGGATAAGTCCAATTTGTTATGGGTGATATTCGGTACCTCGAATTACAATGACATCACCTGCATCCTTATAACTATTGAAATATTTTGAATATTCAAAACCTGCTAATTTGGTTATGTCAGCAAGGGTTCCCAGCTTACTAACCTCCCAATCCTCCGGTATCACCCCCACCTCTGTCTGCTGGTATCCTTTCAGCACATTACTCATCGCCGTCCTCTGCATCTTTTATCTCGCCAAGTTCAGCTTCAATTTCCTCAACGGTTGGCAGACTGGACTTCAGGCTTTCAGGAAGTGATTGGGTAAGCTGATATTCCGAAACGCCAATAGGCTTGTGAATATCACTCAGGGCATATTCCGCCACCAGCTTGTCTCTGTTCTTGCAAAGCAGAATCCCTATAGTGGGCTGGTCGCCCTCTTTGCGGAGTTGTTCGTCAACGGCTTTAATGTAAAAGTTCAGTTTGCCTGCATGTTCCGGCTCAAAATCAGATGTTTTCAGTTCAATGACCACATAAGCATGAAGACGGGTATGGTAAAAAAGCAGATCAATAAAGAAATCTCTTTCACCCACTTGTAGAGGGACCTGTCTGCCGATATAGGCAAAGCCCGCCCCCAGCTCCAGCAAGAAATGGGTAATATGTTCCACAAGTCCTTTTTCCAATTCCCGCTCATTATAATTTTTCCTCATGCTAATAAAATCAAATATATAAGGGTCTTTGAGCATCTGGCGAGCAAAGTCGGACTGTGGAGCGGGGAGTGCGCTAGCAAAGTTGGAAACTGCTTTTCCTTCCCGCCGGTACAAGTCGCTTTCTATTTGATGCACCAGAACGCTGCGACTCCAGTTGTGCGCAATCGTATTTTGGACATAATAAAGAGCTTCTTCGACACTCCGGCATTTGGAGATGATGGCAATATTGTGTCCCCAGGGGATGCGGGTAATTTGGGCAACAAGCTGTTGCCCAATTGCAGGATGTCCTGTGTGCAAGTCAGCATAATAAAAAAGATACCATTGCCGTACATATTTAAGGTTTCTGAGAGAAAAACCCTTCATATCAGGGAACTCTCCTCTTAAATCCAGACTGAGTTGAGGCAAAAAGCCGTCTCCCCAATTGGTGGTAGATTGTTTTTGGACAATATCTGCGCCCAGTTCCCAGTAAAATGTCAAAAGCTCTTTATTGACAGACAGCACAGCCTTTATCTGTGCAGTGCGCAATTTTTCTTTCAGATCGGCAAGCCAGTTTTTATACTGAATATCTGTTTTGAGCTTTTTCACTGCCATGCAAATCCCATCTTTTCCAGGTGTGCGGTTACCTTCTTTTCCAACTCGCTTACTTCGACTGTCTGTTGTGGCAAAGGCGTGTCATACCGCTCCGCCAGTTCCTTAATCCTTTGGGTCAATCTCTGGCTGATTATATCCATCTCGGAGTGAATGTCCTTGGCAATGGTTGTCATCCATTTGTCATCCACCACCAGCGTCTTGATTTCACCTTCCGTAAGGGTAGGATATTTGGCATAGAGCTTCTTATTCAGCTCTCCATTGGCCTCTTTGATTTCCTTGTTGGTTGCCGTCTGTCTGGCAAGAAGGTCGAGGTAGGTTTTTAATACCACTATTTCTTCCCTGGCCTCTGGATCGCCTTTTATATCTTTCAGCTTCCCCTGGACATTGCCCTTGTTTACCTTGTCCAGATCGGCAAAGCAGCCCTCTTCACCGCTCTCTTCTTCTTCCATTTCCGTAAGCTGCCCGGCAATGACCTCGCTTTCAGCTTCCAGGGTCTCAATGGCCTCTTTCTCTTTGAGGAAGAAGCGGTTTATTACCAGTTCCTTGGGTACAAGATCACAGCTCCACCCCTTATCCACCATCTTCTTCTGCTTGTTCTTAACGGGTATGCGGTAGGTCTCTGCTTTCCAGCCGTCGGAGGCTATAATGTAGCAGTCGTCCTGCATCACCTCTGCCCAGTAGTTCATCAGGTGCTGGTAGACATCGTAATTGTTGATCAGGGCTCTGCCGGTGTACTGGGCAAGGAGGCTTTCGGAAAGCTGAAAGATCACCTCTTTGGGATGGAGGTCCACTTCCAGCGCCTTCAGGTAGGCGGCGCTCTTCTTTTTCCATTCGGCAAAAAGGGTAGTCGTCTCTTGGATAAAGGTCGCAAACTCAGGGTGGTGAAAGATCGTCTCCTTGATCTCCTCTTTGCGAACCTTCAACTGTGAATAGTTGGCCCGTCTACCCCCTCCAAAGAGGGCGCTCTTCAGGGTCGGGCATACTCTCCAGTAATATTCCAGCGCCTCTATATCGGCAGTGGGGATATCGCCCAGCAGGTGGGCTTCAATATCCTGAATATCCTCGGCCTCCTGACTGTCGATATAGCGGGGAATGTTCAGGTTGTATTCGTGCTCCTCAATTCTGGAAAAAGGGACCATCTTGGAATATTTATCAATCTCGATCTGCCTGTTAAAGACATCGACTATCTTGTGAATGTCCATGCTGCGTAGCCGGTTCTTATTGCCGTCTTTCATGAAGCCCTTACCGGCGTCTATCATAAAGATGCCTTTCCGGTTATGGGCATTCTCTTTGTCGATCACAACGATACAGGCCGGGATGCCCGTGCCGTAAAAGAGGTTGGCGGGCAAACCGATTATCCCCTTGATGTACCCCTTGCGTACAATATTCGTGCGGATCACCGCCTCCACATTTCCCCTGAACAAAACCCCGTGAGGCAGAATACATGCGCCCTTGCAGTCTGTCGGACTTTTGAGCGCATAGATGTTATACTCACTTTGCATTACAAAT
>JBHHTR010000217.1:0-2897 GCA_046753505.1 Thermodesulfobacteriota bacterium
CAACGATGAGAAAGGCTTGGATGAAATGGGCAAGCAGTCACAGAGAGGTAATACTATGATTAAAGATACCATCAACGACAAAATTAATGGCCTTACGACAGACGTAATTGATTGGGTCAAGGTCAATATTATGCTCAGACATCCTGGTATCGGAGGGCTTTTGGCCGGGCTAAAGGCTGAGTTCAACAAGGATATCGACTCAATAGCCGGAACGGACGGATATAGCATTCTGTGGAATCCTGAGCATAGCTTGGCAGAAAACATAACAAAGGCAGAGTTAATTGGAATAACAGTACACGAGATTGTCCATGTCATGTACCAACATGTATGTGGCTGGGCAAGTAGAGCTGAGATAATTAGGGCGAGAGAGAGAGGCAAAAAAGGGTGGTGGAGGGATGGCTTCCAACGAAGAGAGCCATACTGGACCATAGCACAAGAGCTTGTTGTAAACGAGTGTGTTGTCGAGATGTTCGGCTGTACTTTACCAAAGGGGGGCTTTTTGGATAGGAGGTATTACGGCAAAACGACAGAGGCCGTATATTACGCACTGCTAAAAGATGCTCCGCCAGAAAGTAATTCAGAAAGCCCCTCAGAGAGCAAGACAGGCAAAGACTGCTCTCAAGATGATGGCAAAACAATCTCAGTTGGAACGGTTGGTGGGAACATCATTGAAGTGCCAATTGATAGAGCCACCATAGGTGACATCTTGAGCAAGCATCAGTTTGATGAGCACATAAGTGGAGACCGTCCGGCTACCAGAGAGCAGACAGAAAAGCTTCGCAACCGTATCAAAGATATGGTGTCAAAAGCCCGCCATGCGGCAGAAGCTGGGGGGAGAGGAAGTCTTCCAGCGGGCATGAACCTTATTTTGGGTGAACTTGTATACCCTCAACTACCGTGGAGGGAGCTTGTAGAACCTTTTATAAGAGAAATATCGAACGGAGATTACACGATGAGCGTCCCCGACCGAAGATACCTTAGTAGCGGGTTCTACCTCCCCGGCCTTCTTAGCCACGGAATAAGAATAGCGGTGGCCGTAGACTTATCAGGCTCCATCGGAAAAGATGCTAGAACAGATTTTTGGTCGGAGATAAAGCTCGGGGCGATGAACGTATGTCAAGACTACGAGTTGCATCTCTTTGGATGCGACGCAAGCATACAAGACGGGAACTATCAAGTTGCCAAGCCAGGAGAGGATATTGATTTGGACTCACTGATGTCCGGTGGAGGGGGTACCGATTTTAGGCCGGTTTTTAATAGGATCGAGGAGGACGATATTCAGATAGACGCCCTTTTCTACCTAACCGATGCGTTAGGCGAGTTCCCTGAATCACCGCCTCAGTATCCTGTTATATGGGTGGTAAAGGGTGGTGGCAGTGTCCCATGGGGGGCAAGAATCCAGATGGACTAATGAACTAAAGGAGGTAAGTATGCTTACTATTGGTGATGTTGCAAAAAAATTTGCTGACGGGGAGATAAGGGGCAGAGCTACGAATATGCTCATAGAAGGCGATGTTGTCTACAGCTATGGGTACCACCATCCTATAGCTAAAAAAATATCGGATGGGAAATTTATCTTAAATAGCGACAAAGCTTCCGTAACAACAGCAAAGCATCGAGCCGCTGTCTTGAATGCCCTTACGGAGAAAGGAATGGATATCTACGAGTGCAGGGAAGCCAACACAGACAATGTCATCGTGGATACTGTGTGGGAGTTGCAACGTTTAATGGAAAAATTCTTGGGATCAAACAAAAGATGGGCAGGATCGTATCTTGACAAAATACAAGGCGTTATAAGTAGGTGGCATAGGTACCGCGACGGCCTCGGCCTGTCATCTAACCACATCGAAGAGCTTGGAAATCTTTTCAGCGGGAACGAAAAAATCGAAGAGATGCAAGCAAGCATTCTTGTCTACAACAAAATAAGAGGTGTGATATGAGTACGGCAGCGCTAAAGATCTCATACCAAGTCTTCCGCATTCCAAAGCGAAGCGGCGGAACAAGGAGCATAGAGGCTCCAAACGCAGGGCTTAAAAGATACCAACAGGAACGGCTTCGCTTTTTGTCCAAAAATATCAGAGTGTCCCCGTTCGCACACGCCTTTCAGATATACAAAAACACTGCCACAGCCGCCATGCCGCATGTTGGAAAAGAGTGGGTCGCATGTATGGATATAAAAGACTTCTTCCCATCTGTAACCGAGAGGATCTTGCTTCGTTATGTCAGGACAAAGACTAGGAATAGGATATATCCCCCAGATTTGCTGCACCTAGTTTTTGATTTTGATGACGGCAAAGGGGTTAGGCTTCCTCAGGGTGCCCCCACATCCCCTTTCTTAGCCAATGCGGCACTCTTGTCGCTTGATTGGTATATAGCAAGACAAGCTGCTGCTTCCGACTGTGCCTACACCAGATATGCAGATGACCTCGTATTCTCAGGGGCTAACAAGGATGACCTAGCCAAAATTATGACAATGGCGGCGGGCAGGCTCATTGGCATGGGCTTCAAAATAAATAGGAAAAAAACGCGGTACATGCATCGGTCTAGGCGGCAGATGGTATGTGGAGTGGTCGTAAACGAAAAGCTCAACTTGCCAAGGCGATGGAGGAAAAACCTCCGTGCAGAGAAGTACCAGAAAGAGTTGGCTGGGCACATTCCACTCACGACCAAGGGACGCTTGGCGTATGAAGAGATGGTCAGGAACAACAAGAAGGATACTTACTCGAACATAGAAATAATTAGTGCTATGGCCATAGAGGCAAAACTGAGGTTAACAAGGCAATGAATTTGCAGACGACATATTAACCATCAACCACAGCCTAGACGGTACAACGAAAGGAGGCACAGAATGAAGCAGATTACTCAAGAGGAATTTGACGCCATACCTATAGTCGAAG
>JBHHTR010000218.1:0-2843 GCA_046753505.1 Thermodesulfobacteriota bacterium
AATGCTATTTACATTAAAGTTATTAACTTACCACTCAAAATGGAATAGCCCTGGGGCTTCGTTGTCACTATGCCAGGAAAAGAGAGGGAGTGTAGAGGTCGATGGTCTCTTGTAAGTCGGTGGAAAGGTGGTGGTTGAAGATAAATCCCGTTCAACGGCCGTGATGATGTGGAGGGGAAGCCGTCCGTTTCGTGGGACATGTCCATACTGCTATTTTCCGGCAATCTCCTTTTCGGTCTCTATAAAAGCATCCTTCGTATCCTGCTCCAGAGTTGCAAGGTGAGCCATCACTTCGTGAATCTTCCTGTCAAGCTCCCTGATATGAGCCTGAACCTCTTCAACATTGCTGTCCTTAACCAGCTTTGAGATCTCCGTCGTGTGACCCTTAACGTCGTCAAGCAGGTCGTGAAGGCCGGTGAGATCAACGCCGATGTGGGAGATATCCCTCTCTACGGCAAGCTTCTCTCTGTACGGCTTTATGAGGAGGCTGTAGATGACGGCTATCACCATGGCAATAATCAGCGCCGTCTGGAGGGCTATCCCCTCGACGGTTGGGTATATGCCAAAGAAGGATATCCTGGGGATGGCTTCCCAATAGGTCTCGGATATCCACTCGGCATCCTGAAGGGCGTGGACGCCCTTACCGGCAAAGACAAAGGCCAGGTAGTAGAGGAGTGTCGATGTGACGGCGAAGAAGGGGCCTATGGGGAGCCTCATCTCACCATACTTGAAGAGGAGGAAGATTATTACCAGCACGATAAGGCCGGTAATGAAACCGGCTATGACAGAGCCCATACTCCCCTGTGATGTAGAAAAAAGGGCGAGGTAGAAGAGGGCCGTCTCGGCCCCCTCTCTATATACGGCCATAAAAGAGGCGAGGCCCAGAGCCCACACGCTCCCCTTGCCGATGGAGTTGTCAACCTTTGATTTGATATACTTCTGCCAGCGGGTAACCTCACTCTTTGTAATCAACCAGTAGCTCACGTAGAAGAGGACGGCCGTTGCAAAGAGCATCGTCACCCCCTCAACCGCCTCTTGCCCCTCCTCCCCCAGGATAATAACTGTACTGAGGATATAGGCCGTTACGATGCTGGCAACGAGGGCCCACACAGCGCCCATATAGACAGTCCTCACCTTGTCGCTGTTGCCGGAGCGGGCAAGGTAGGCGACGAGAGCGCTGATGACCAGTACGGCCTCGAAACCCTCTCTCAGGATGATAATAAAGGCGTTGAAGAATAAGCCGTAGCCTCCTCCTCCCTGACCATCTGCCGCCGCCATTCCCCAGGTGGGGAAGAGGACAAATATGAGGGGAACAAGGAGGATAGTGAATGTGATTTTTGTCTTCATCTTATTAATATTGGTTTTCATTTTCGATTGATAATAGTTTTCAATTGTATGGAGGTAGGGATGATAAGTCAAGAAGAATAATGATAAGTGTCAAACCAATCTGCCGGGCGATGATTTGTCTTCAGGGAAGGTGAGAATAAAACGGGTCAAAGCTCCGAAATCCCTCCAGCTTCCATCGGAAGTAGTCGGACAGAATCCTTTTATGATCGAAAGCCAGTGGTGTCGGAAGGTCCTCTTCTGTAAAGACGCCCACGCCCTTTGCATCATCACGGGCTACGGGCTCCGCCTCACCCTGCGCCTCGGCAACGAAAACAGTGGTAATTGTATGGAGTCGTTTGTCTCTGTCGGGGTCGGAATAGGCGTGGAGTTGCGTCGTAAGCTTGACTACCAGCGAGGTCTCTTCCAGGGCCTCTCGCCGTGCGGCGGTCTCCAGACTCTCACCGTAATCTACAAAACCGCCAGGCATGGCCCACCCGAAGGGCGGGTTCTTCCGCTCGATAAGAACTATACCGCCTGCCTGCATCTCGATGATTATATCGACTGTGGGAACGGGGTTTCGGTGCGTTGTCATTCTCCCTCCTATACCATAGGCGAAGGGAGGTGTCAAAATGAGGGTAAGTTCCTCTATGCTGCCGCTTTATTCGGCTGCCACCCTCTTACCAGCATTCCGAGGAGCTTGTTGGCAATATTTCTTCTCGACAGGAAGGAGAGCGGCGGTCGCCGTCTGACGCCCATCTCCCTAACCTCCGTCATCAATTCGGGGTGTGTTTCATCAATCCTCAGCCCTTTTCTGAAGGCTCTGATGGCGACTGCCTTCTGGCCGTTCATCATATAGATCTTGCCGAGGTTGAGGTATATATCGGGGTTGTAAAACTCTCGCTCCACTGCCATCAGACAGAGCGATATGGCCTGTTCATACTTTTTCTCCACCTCGACCAGGCAGATGGCGTAGTAGGACATGGCCGTCGGCTCCTCCGTAAATCTCAAATCCTCTTCAAAAACCTTGAGGGCCTCACTGTATTCTCCGATCCTGGCAAGGTTTATACCTCTATCGAGAGCGCTATTCCTATCCATAGGTTCACCTCCATATTAATCATTACACTTCACGTTCCCCTCTGGTCACAGAGGCACAATATAAAAAAAAACGCCAAAACGTCTCCTTTGGCGGTTCGACCAGCATAGCTCCATAAGCCTTAGCCTCGTAACTCTGCGCCCACCGATTTCCCGGTGTTTGCTCTTGGCAAAATGAGTACACTTCGACTATAGGCTATTCGCTTATGAGATGGATGTGATGGTGGTCACAGGTATGGCGAAAGGCGCTTCAGGAACATTTTCAACGGTCTGCTACCGCTGGAATCGGAAGTGGCGACGCATCCCTGGCGCTGCGAAAGGTCTAATTAATCAGAAGTTCTATTAGCCCGCATTATTCATGAATTGCCGTGATGATTGTGCAGAGATTGGATTTACCAGCGATTTTTGGAGGACGTGCCGTACCA
>JBHHTR010000219.1:0-2837 GCA_046753505.1 Thermodesulfobacteriota bacterium
ATCAACTAAGCAGATTGGTTCCTTATCTTCCGGTTTTTTAACCGGACACTACTGAAGAGGACTCTATAATCATCGTGTCACTTTCTGAAAACATTCTGGACAGTCTCAGTGAAGGGCTCATCGCAATGGACAGTGCCCTCCGTGTCACCGCATTCAACCAGGGCGCCGAAAAGATAACGGCTCTCCCCCGCTCCCTCGCCGTAGGGAAAAGCATCTCACACGTAATAGAGAAAGACGGATGGGTCACGGAGCTGGCCGGAAAGAGCATGAGGGAGGAGAAGGCTTTTTCCGAATATGATGGCGAGATTCACCAACGGCTCGGCCCTCCCCTTCCGGTATCCGCCACTGTATCCCCCCTCTTTAACGACACCGGCAAGGTAGACGGCGTCGTGCTCCTCCTCCGGGAGATAGCGGGGACGAGGCTCCTTGAGACAGACTCGACAAGGAGAGAGCGCCTCGCCCTCATCGGCGCCTTCGCGGCAGGGATAGCCCATGAGATAAAGAATCCTCTCGGTGGGATAAAGGGTGCGGCGCAGCTCCTGGCGCGCAAGCTCAGCGATCAGGAACTCAAGGAGTACACCGATGTAATCACACGGGAGGCGGACAGGTTGAGCGCCATTCTCGATGACATCCTCAACTTTGCAAGCCCCAGGAAGCCCAGGCCGGAACAGCTCAACATCCACCAGGTACTCGATTATGCCAGGGAGATGGTTCCTCTGCCGAAGGGCAGATCGTTACTCATCGAGTACGACCCCAGTATCCCCCCCGTAACCGGCGACAGGGAACAGCTTGTGCAGGTCTTTATAAATATCATCAAGAACGGCGTCGAGTCGCTCTCCGATGGCGGCACGGTGAGGATCATTACGAGGACGGTCACCGACTTCCACCTGGCCGAACCGGGAGTAAGAGGAAGGAGTATGGCGTCGGTCACGGTGAAAGACAACGGGTGCGGCATCGCCCCCGAGAATCTTGATAAACTCTTTACCCCCTTCTTCACGACAAAGAAAGAGGGGACGGGTCTCGGCATTGCAATCGCCTTCAGGATTGTCAAGGAGCATGGCGGTCTCTTCACCGTAGAATCGTCCCACGGTGATGGAACGGAGCTCTCTGTCTATCTCCCCGTCTCTCTTCCAACAGGTTAGGAGTAAGCCCATGAAGGATAGAATCTTAATAGTCGATGACGAGAGCGATATCCGCTGGGTGCTGAGCCGCCTCATGAAAGAGAAGAAGCTTGATGTTGTGGAAGCCGCAGACGGCAGGAGAGCCCTTGAGCTTCTCTTACATGAAGAGTTCTCACTCGCCCTGCTCGACATCAACATCCCTGAAGTGGACGGCCTTGAGGTCCTCTCTAAGTTAAAGGAGGGGGGCATTGGCACCCCCGTGATTATTATGACCGCCCAGTCAACCATGCAGAACGCCATCGAGGCAATGAAACGGGGGGCCTTCGACTACATTACCAAGCCCTTCGATATAGACGAGGTCGATCTGCTCGTTGACAGGGCCATTGAATTTAAAGGACTCAAGAGCGAGGTCATCTCTCTCAAGGAGAGACTCCACGAAAGGTGGGCCGATGAGATACATTTCGTCGGCAAGTCAAAGGCTGTAGAGGGGCTCTTTAAGACGGTTGGAAGGATTGCCCCGAAGGATGTGTCGGTCATCCTCCAGGGTGAGAGTGGGACGGGGAAGGAGCTTCTCGCCAAGCTCATCCACATGAACAGCCCCCGGAGCAACGGCCCCTTCATCGCCGTCAACACGGCAGCTATCCCGAAGGAGCTGATAGAGAGTGAGCTCTTTGGTTTTGTCAGGGGCGCCTTTACCGGCGCAGTTGAGGCAAGAAGGGGAAAGTTCGCTCTTGCCGACGGGGGAACCCTCTTCCTCGATGAGATAGGCGATATGCCCATAGATCTCCAGAGCAGGCTTCTCAGGGCGATTCAGGAGCGGGAGTTTTATCCCATCGGCGCAAAAGAGCCTCTCAGGGTCGATGTAAGGATCGTATCCGCAACAAATCGTGACCTCCAGAAAGAGGTCGATAGCAAACGATTCAGGGAGGACCTCTACTACCGGCTCAATGTTGTCACCATCAAACTCCCGCCCCTGAGGACGAGAAGGGACGATATACCGGTACTGGCGGAGTACTTCCTCCGTAAGTTTCAGGTAGAGATGGGGGTTGAAGTGAGGAAGCTATCACCGAAGGCCCTGGAAACACTCACCACCCATCGTTGGCCGGGGAACGTGCGGGAGCTTGAGAACACACTCCGCAGGGCCGTGCTGCTCTCCTCTAACCCTGTCCTCTCCATGGAAGACCTCGCCATCCACGATACGATAAAACCACGTGAATCGTTGGAGGATGTCATATACAGCAGGCTGGAGGAGTTTATCGGCCGTATAGGTACGACAACGAGACAGGAGCTTTACAACACCATCCTCCCCTTAATGGAGAGACCACTTATAAAACTTGTACTCAAGAAGACAGGGGGCAATCAGGTGCGTGCGGCAGAGCTGTTAGGGATAAACAGGAACACCTTGCGGAAGAAGATCGGCGAACTCGGCATAAATGTGAAAGGGGAGAAGTAAAGTCGGGCAAAAAAAAACCCCCTCGCCTTGAACAGGCAAGGGGGGCCCTATTGCTCTTAAGCAATGGATGGCAGTAAGGGGAGCGGCAACGGCCTTACGTATTACTTTTTCTTTCTGCCCGGCGATTTTGCAGCCACCCTTGAAGCCGCGCTCTTTACAGACTTCTTTGCAGCGGCGCCCCTGGCAGTTACCTTCTTTGCCGCGCCCTTGGCCGCCTTTGTCACCCGCTTCTGGGCGGCGCTCTCTTTCTTGACAACCTTCTT
>JBHHTR010000220.1:0-2797 GCA_046753505.1 Thermodesulfobacteriota bacterium
ATCAAAGATGCCAATGATATCACTCGGGTTAAAAAAGAACGGAATGCCCCTGAAATTTACTTGACAAACTATAGGAAAGGACATAGGATAAGAAACTGTATTTTTAAACCATTTACTGAGAGGGAGCTTATGAAGACACATCTACCCAAGGTGGGTGACATAAATAAACAGTGGTACGTTGTTGATGCTGAGGATAAGATTTTAGGCAGACTGGCCACCCGTATTGCAATGGTCTTGAGGGGCAAGCACAAACCGACCTATACCCCCTTCATGGATACCGGCGATTTTGTTGTTGTGGTGAATGCCGAGAAGATCAAGGTTACGGGCAATAAGATGGAGGACAAGGTCTATTACCACCATACACAGCACCCCGGTGGTCTGAAGCAGATAGTCCTGAAGGATCTCCTTGAGAAGAAACCAGAGGATGTAATTAAGAAGGCTGTGTGGGGAATGCTTCCAAAGGGCGTGCTTGGGCGTCAGATGTTCAGCAAGCTCAAGGTATATGCGGGCGAGACTCATCCACACAAGGCGCAACAGCCGGAACCGTTGATATAAGGAGCAGGAGAGATGGCAGATAGCACAATAAGCACTGTTGGGAGGCGTAAGACATCGGTAGCGAGGGTGAGGGTAAAGCCGGGCAAGGGTACTATCCTGGTTAACAAGCACCCTCTTGATGACTATTTTGACCGTAGCGCACACAGGGTTGCTGTTCTCCAGCCCTTTGAGGTGACAGAAACCACAGGACAGTATGACGTCGCGGCCAATGTAAACGGCGGCGGTTCTACAGGCCAGGCTGGCGCAATCCGCCACGGCATCTCACGGGCGCTCATCGAGATAGACGCAGGTTTGAGGCCAGTTCTGAAGAAGGCCGGTTTCCTTACCAGGGATCCGAGGATGAAGGAGAGGAAGAAGTTCGGTCAGAAGGGGGCTCGGGCACGGTTCCAGTTTTCCAAAAGGTAAATTTCCGTTTCTTTATTTGTTATATATTAAGGGAAGGTCAAATGGCCTTCCCTTTTTTTGTGTTGCCCATCGCTACGATAGTGTGGTAGAGGAAGCGAATGATTAAAACAGCAATAATAGGCGCCAGCGGATACACCGGCTTTGAACTCATAAGAATTCTTCTCGCCCACCCTGAGGCGGAGCTTGTTGCCGTAACGTCGCGACAGTACAAGGGCATGATGGTCGGTGAGATATTTCCGGCCCTGGCTGGCCTGACTGGACTCTCTTTCACGGATATGGACGACCTGCATGCCCCTGACACCATCTGCGATGTGGACCTTGTATTCACCGCCCTCCCTCACGGCGCCTCCCAGGAGGTGGTGTCCCAATGTGCGGCAAAGGGCATTAAGGTTATCGACCTGAGCGCCGACTTCAGACTAAAGGAGCCCGATATCTACCGGGAGTGGTACGGGGAGCATAGGGCGTGCGAACTCCTTAAAGAGGCGGTCTACGGCCTGCCGGAACTCCACAGGGAACAGATAAAGGGCGCAAAAGTAGTGGCAAACCCCGGTTGCTATCCCACCAGCGCCATCCTCGGTCTTGCGCCGTTGCTCCGTGCGGGGCTCATTGAGACGAACAGCATTCTTATTGATGCAAAGAGCGGCGTCTCAGGGGCGGGGAGAGGCGCCAACCTTTCCACCTCCTTTGTCGAGGTGAATGACGGATTTAAGGCGTACAGCGTGGGGGTCCATCGCCATACACCGGAGATAGAGCAGGAGTTGAGCTCCCTGGCAGGCGAGGGGATCAAGGTCTCCTTTACCCCCCACCTTCTTCCCGTGAGCAGGGGGATCCTGAGTACGATCTACGCAACGTTACGACAGGAGATGACCACAGAAGCTCTGCGCTCCGTCTACGATGATCTCTACGAGGATGAGCCATTTGTGCGGCTCATGGGGATGGATAACTTCCCTGACATCAGTCAGGTGAGAGGTTCCAACTACTGTGATATCGGCGTCAAGGTGGATGGTCGTACCGGGCGAGTGATTATAATCTCCGTAATCGACAACCTGATCAAGGGCGCCTCTGGACAGGCGGTGCAGAACATGAATATTCTGTACGACCTGCCGGAGGAGACCGGTCTTGCAACTCATCCTAGTCCGATCTGATGGGGGGCTGGGGCTGGTCGTGCCTCTTGAGTGCCTGCTATTCAAACGTACTGTTTGTGTAAAATAATACACAGACACCCGTTCCTTCATTGCTTTGAGAAATAGCGCCTGAGTGTTATGCGGAAACCATATAAAACGCCGTATATTTGCCAGAAGACCCTAATATCCCGATTTCATGCATCTTATACGAAAACGAAGGATGCGTTATGCGTTATATCTGGAAGCAAAGCGAGAAAGCGGGTTTATCTGGAAACCATATATACAGTAGTTATGCCAACCTGACAGACTAAAGACGATACCAATATTCATAGTATATCGACATTTTGTCGGTGATATTTTAGGGGAGGGTAATCTTATTATAAACATTTTGAAAAAAGGACTCTTGCTAATAATACTTAATATAGCTTTATTTTTCAGTATGAAAGCTCATGCAACTACAACATTACTTGGATCTTACGATACCGATATTCAAGCATGGGATGTTGCACTTTCAAGTGATGACACAACAGCTTACGTGGTTGGTTGGGGTGGATATGATAGCTTTCAGGTAATTGATGTAACAAATCCAGCATCACCATCTTTACTTGGTGGTTTAACTACAACCTATTCGAGTGACCGAATAACTCTCTCAAATGATAACAGTAGTGTCCGGTAAAAACTCGGAAATTAGTGCATAAACGGGGCAATCATCT
>JBHHTR010000221.1:0-2747 GCA_046753505.1 Thermodesulfobacteriota bacterium
ACAGAGAAGGGCTTGCCGAACAGCTGACGAGAGAGCCATACCAACTTCCCGAAATAGAGACGAAGAACTTTACCTCTCTATTCGATTGGCAATATGAGAATTCCGCTCCCTGTAACTACAGGCACCACCCTCGAATTAGTTTTGAGGTCGCTGTCTGATGGGCGAGATTATAATCATCGCCGCCGTAGCCGCCAATAACATAATCGGGAACAAGGGGAAGATCCCCTGGCATATATCAGACGACTTCAAGCGTTTTAAGCGACTGACACTCGGCCATCCCGTCATCATGGGACGGCGGACCTATGAGTCACTTCCTCTAAAACCCCTCCCTGGACGATTGAATATCGTCATTACCGGAAAGTCCGGTTTTGAGGGGGAGGAGGTAACTACCGTCCCGTCGCTGAAAGATGCCATAACGCAGTACACCTCAAGGGAAAAGCTCTTCTTAATCGGAGGAGAGCAAGTCTACCGTGAAGGGCTAGTCTTCGCGACACACCTTGAGATAACGCGACTCAATGCCGAATATGAGGGCGACACCTCCTTCCCGGAGATAGACCCGGATGATTGGGAGCAGACTGGAGCAGAGCCGCACGACGGCTACTCATTCATAAGCTATAAGCGGAGAGGGTAGAGCATTTCCGCGAGGCTAACAGACTGTCGGACTTAAGGCAGGAGATAAGCTGCGTAACTTCTTAAAAACATAACGGTTACATTTCGGCGCTCAATAACCAACTTTCAATCAAAACAGGCGTTTACATAGAACAGCTGACAAGCTGCTGGTGTTGTATTTGTCCCGTGGCAAATATTGATGCCCTCGTAAAAAGTCCTATCTACTGGGCCGAGCAATATTTCAGACACTCGACATACCGTATATCCCGCTTTATTCATGAATTGCCGTGATGATCGCGCATAGATTGGATTTACCAGGGGATTTTTGGAGGGCGTGCCGTACCAGTGGATACGGCCAAGCTCGAACAAATGCCTTGGTGGATTCAGGATCAAGCGAGGGCGCGAGCATATTTGTGAATAAAGCGGGACAATGCCTTCCCATCTGAAAAACCACTACTCCTTGTATATCGAAATTTTTACTTAGCCATCTCACGACTTTTTACGAGGCCATCAATAGTAAAGAGTATGAACTGCTCATCCTTTCCATTGGCAACAAAAGAAGGGTTGGAAATGCCTGTTGTAGTGTGATACTTTTGGGAAAACTGTAACCACTGATCATAGGAGGTAACCATGAAAATCAAGTTCCCCGCAAAGGTGTTGCTGGCGCTATTCGCCACACTTGCGCTCCCCACTCTGGTTTATGCCCATACCGGCGCGGACCACGGTACCGGCTTACTGCACGGAATCGGACACCCCCTCGGCGGCCTGGACCATATCCTGGCCATGGTGGCGGTAGGTATCTGGGCGGCACAGATTTCAGGCAGGGCAGTGTGGGCGGTTCCGGCAACCTTTGTCACCGTAATGGTGATCGGGGGCGCCATAGGCATTACCGGCACGGCCATCCACTTTGTTGAGCACGGTATCGTCATCTCTGTATTGATACTTGGCGTCCTCATCGCGGCGGCACTTCGCCTGCCTCTCTCCGCAAGCGCTGCGATTGTAGGGCTCTTCGCGCTATTCCACGGCCATGCTCACGGGGCGGAGATGCCTGCCGCACTATCAGGGGTTTCATACGGAGCCGGTTTTATCCTGACCACAGCCGTCCTCCATGTAACGGGAATCCTTTTAGGCCTCTCCCTTCAGAAGTCGGCCCGGTTCCAGACCGTCCGGTTCGCGGGAGCGGCAATCGCTGCAGGAGGGGTCTTTCTGTTGATCTAGGTCTCATCCGGTTCTAATCCGTCTTATACAGACTGTATAAGACGGAACTCCAGAAGTTGAGAAAGATCGTAACTTTTTGAAATAGAAGCATTATCCGAAAAAAACAGGAAAATACGACAACTTCTTATACAGAAAAAGACCGCTATGGTTATCGCCCGCTGCTGCAGAGCACGCTTGTTAGCATACACAGCGTAAGCACGTCACTCCTCGTGGAAGGAGAAAAAGTAGATGTGGACGCACCTTGAACTTCATTCAGCTAAACTAGAGCAAGTCTTCAAGCCGCTTTGCGATAAGGCTGCTGAATTTGATCGTGCATGGTCGATTGCCGAGCTAAGACTGCCAGAAAATGACATAATATGGCTTCGATCTTGGTTGGGTGGCTTAACTCCCGAAAGCATAAAAAACTGGATCTATTCATTGATGCAGGCGAAGTATGAGGGTAACGCATCCGCGACCTATCGCCAGATGTTCGGGGCTCTTCTTATCTGTGCTGGGGCGGAAATCTGCCGAGAGGAAAGCAGGGAGGATTCCGTCTGGCCGGCAATGCGAAGCATCTTGCAGGAGTTTCATGCGCTTCGAGACGAGTTATTTCTGTCGAATGGGCAACCATCTCCTCTAACAAAGGATTTCATCTCTGATGCAGTTCGCGCTCTCAATCTTCGAAATGCGATGGATATCGAGGGGACTCAACAGTGGTTTGTGACGATCAAGCTTCAATTCGGCTTCACCTATCGTGGCGCGAAGAACAGACTAGCCGAATGGCTGGTCAATCTTGGACGACCACATGCGGTCCAATACCTTGACGGCGAATCCGAGTCCTCTGGACTCACCTCTGAATCATTTCAATCGCTATGGAGAGCGTTGACGCAATACAGGCGTGGCTTGATATTAGAAACAGAAGCCCGCACGACACTGCAACG
>JBHHTR010000222.1:0-2728 GCA_046753505.1 Thermodesulfobacteriota bacterium
AAGGTCTACATCGCTCTCCTCGGTAGCGTTGCCGCAGGCGTATGAGCCGAAGAGAATGACACGCTCCGCATTTGCGGCAACGGCCATCTGAGCGGCAACCTGTTTAATGGTATCAATAGTGTGCATGTTGATAAAATACAAAATCTACAGTTATTAGTCAATGGAAATGCCCTGCTTCCCGGATGACTTGCAAAGGCTTCTCTTATACTTTAAGCCTATAAAAAGCAGTCATTTCTTTCGACCCGACACGACTGATAGGGTCTGGCATCTCAATTACCCTGGATAGCCATTTTTACAATCATGCCTCTTCTTTCTGCACATAGAGGTGTTCCTGAAAGCCAATAAAGACGCCACGTATCCCGGCAACGCTGCCCAGTTCTGACACGGCATCCCCTACGGAGTGGTACTTCAGTTCCAGTAGGTCAGGCAGCTTCTCCTGATCCAGCTCACCGACCCCCTGAGTGATGTAGTGGTCGAGGACGAAGGCGAGAAATGCCTGCTCCTTGCCGGGGTAGTGTTGAAAGATACTCTCCTTGTGATTCATCACCCGCTCTTCACGAGTGGTGGTGGGGAGGGCAAAGGCGATATAGGCGAGCACATCAAAGAGGTCGCTCTTATCTGCGTCGATCAAACGTCTGACTTCGGCCAACTGCTCCCTGCCGTAACCCTTCTCCTCCAGCCCTGCCAGTAGTTGCTTGCGGGTATCGGGTTTGCTCCAAAGGGCGCGAAGCTCTTCCTCATTCTTGAACAGCTCCGGCAGTTCGCCGTATAGCCCCTCAATAAATTGAGCGGCCGACATTGGCTTGCCGTCAGGGCTCCAGAAGGTGGTCGCCATCATGTGCTGGATGGTACGCTCCTTGCCATCGGCCAGCTTGATCTTCACCCTGGCCCGCTTCTTACAGAGGCAGGGGCTCTCACCGCATTGAGGGCACGGTTCCGGCGGTCCCACTTCACAGGTGCAAGGGCTATTGCCACATACATAACATGGCGGTGGAGGCTCCTTGATACAGATGCAGGGGGTGATGCCACACTGGGTACACTGCTCCGGCTCCAGCGGCTCACCATCCCACTCGGGGTCATTGAAGTGCTCATAGGCTTTCACGAAGTCGTAGATGGTGAAGTACTCCTTGTTATCAAAGAGACGTGTTCCGCGGCCAATGATCTGTTTAAACTCAATGATTGAGTTCACGGGTCTCATCAAAACGATGTTACGGACATTGCGTGCGTCCACACCCGTTGAGAGTTTCTGCGAGGTGGTGAGGATCGTGGGGATGCTCTTCTCGTTATCCTGAAAGATACGCAGCCACCGTTCTCCCTCCTCCCCGTCATTGGCCGTCACCCGTACACAGTAGTTCGGATCGGCGCTGGACTTGTTCTGGTTAATCAGGTCTCGTACCGCGAGTGCGTGAGCCTGTGTCGCGCAGAAGACGAGGGTCTTCTGGTTCTGCTCTATCATCTCCATGAATAACTCGACCCGATACTTTTCACGGCCACGGATCTCAATCACCCGGTTGAAATCATCCTCGGTATAGCGCCTGCCCTCTTCCACCTCTCCCTCGATCAGAGTGTCATCGGACGTATAGACATAATCATCGAGCGTGGTGGCTATCTGCTTCACCTTGAATGGGGTCAGGAAGCCGTCATTGATCCCCTCCTTGAGGGAGTAGACATAGACGGGCTCGCCAAAGTAGGCGTAGGTATTCACATTGCCCTTCCGTTTGGGTGTTGCGGTCAGGCCCAGTTGAACGGCTGGTGAGAAGTACTCCAGTATGCCCCGCCAGTTGCTCTCATCGTTGGCGCCTCCACGATGGCACTCATCAATCACGATGAAGTCAAAGAAGTCAGGGGGATAGTAGCCAAAGTTGGGTGCTGGATTGCCATCGGCATCACTGCCCGACATGAAGGTTTGGAAGATGGTAAAGAAGATGCTGCCGTTCTTCGGCACCATCCCCTTCTTGCGTATAGCATCGGGAGAGATTCTGACTAGCGCGTCTTCAGGAAAGGCAGAGAAGGCGTTGTAGGCCTGGTCGGCCAGGATGTTGCGGTCCGCGAGAAAGAGAACTCGGGCTCTGCGGAGTAGTTGAGAGTTGACAATGGATAATTGAGAAGCCTCTTCATCATTCAAGCCGCCCTTATCCATTATCAATTGTCCACTATCCATTCTATTTTTCAGATTCCAGCGGCTGTGAAAGAGTTTCCACGCCAACTGAAAGGCTATGAAGGTTTTGCCTGTGCCCGTTGCCAGTGTCAGCAGGATGCGCTCTTCGCCAGCGGCAATCGCTTCAAGCGCCCTGTTGATGGCGTTGTGCTGGTAGTAGCGCGCCCCCCATGTTCCACTCTTGTCTTCAAAGGGGACGGCGGCGAAGCGGTCACGCCAACTGTTCTGCTCGGCAAAGGTCTCTTTCCACAACTCATCAGGGGTGGGATAGCCGGGGACGTTGCCCTCCTCCCCTCTCTCCATATCCACACGGTAGATACCTGTGCCGTTGGTGGAGTAGGCAAAGCGGGCCTGTAGCTTGGCGGCGTACCGTTTTGCCTGACCAAGCCCTTCGGTATCTTCTGCACTGACGCGCTTGGCCTCGATCACTGCCAGCTTCTGACCATGATAGACAAGCACATAGTCGGCGATATCGGCCTTGCTTCGCCTGCCGCCGCCAAGAAGACGACCGTGGGTAATAACCTCACGGCGAACCCGGCTGCCATCCACCTTGCCCCAACCTGCCGCAGC
>JBHHTR010000223.1:0-2728 GCA_046753505.1 Thermodesulfobacteriota bacterium
ACATTCGCAACATGAATAGAGAACGTGGAAGATTTTACGCTGAATAGTTACAGAAAAGTTAGACTTTATTTTTCCTTAGTCTCCATCAGGAGGATAGATGTCAGGGATCTTTGACCACTTCAACTTCACTATCCTGATTCACCTTGCCGATATACTCATCGTAGCCGTTGTAATCTACTGGCTCATCATGCTGGTAAAGAATACGAGGGCGGAGAGGATGCTCTGGGGACTGGGGATTATTGTCGTCGCCTTTTTCCTCTCAGGCAGGATGGAGCTGCTCACCCTCCACTGGATACTAAACAACTTTTTGAGTTCCCTACTCATTATCATCATCGTCATCTTCCAGCACGATATCAGGCGAGCCCTCATACAGGTTGGAAAATCCTTTGGGACCGGTGAGTGGCACGAGAAGACCGGCTATATTGAGGAGATTACCAAGGCAGTCTCCCTCATGGCGTCCGGGAGAGTCGGGGCGTTGATAACACTCGAGCGGGATTTTTGTCTCAGGGACTACATCGAGTACGGCACCGAGATTGATGCCAAGGTGACAAAGGAGATACTCCTCTCAATATTCAATCCGACCTCACCACTTCACGATGGCGCCGTCATTGTTAAGGATGGGCGTCTGATAAAGGCCGGCTGTTTCCTCCCTCTCACGGTACAGAGTGTGAACAAGCTCCTGGGGACACGGCATCGGGCGGCCTTTGGTCTTTCAGAAGAGACCGATGCCGTTGTGATTGTTGTCTCCGAAGAGAGTGGCGAGATAACGGTGGTGGCCAACGGCGAGATAGAGAGAAACCTCGACACTGAGTTGTTGAAGGAGCGCCTCAAGGGGCTCCTTACAAAGGAGGCGAATGTAGGCAAGACATTCATGAAGTGGGCGCGGTCATGAAGGGGACCATCTTCAGCAATTTCTGGCTCAAGATACTTGCCCTTGCCCTCTCGACCCTCCTCTGGTTCCTAGTGGTCGGAGAGAGGGGTACCGAGATCGGGTTCCTTATCCCTCTTGAACTGAAGGGTATTCCCGCCGATATGGTGGTAACCAGCAACCCTCCACGGGAGGTCGAGGTGCGGGTGACCGGTCCCAAGACCCTCCTCTCGAACCTCTCTCCCGGCCAGATCAGCGTGGTACTTGACATGTCCAAGGCTGTGCCGGGGATCAATAAATTCAGCCTCATGAATGAGCAGATAAAGGCTCCTCGCGGCATATCGGTCATACGCCTCAATCCGTCGTTCATCAAGATAAAGACCGAGAAGCTCCAGAGCAGGGAGCTTGCCGTTAAGGTTAAGCTGACCGGCACAGTGGCTGAGGGGTACGCGTTGACAGAGAGTAGTGTGGAGCCTGAGAAGATAGAGGCGGTGGGGACGAGGAATCAGCTCAGAAGGTTGAAGTCCATCTCTACAACTACTTTTGACGTGAGCGGTATTACCTCAGATGAAACGGTGTCACTCTCTCTGGAGCTGCCGGAGAGCGGTCTCACCAAACTTACGCCAGACTCGGTTGTGGTTACCATAAAAGTTATCGAAAAACAGAAGAGTGAGGAGAAAAAAGAACAATGAAAAAGCTTTTCGGGACAGACGGCGTAAGGGGTGTGGCTAATATCTACCCCATGACGGTAGAGGTGGCGACCAAGCTGGGGAGGGCTATCGCCTTTATCTTCAAGAAGGAGAAGAGACGGCACAGGATTGTGATCGGAAAAGACACCCGTCTCTCAGGCTATATGATAGAGAGCGCAATGGTGGCGGGGATCTGTTCCATGGGGGTCGATGTTATGCTGGTAGGCCCCCTACCGACGCCGGGGATTGCTTTCATCACATCGAGTATGCGGGCCGACGCGGGGGTGGTTATCTCTGCCTCCCACAACCCGTACCAGGATAACGGGATTAAGTTCTTTTCACGAGACGGCTTCAAGTTGCCCGACACTCCTGAACATGAGATAGAGGAGTTTGTCCTCGACGAAAACGATGAGGGGCACCGCCCGACAGCCGGTGAGATCGGCAAGGCCTATCGGATAGACGATGCCATAGGCAGGTATATCGTCTTTGTGAAGAATACCTTTCCCGACACGATGACACTGGACGGAATGAAGATTGTTATCGACTGCGGTCACGGAGCGGCATACAAGGTTGCGCCAGAGGTCTTCTACGAGCTCGGCGCCGAGATAATTACCGTAGGGGTAGAGCCGGACGGTGAAAATATCAACGATGGGTGCGGTGCCCTCTACCCCGAAAAGCTGGCCGAGATTGTAACGGAGAACGGCGCCGATATCGGTATAGCCCTCGACGGCGATGGCGACAGGTGTATCGTTGTTGATGAGAAGGGTAGTGTCGTAGATGGCGATCATATTATGGCCATATGCGCGAAGAGCATGATCGATGAAGGACGTCTGAAGAAGAATACCCTCGTTGCCACTATCATGAGCAATACCGGTCTCGATGAGTCTATGAAAAAGATGGGTGGACGTCTGGTGAGGACAGGCGTCGGCGACAGGTATGTAGTTGAAGAGATGGTGCGGGGCGGTTATAACCTGGGAGGTGAGCAGTCTGGCCATATTATATTCCTCGACCACACGACTACCGGCGATGGAATCATCTCCGCCCTTCAACTGGTTGCCGTTATGAAGCGGGAGGGTAGGCCCCTCTCGGAGCTTACGGGCGTTATGCGCACCTACCCGCAGGTTCTTTTGAATTTGAAGGTTCGGGAGAAGAGGGATGTGAAGAGTATGCC
>JBHHTR010000224.1:0-2723 GCA_046753505.1 Thermodesulfobacteriota bacterium
CTCGGCCATGGCGCTGTCCCATGTCGGCTCCTCACCCTTGTCGTTATCGGAACTCTCAGCCTCTTCCCCAAAGGCGTCGCCCCAAGTAGGTGCCTCCTCGTCCTCCTTATCCTCCCCTGCGCCAGTCTCGGCCATGGCGCTGTCCCATGTCGGCTCCTCACCCTTGTCGTTATCGGAACTCTCAGCCTCTTCCCCAAAGGCGTCGCCCCAAGTAGGTGCCTCCTCGTCCTCCTTATCCTCTCCTGCGCCAGTCTCGGCCATGGCGCTGTCCCATGTCGGCTCCTCACCACCATCCGAGCCACCGGAAGCTGCTCCTTTCTCTGCGGTGGGGTGTTCATCGTTCCCGGAAGAAGCGGAACTCACTTCACCTCTATCTTCAATGGGGGCCTGTACCTTTTGAGCATCTGTTTCTTTCGGCGTCATCTCAGGCGCCAGCTCTACAGGGGGTTCCGGCGGAGTGACAATAAAGAGATTCTGGCACTTGGTACACTTGACTCTGACCCCTCTCCCTTTAACCCTGGAGTCATCAAGGCGGAATTTTGTATTACATTTATCGCACTGAATGATCATCTTAACCTCTCGTTGATGGCAAGCGCCGTGTCCCTATCCCGGTACTGCCAGGTAAGTAGCAGCATACGTGAAGTATCAATAAAAACAGGGATATTACTCCTGATTATAAGGAAGCAATTTAGCTCATCTCTACCATACCATTCGATAAAAAGCAAGCTTCTTGAGTCCACTTCCATGACACTGACAAATCATCCCTAACTTGGCATTCAAGATGGCAAATTACTTTGCAAAGAGGCCGCGATTACAGTATAATCCACGTCTATGTCAGAGATACTAGATGGTAAAGCGCTCGCCGCTCATATCAAGGCGGAATTGAGTAAAGAGGTGGAAAAACTAGGGCAACGGCAGATCACCCCTGGTCTTGCAGTTGTCCTTGTTGGTGATGATCCAGCCTCGCAGGTTTATGTGAGGGCAAAGGAGAAGGCGTGCCTGAAGATTGGTGTGGCCTCATTTCAGCACAGGTTGAAGTCAACTACTACCCAGCAGGAACTGCTCGCCCTCATCACAGATCTTAACCGTGACGACCGGGTCCACGGGATCCTTGTGCAACTCCCACTCTCAAAGCACCTCAATGAAGAGCAAATAACGGAGGCCATCGATCCGTCAAAGGATGTAGACGGTTTCCACCCCTACAATATAGGTAAGCTGCTTATAGGCGAAGCCATCTTCCACCCATGCACCCCCCTGGGGATCATAAAGCTCCTTGAATCGACGGGGATGGATATCTCCGGCAAGGAGGCGGTGGTGGTGGGAAGAAGCAATATTGTCGGTAAGCCAGTTGCGCTCATGCTCCTTCAGAAGCATGCCACAGTAACGATCTGTCACTCCCGAACAGTGAACCTGCCGGAAACGGTAGGGAGGGCTGATATCGTTGTTGCCGCCGTGGGCAGGGCGGAGATGGTAAGGGGAGAGTGGATTAAAGAGGGGGCGGTGGTTATTGACGTCGGTATCAACAGGACGGCAGAGGGCAAGCTGTTGGGAGATGTGGCATTTGCAGAGGCATCGAAGCGAGCATCATTTATCACGCCCGTGCCGGGAGGGGTTGGTCCCATGACAATTGCGATGCTCCTATACAATACGGTGGAAGCAGCCAGGCAGAGTTAGAGCTATCTCCCTGTCGAGAAGGAATAAATAAGATGGCGTCGTAAAAAGTCCGATCTACTGGGCCGAGTAATTTTTCAGACACTCGACATACCATACATCCCGCTTTATTCATGAATTGCCGTGATGATCGCGCAGAGATTGGATTTACCAGGGGATTTTTGGCAGGCGTGCCGTACCAGTGGATACGGCCAAGTTCGAACAAATGCCTTGGTGGATTCAGGATCAAGCGAGGGCGCGAGCATATTTGTGAATAAAGCGGGACAATGCCTTCACATCTGAAAAACCACTGCTTCTTGTATGTCGAATGTTTTACTTAGCCATCTCCCGACTTTTTACGAGGGCATCAAATAAAGCGCTTGAAATAAAGCGGGTGTTATGGTAGAAGTTCTCTTTCACGGGGCGTAGCGCAGCCTGGTAGCGCACCTGCTTTGGGAGCAGGGGGTCGGAGGTTCGAATCCTCTCGCCCCGACCAGATGCGCCTGTAGCTCAGTTGGATAGAGCAACTGCCTTCTAAGCAGTGGGCCAGAGGTTCGAATCCTCTCAGGCGCACCAACAAAATTGGCAGTTCCGTATTTCAGGAGTGCATGGTGGGCGTAGCTCAGCTGGTTAGAGCATCGGATTGTGGTTCCGAGGGCCGGGGGTTCGAATCCCCTCGTCCACCCCAATATATATACGGGATATATGAGCAGGATGCCCGCGATAGTCGGAGAATTAAGCGTCCGTAGCTCAGTTGGACAGAGCATCTGGCTTCGAACCAGAGAGTCGGGGGTTCGACTCCTCCCGGGCGCACCAGGCGCCTGTAGCTCAGTTGGATAGAGCATCGGCCTCCGAAGCCGAGGGCCGGGGGTTCGAATCCCTCCAGGCGCACCAATAAATAGAGGGAGAACGATAAGTAGATTTAAGGATTGATACAAACAGGCATGGGCCGCTAGCTCAGTTGGGAGAGCAGCTGACTCTTAATCAGCGGGTCGAAGGTTCGAGCCCTTCGCGGCCCACCAAAAACAAGAAGAAAAACAGTAAGTTAGAAGAGGGGTTGGCTTTCAAAGTCA
>JBHHTR010000225.1:0-2708 GCA_046753505.1 Thermodesulfobacteriota bacterium
TCCTCCTGCCTTGATTGAACCCTGTTTATAACATGTTTGTTGGTAGGAGGAAGTACATCACGCCGCAAATTCTCATATGAATCCGCACAATATCCGGTAGTGTCCTGCTATTTTACCTCCATATCTCTTCAATGAGTTTCACAGGCTCCTGCTGGGTCTTTTTCTGGGCATGTATTCTACCCTTTCGACGGTGGTGTTGGTGAGGTAGATGTTTTGTGTTTCGGGGGCGCGGTAGTGCCAGGCTTCCTGTCCGTCGGGAGCATACCATACTTTGGGCTTTATGAGGCCGAAGGTTTTGCGGACCTCGGCTTTTGTCCTGCCGGGGAGGATTATGCCCATCTGTCCAGCGAACTCCTTTTTCTGGTCTGTGGTGGGTGCTGCATTGCCTCTCAGCACCCCCTCTTTTAACCCGCTTTATTCACAAATGTGCTCGCGCCCTCGCTTGGTCTTGAACCCACCAAGGCATTTGTTGTCGGTTGGCCCTATCCACTGGTACGGCACGTCTGCCAAATATACCCTGGCAAACCCAACCTCTGCGCGATCATCACGGCAATTCATGAATAATGTGGGCTAAGGGGTTCCCTTCCCCACCCGTGCGTTAACGGTCACCGTAGTGCCGTCACGAAAGGTGAGGTTAAGCGGCGCCTCGCCTCCCCTCTTCAATGAACTCTTGAGACCGATGAGCATGAGATGGAGCCCCATAGGTTTCAGCCGGACGGACTCACCGCCCTTGATCTCTACCGAGTCAACCATCTCCATCCTCATGAGACCACCCTTATGAGAGCTTCTGTGGAGTTCTGCGGCACGACAGATTGGGCTCGAAACGGCTGTGAGTGTTCTATTGCCACTGCCCACGTTTTTTATCTCCATATAGGCTGCTGAGTTGGCCGCCCCCGGTGGCACCTCCTGTATGTAGGCGTCTGAGACAGTTATGGTCTCTGCCTTATCTGCCTTATCTCCATGGGCTTCGACAAAGGCAGCGCAGAAGAGGACAAAAAGCGCCACGCCCACCGCATATATTCTTTTATTACCTTTCATGTTCTTCTCCTTATTGTCATTATTCTCATTGTCCGTAGGCTTCTCTATCCCTCATGTCCCCCATCAAGGGCGATGCGCACGGCCTCTGTCATCCTCTCCACACTTGCGCCGTGTGAAAAGTGGTCGATCAGTTCCCCCTCCTGGTTGATGAGGTTGATCGTTGTGGCGTGAATGAAGGAGTAACCCACGGCGGAGTCGGGCACATTTTCCTTGAAGTAGAGGGCCTTATACTGATCGGAAACCTTCAGTATCTCATCCTGACTCCCGGTGAGACCGATGAAGTTGGGATGAAAATAGCCGACATACTCCTTCAGCTTTTCGGCTGTGTCGCGCTCCGGGTCGATGGTGATGAAGAGGACACGAATAAGCTCCTGCTCCGCCTTGTTAAAGTGGTTCACTACTGCCTTCAACGTGATGAGGGTTGTAGGACAGGCCGCCGGGCAGTTGGTGTAGCCGAAGAAGAGGAGGACAACCTTTCCCTTCAGGTCGTGGAGCGACAGAGGGCCGTCGGCGGAGTGGAGGGTAAAGTCGCCCCCCTCAGGCTCACCGCCTCCCATTACCATCGTCGGCACTCCCCCGGCGACGGCAGAGTGAGGTCTCCCCTTGACAACAATCCAGTAGAGGGAGAAAGAGATAATGAGTATGGCGATAATAAAAAGCCCTTTAGCTGACTTCATAGACCCTCCCTCTGTGCTACCGTGCTCATGATGGCTCACTCCTTATGATAAGTAAATATCACGGTTCCAGCAGATTCGCAACCAGTCGTACCGCCTCGCTGCTGTCCCACTCCCTGGCGCCCATTATCTTCCCCACAATCTTCCCGTCCCTCCCTATGAGGTAACTTGTTGGAAGGGCCGACACCTCATACTCCTTTCTTACCTTTCCTGTGGGATCGAGGAAGACCGTGAAGGTAACATCGTTCATCTTGCAGAACTCGCCTACTCTGTGCATCTTGCCTCTGTCACCAGCAACGGCGACGATGGTAAAGCCCTTACCTTCAAACCGCCTCCAGAGGGCCTCCATCGCCGGCAACTCGTCACGGCACGGGGCGCACCAGGTAGCCCAGAAGTTGAGGAGGATCACCTTGCCCTTGAAGTCATCAAGACTCCTCTCCCTCCCGTCAACGTCGGTCAGAGTGAAGGCCGGAGCCTCCACCCTGACCTTTGGCCCTATGACGCCCATTGCTGAAAAGAGATCTCCACCGATTGCGGAGTGGGGCAGGATAAAAGATACTCCTGCCGCCACCGCCACAAGGATGATTGACACCCTTTGCAGGCAGTGGATGGCAGAGCTTTTCACCATCCCACTACCTCCCCTGCTCCCTGAGATAGTCGAGTATGGCAACCTTCTCTGCTTCGGTCAGGGGTTTAACACCCTTTAGCTCCATCTCCTTCACCATATTCCTCATAGTCTGCTCCCACTGCTCCGCCCTGTATCGCCTTGGATGTGGCACGGAGTGACACTGGCCGCACTTCGATTCATAGAGGTGGACCGCCGCAGAATCGGCTGCCGGCAGGGGCGTCTGCCTGCCGGCGCAACCGGCGGCAAGGAAGCCAACTGATATCACTACAGCTAATAGATATTTCATAGTTCATTTCTCCTTATATAAAGTGTTTCAGTAGTGTCCGGTAAAGATTTAAAAGGCATGGTATGAAGCCCTCAATTGTTGG
>JBHHTR010000226.1:0-2629 GCA_046753505.1 Thermodesulfobacteriota bacterium
CCCGCTCAGGGTTGTTTGTGTTTACACTAAAAACGCTGCCAAAATCAACGTATATATAATGACCCCATAAATTAAGACCACTATATTTGAGACAAAAGAGGATGAGGAGTAAGCTATGTTGTAAAGGTAAGCTAATCTCAAATAAGGGGTAAAAGATGAGTGGAAAAATACGTAAAAAACACAGCGATGCATTCAAGCTAAAAGTTGCATTGGCAGCATTAAAGGGTGACCGGACAGTGGCTGAGCTATGCCAGGAGTTTGGAGTAGCTGCAAACCAAATTTACGCCTGGAAGAAGAAGCTTGAGGAAGAGGGAAAGGCAATTTTTGCGGATAAGAGACGCTCGGAAAATCAAAAAGAGGTGGTCGACAAGTTACACAAAGTTATTGGCCAGCTGGTACTGGAGAAAGATTTTTTAGTGGATGTGCTCGATCAATCGAAATAGAGAGAAGGGTGCACATGATTGAGCACATGGGAAAGGATTTAAGTGTACGTAGAAAATGTGAGTTGTTGGATGTTGGACGAAGCCGAATTTACTACAAAAAGAAACCACCGAAAGAATCGGATGCTGAAATCATGAATGTGATGAGAGATGTTTATCAACGGCACCCATTCTTTGGTTATAGGCGGATGCATGCGGTTTTGAAACGACAGGGGTTCGTTGTAAATCGAAAAAGAACCCAGCGCTTAATGTCGATAGCCGGATTAAAATCGATATATCCAAAGAAGCGCACAACAACAAAAAACAGCTTGCACAAGACGTATCCATTCTTGCTTCCAAGTAAAGATATTTCCCGTTCGAATGTGGCGTGGGCAGTCGATATAACGTACATAAAAACAAGGCGCGGTTTTGTGTATCTCGTTTGCTTGATTGATATTTTCAGTCGAAGAGTGATGGGTTGGAGCTTGTCCATAACCTTGGACACGGCGTTCTGCATGGAAGCGCTGGAAAGTGCTTTGAATAGCGCTAAACCTGAAGTTATCAACAGTGACCAAGGATGTCAATTTACAAGTTCGCAATGGACTGAAAAATTGCAAAACGAAGGAATAGAGATAAGCATGGATGGCAAAGGTAGGTGGGCTGACAACATTTACATCGAGCGATTTTGGCGTAGCCTAAAGTATGAAAGTGTGTTTTTGCACAGCTTTGAAACTGTTGCAGAAGCGAAATCAGCGATTGCCTCATACATTGAGTTTTACAACGATGAACGCCCGCACCAATCATTGGGATACAAAACGCCAAATTGTGTGTACAAGGAAAACCAAAAGAAGGGATCTAAATATGACGAGTTAACAAAGGGTATGCTTGTAAAGCGTAGAATCAGTGATTCTCAAATACAAGCTAATTTTTGGTCTTGACAATGGGGGTCACTATAAACAGTGGAATTTAAGGTCTAACGGAAAGGGATAAAATAGTGGGCGGAATAAGAAAAAGACATAGTAATGCTTTCAAGCATAAGGTTGCTATGGCCGCAATAAAGGGAGACAAGACAACGGCTGAACTTTGTCAGGAGTTTGGGGTTGCAGCAAGTCAAATATCCTTGTGGAAGCAGCGGCTTGAGAATAGTGCGGACCAGGTTTTTGCGGATAAAAGAAAAAAGGATAACAAGCAACCCAACGTTGAAAAATTGTATAGGATTATTGGGGAGCTAACGGTGGAACGAGATTTTTTATCACGTGTGCTCGATCGATCGAGGTAGTAAGTCGAAAGCGCATGATTGAGCACGACAATGCGCAGTTAAGCATTCGCAAACGGTGTGTGTTGCTGAATGTAAACCGAAGTAGCTTATACAAAGGGCGGCAGGCAATGAAAGAAGAGGACGAGGCTATTATGAGTGAGCTTGTAAAGTTATACGAAAAATATCCCTTCTTTGGATATCGCCGAATGCACGCAATGCTAACTGCAGCAGGATATAAAATCAATCGCAAGAAGGTGCAACGGCTTATGCAGGCCAAGGGATTAAAGGCAGTATGCCCGAAGAAAAAAACATCGATAAAAAATAAGGCACACAAGGTGTATCCTTACCTGCTGAGAGATATGGAAATAAAGTCACCAAACGATGCTTGGGGAACCGACATAACTTACATCAGGGTGAATGGAGGCTTTGCGTATGTTGCGGGGATCATCGACATCTTCAGCAGAAAGATCGTTGGCTGGAGTCTCTCTCCTTTCATGGATACGACACTATGCCTTGATGCCTATGAGACTGCTTTGGCCAACGGCAAACCCCTAGTGCTGAATAGTGATCAAGGCTCTCAGTACACGGGGGATGCCTGGATCAAAAGACTTATAGAGGATGCAATAAAAGTGAGTATGGATGGCAAGGGAAGATGGGTGGATAACGTTTACATAGAACGGTTTTGGCGAAGTCTAAAGTATGAGCTTATCTTTCTTCATAGCTTTGAAAGTATTGCCGAAGCAAGGAAAGCAATTGAGCAGTACGTGCACTTTTACAATCAGATCAGACCTCACCAGGCATTAGGTTATAGAACGCCAAATGGTGTCTATTACGAGGATGTTGCGGATGAAAATCGAAAGGAAGAGAACGTAGAAAGTTACGTGAATATCAGCACTCTTCAAAAATTTCATAAAGGAGTGCATTTATGGTCTTGACAAAGGGGGTCACTTTA
>JBHHTR010000227.1:0-2622 GCA_046753505.1 Thermodesulfobacteriota bacterium
GAGAACGGTGGAGACGGCATCATCCTCCAGGCCGACCTCATGGATGAGGGGGCGGTGGCCGGAATCATCGTGAAGGCGTCAGAATGGCGTGGCCGGGTTGATGTACTGATTAACAATGCAGCTATCTTTGAGGAGGGAGATTTTTCCAATACCTCTTCCGAAAACTGGGACCGCCACTTCGCCATCAACCTCAAGGCCCCCTTCCTCTTGAGTCAATCCTTTGCCGGACAGATCCCTGAAAACGGTCAAGGGAAGATTATCTTCATATCCGACTGGCGGGGAGTCAGGCCCGGTGTCGGCCACTTCGCCTATACCCTCACCAAGTCCACCCTCATTACCATGACGAAAAGTGTGGCAAGGGTAGTGGCGCCGAGGATAACCGTGAACGCCATCGCCCTCGGCGCAATCCTCCCCCCTGAGGGCGCTGAAGAAGGTTTCCTTGCCCGTAAGATAGAGACGATACCGCTGCGAAGGAGCGGAAGCCCCTCAGATGTGGTGGCCACTGTGCAATTTCTGCTTGAGGGGAGTGACTTCATTACCGGTGAGACCATAGTGGTGGACGGAGGAGAACACCTGTAGATAATGGAGAGGAGAAAATGATGGATAAAATAGTCATAGATGATCTGCTCCTGCGCTGTATCGTCGGTATCAATGAGGACGAGCGGGAGAATAAACAGGATGTGGTGATCAACCTCACGCTCTTTGCCGATCTCTCCATGGCTGGGGAGAGTGACTGTATCGATGACGCTGTAAACTACAGAAGTGTCACAAAGCGGATCATCGACTATGTTGAGGAGTCGTCTTTCCTCCTTGTCGAGGCCCTGGCCGCCAGTATTGCCAGGATTATTTTGAGCGAGTTCCCCGTTGCAAAGGTGAGGGTGAAGGTAGAAAAGCCGGGGGCACTACGTTTTGCCAGGAGTGTCGGCGTTGAGATTGAGAGGGAACGTCGCCACTTTTCACTATGAATCGTGCCTACATCTCTATCGGCTCCAATATAGAAAAGAGGAGCAATGTCCGTGCCGCCCTCCGATGGCTAGATAAACTCTCCACGGTCGTGGCGGTCTCGTCGGTATATGAAACTACCCCTGTCGGGTGCCGTTACTTGGAGAGCTTCTTCAACGCGGCGATCGTCCTTGAAACCCCCCATTCGCCCGGTCAGTTAAAGCGGTCTCTTCTCAACGTTATCGAGTCGAGATTGGGCCGCACACGGGGTAGCGATAAGAACGCCCCCAGAACGATAGACCTCGACATATCCCTCTTCAACGAGTCGATCATTACCATGGGGCATAGGAGGATACCCGATCCCGACCTGGTCCGTTTCGCTCACATCGCAATCCCTCTTGCCGAGATTGCCTCCTGCTACATCTATCCCACGACCGGAGAACCCCTTGCAGAGATTGCCGTGCGCCTGAAAGTGGCGGGTGGCATCAAGATCAGGAGGGATATACCTCTACTATGACAGCGGGAACACGGACGCTCTGCGATATTAATCTGGCAACTGTTCAGATGAAGTTTGTTCAAATAAAGCGCAACAAAAATATATTGTGACATCTTTACTGTGCACTTATTTTAATTGCCCTTTGAATGACTACCACCCAACATTTGCCGCATGATTCTATTGTGGAGACGGACCGACACGAATGTACAGGATGAAATCACCATGTTGGTTGCGAAACAAGGGGCCAAAAGAATGGCCCAAAAGAATGGATTGTTACAACGCTTCTGAAGTGCTATAATCCCACGCTATGAAGATTAGAGACATAATCAAAGAGAACAGAGGTGGTTTCTCGTTTGAGTTTTTTCCGCCTAAGAACGACAAGGGGTTTGATGATCTTTACGCCACCATCGAAAGGCTGAAGCAACTCAATCCTCTCTTTGTTTCAGTAACCTACGGTGCCGGTGGGAGCACGAGGAAGAAGACCATCGACCTCACGGCTAGGATAAAGAACGAGATAGGTATTGAGAGTATGGCTCACATGACCTGTGTCGGCTCTACGAGGGAGGAGATAGATAATGTTCTCGCTGAGATCAGCGGCAAGGGGATCGAGAATGTTCTGGCCCTGCGCGGCGACCCCCCGAAGGGTGAAAAGGTCTTTGTGCCCCAGGAGGATGGCTTTAGATATGCCAATGAACTGGTGGAGTTTGTACGAGAGCGGTACGATTTCTGTATCGGCGTGGCGGGCTATCCAGAGGGACACTCTGAGAGTTCAAGCCTGGCTGCTGATATGGAGCATCTGAAGAAGAAGGTTGACGCAGGTGGGGAGTTTATTATTACTCAACTCTTTTTTGATAACGACCACTACTTCAACTTCCTTGACCGTGCGAGGAGGGCGGGGATAGATGTGCCCATCATACCGGGGATTATGCCCATACTCAACTTCGGTCAGGTGAAGCGTTTTACCGATATGTGCGGCGCCGCCATCCCGAAAGAGCTGCTGGAAAGGCTCGAAGGGGTGCAGGGGGATGAAAAAGCGGTTGAGGCCCACGGGATTGACCATGCAACGCGCCAGTGTCAGGAACTCATGGAGAGAGGGGCGCCTCTACTCCACCTCTACACTCTCAACCGTTCACATGCGCCGTGGGCAATACTGCATAACCTGGGCATGGCGGAATCGGTTTAAT
>JBHHTR010000228.1:0-2589 GCA_046753505.1 Thermodesulfobacteriota bacterium
ATAATCTGCCCAAAAGTGTCCTTGTCGCGCGAGATGGAAAAATAATAAATTTGCCAGTAGTGTCCGGTAAAGATTTAAAAGGCATGGTATGAAGCCCTCAATTGTTGGATAATAGGAGTCCACCAAACCCTATACCAACAAGGAGGAACAGACCATGCGCAAAATTGGAACTATCTTCTCTGAACTGCTTAAACTTGATGTTTTCGTAAAAAGTCGTGAGATGGCTACATGATTCTTTGGCTCTAGGTCCGACAGACTGCTAGCCTGCACACTGTACATGTTCACGTAGGGTGGCCATTTGAGTAGTCCTTGTCGGAGGAAGCGCATTTAACTATAAGTCATCGAGGGTAAACGTGATAGCTTTTATCAATCCCCTTCCACCTTTTTGTGACGCTGTCTTGGATAGCCTCCGCTACGCTTTTACGTAACGGAGGCTTTTTGTATTTCCCCGGACGTACAATAGCGCCATTATCACAGGACAGTCCTTGCAGAGAGTGGTTCATTGAGGCGATCTTTGGATGAATACAGATGAATACAAAGGATTATACAAAAAGTGAACTGACAGGGCTTTTGGAGGCTGTTGATCTCTCTTCTCAGAGCAGTAGTGAAGGAGATTTGAGGGCACTGATTATCAGGGCTAAAGAGCTTGTCGGGGCAGATTACTCCATCTGCGCCATGGGAACGGTTGCAAGCAATGGTTTGTCTGATGTCTTAACCGTTGTCAATGGCGACTATCCTGAAGAGTGGGTTCGTATCTACAAGAGCGAGGGGCTCCACAATGCGGATCCTGTAGTGCGCCATCATGCAAGGTTTTGTGGCACCCAGCTTTGGGCCGATACTTATCGCCGCTATACCGATAGCGAGGCAAAACGCTTCTTCAGTCGTGCAGGCGATTTCGGTCTGAACTACGGCATCTCAAGCGGCGTCTATGTACCGGGGGCGGAAATGGTAAGCATCTTCTCCTTTGCTGGCTCCAGGAATATCTTTGACGCCCATAATAAAGAGATTGTTGATATTTTAACGCTCCATCTTCATAAGGCTTTTGAAAAGAGCTATCGGATGAATCTCCGGCCAGAGGTTACTGCTCCGACGATGTATGCCGAAAGGCACTAGACTGGCCCGATAGAAGAGGAGGGTATTATGAATTACAAGCAATTTTCCAAGAGGGAGATGGGAGATATCCTGGATGTAATCCAGCTATCACTTGCCTGTCAAACCAGGGGTGATGTGATGGTGCTCATGGCAAGGGTCAAGGAGTTGGTCTCTGCCGATCAGGCTATTTGCGGTCTTGGAGTGATTGATCCCAGGGAGGGACCAAAGATCTTCGACCTTATTAATGTCAACTACCCGGAAGAGTGGCTCGCCCACTATGCACAGGAGGGTCTCTATAAGTCTGATCCCATCATCCTCCACCAGTTGAAGGTAATGAAACCTCAATACTGGGATGATTCATATAAGCTATTCGTGGACAAACCGTATGTTGATTTTATGCATAAGGCGAGTGATTTTGGGCTGCACCACGGGATAGCGACAGGGTGTAGCGCATCTAATACCGACAAGATATGTATCTTCTCTTTTGCAGGAGAGCAGGATCGTTTTGAGGCCCATCACAAGGCGGTTCTTGATGTCGTGACGCCCCACCTGTTCCAGGGACTCATAAAGATGTACCAATACAGCAAGTAGCAGGGACGCGAACTCACCAGCCGTGAAAAAGAGGTGGTGCAGTGGTTGAAAGAGGGGAAGAGCAACTGGGAGCTGGCAATGATCCTGGACATCAGTGAAAGAACGGTGAAGTTCCATGTTCAGAACGTTGAGAAGAAGCTCAATGCAGTGAACAGGGCCCATGCCGTTGCGCTTGCCATGGACTACGGTATGATCGGCGAGACATCCAACTGATGAAGTCAGGTTTTTTCTTTACTGCCTCCCTTTCAAAGTGACGGAGGTCTAAAAGCAGAGCGCCCGCCATAACACCGCCGTTCATCTCCTTAAAACTGTCCAGCGTCTTGACAGGCAGTGAAGCCAGCCTGAGCAGGCGGTACTTGTTCTTTTCTACAACCATAGTCAGGTGTCGGATCTTATTGTAGAGGCTCCACTGGTATATCCCACGGTAGAGGAGAAGGGAGATGTTTGGTGACGTCGTCGCCTCCCTTCTGTTCCTGGTTCTCCTCTTGACACATAATCTCGTCACCTCCGCCATATCTGCCGTCTTCAGCAGTGCCGTATTATCGGGCAGGAGGGAGGAGAACTCCTTTTCAACCATGAAGGTATCCGGCGCTGCTATGAGCCTCACGTTGCCGATGAGCTCCCCATCCTCATCGAATACGCCGATACTTTGAGCGCAACCGTCATAATCATCCCTCTCTCTCTCGTCTGAAGAGGGGGGAACCCACTTGAGCTCGTTACAGAAAACCTCATGTCGCAGGGCAAAGGCCGCCTCCATCTCGTCATGAGTGTCGAGGGTCTTCACAAGGTAGGGACCTTCCGGGAACCAGAATCGGATGGAAGGAGTTGTATCAGTTGAAAAATGATCATGTAACTGCCTTTGGGAACAGCTTTATTTCCTGTTTGAAAGATATATAATCATAAGTT
>JBHHTR010000229.1:0-2578 GCA_046753505.1 Thermodesulfobacteriota bacterium
AAAGATCGTCAGCCCGTTACAACAGTTTTACGATGATCTTACCGTTTACCACTACCTTGCGCCTGAATGGAACAAATGACTTTTTACGATGGCATCAAAGGTATTAAGGAAGGTCTGATTTACTCAGGCATTACGCGACACATGGGCGTATCGCCATTGTCAGTAGTGTTCCGCTGTTGAAAATGTGAGCAGTCTTCTTCTTTCTATTTTGCTTGTATTGCCTTCGGTTTGCCGCAGCGATGCATATTCAGGGATGAATTATTCAGAGGTTTCCTAAAGATGAGATCTGCTATGCAGAGAACCGCTCCTTCAGGAGGCGGCTTACCAGTTGTGGGTTGGCCTGGCCCTTTGTCGCCTTCATGACCTGTCCCACAAAGAAGCCGAAGAGCTTCGCCTTGCCCGCCCGATACTGCTCTACGCTCTCCGGGTTTGCCTGAAGCAGTTCGTCGATGAGGGCAATGAGGGTTCCCTCATCGGATATCTGACCAACCCCCTTCTCACTTACAATCTCCTCAGCCCCCCTGTCGCTACGGTACATCTCCTCGAAGACCTCTTTTGCCGTCTTCGCGTTGATCTTTCCGCCATCGACCATCTTAAGGAGTCCGGCAAAGCTTGCGGGGGTGACGGGACAGGCGGTGATATCGGTGTTGTCCGCCTTCAGACGGCGGAGCACCTCTCCGACTATCCAGTTGGCGACGATCTTTGGCACGGCAAAGAGGGCGACCGACGCCTCGAAGAACTCAGCCAGCGCCTTGGAAGAGGTGAGAACTGTAGCTTGATCGGCTGGTATGCCGTATTCGTCGATGAACCGCGCCACCTTCGCTTGCGGAAGCTCGGGCAGCTCATCTCTGAGACCATCAATCCAGCCCTCGTCAATCTCAACTGGGAGAAGGTCCGGTTCGGGGAAGTAGCGGTAGTCGTGGGCCTCCTCTTTGCTCCTCATGGAGACGGTTACCCCCCTGGCGGTATCAAAGAGCCTCGTCTCCTGAACTATCGTACCGCCATCCTCAACAACCTCGATCTGCCGCTCTATTTCGTAATCCACGGCATCTCTGACAAATTTGAAGGAGTTGATATTCTTGAGTTCCGCCTTTGTCCCGAGCTCACTTTGACCGACGGGACGGATGGAGATATTGGCGTCACATCTGAAGCTACCCTGATCCATATTGCCGTCGCATATTTCGAGGTAGACAAGGATGTCCCGGAGGGCCTTCATATACTCAGACGCCTCCGCCGCCGTCCGTATGTCGGGCTCACTGACGATCTCAATGAGTGGGACGCCGGCCCGGTTGAGGTCGACAAAACTGCTCTCCCTGTCGCCCCCCTCACCGTGAATCAACTTTCCCGCGTCCTCCTCCATGTGTATCCGCGTAATGCCGATCCGCCTCATCTCCCCCTCAACCTCGATATCGAGACGTCCATGTTCGGCGATCGGTTTGTCGTACTGGGATATCTGATACCCCTTCGGGAGGTCGGGATAGAAATAGTTCTTCCTGGCAAAGACATTCCGCCTGCTTATCGTACACTCCGTTGCCAGGGCCATCTTGATGGCGAACTCAACAACTTGTCTGTTGAGAACGGGAAGCACCCCCGGCAGGCCGAGGCAGAGGGGACAGACATGGCTGTTAGGCTCTGCTCCGAAGCTGGTCGAGCAGCCGCAGAATATCTTTGACTCCGTCAGGAGCTGGGCGTGAACTTCGAGGCCGATAACCGCTTCATACTGTGTCATAACGCCTGTTGAGATCTGTGTGCTCCATTATTGATATTCTCCTGAAAGCCCGTAATCATCCCTCTTCTCATGTGAGCGACTCCAGATACTCCACCCATTCGGAGGGGACCATATGCTTTTTGTTGTTGTTGCACCCCTTGCAGCACGGAACGATATTACCCTTACTGCTCTTGCCGCCACGAACGACGGGGACGATGTGGTCCATTGTAAGCTCGGCAGGTGAAAAGGTCTGACGGCAGTAGTGGCAGAGCCCCTTGCCCCTGTTGTTCTTCCACCACTGGCTCCGGCGGAGTTCTCTTGCCTTGGCCCTCTCCCGCCGTATCTCCTCTTCCGTGACCTCTGATATAAAGATGGTGTTGTCCATGTGTTGAGAGCGCCGTAATAATGGCGCGCTGCGGCTGCCGCGTTGATGCTAAACGGTGCTCTTTACCCGATAACGTGTTACATCGGCAGAGTCTCCTTGCCCTTAACCACGAACGATAAAACTATCAGATATGGTTATCAAAATCAAGACGACTCTCCTACCCCAAATCCACCGTCTAAGATAATGGAGTTCTGTTTTGAGTTCTTTCAAGCGCCTTGTAAGGGCGTTTTTATTTTATCGGCCTTTCATTATTGGCATCTTTCCCGTAATCACCTCTATTTGCCTTCTTTCTGCCGATTTCAGGCACACTACTCCCTTGGTCACTCTTTTGCTCTCCCTTAAGTTGAAAGATAGATTCCTTTATCAGGTGGGCAGAGGCACCAATTCCCCTATCCGTTTCCTCATCTCTATCAAGAGGTTAAAAGAGGGATGGCCTTTTGATATCCGTACCACGAGCCAACGTGCATGCTCTACTATCCGGCCCG
>JBHHTR010000230.1:0-2573 GCA_046753505.1 Thermodesulfobacteriota bacterium
CTAAGTAAAAATTTCGATATACAAGGAGTAGTGGTTTTTCAGATGCGAAGGCATATATATTGTATGTAGAGTGTCTGAAAAATTGCTACGACCCAGTAGATCGGACTTTTTACGACGCCATCAATGAAAGCTTCCGACTTTTTACGTGGGCATACAACTGGCCTTACGTTAATAGTGGAGGTGCGAGAAGAGGTCATCCCAACCCGACCGTAGTCTAATCAGAAAATGAAAATAATGTGAAGAGTGGTGACGTGTAGAAAACTTCGAGATCACTTGCATGGTCACACCGGCAGGAGAGGCTCCCCTCCCCTGCCAGGTAACGAATCAGCCATTCTTCTGCCAGACCGCCTTCCCGATAAAGAAGGGACCCATCTTTGTGATGTACGTCGATGTCTGTTGAGTCTTTCGCATGGTCTGGACGAGGGCGGAGAGGGGGTGGAGCTCCTTTCCTATGAGACCGATGACAAAATCGTTGTCATCCTTATCGAGGCCGTAACAGGAGAGGCGGATATCGTGGCCATAGTCCTCCTTGCCGAAGGCGCGGCCTATGATCCCGTGCTCCATCAGAATCCCACCCTGCTCCTGTCGGTCGAGAAGGGCAAACTCACCACTCCGGCGGAGAGGATACCAGACGGCCCACTGCCACGCCGGGTTGGCAACCACCTTGCCGGGACGGTGGACAAGCCACTCCTCAAGGTCCTGCTCATGACCGATAGAGTAGGTGCGGCCCAGCATGGTGTACTCACTCTTCAGGTCAAGAGCGGCAAACTCCTTCTGGTTCAGGAGGTGACGGAGCTTTGTCACAAAGAAGTTGGGGTCCTCATCATAAGTAAGGAGCCCCACCCCGTTGGGGTCGTTAATGTCTGCGTAGAGAACGGAGTTGATGCCGCTCGTGTTCAATACCTCAATCAACTCTGATGTGTCGCTGCACCCGCCAAAAACCAGGAGCTGCATGAATATACGCCTGTCCAGAGCCTGACGCTCCCCATCCTTTACTGCACCCTTCTCCCTTAAATCGGTAAGTCCTTCCATATCAACTGCCATTCTAACCTCCTAATGTTCCATATTCAGATATTTTAGTCATATACAACGGAGAGTAATATAATACATTTCCACGATTGTTGTAAAGGGTGAGCTTTAACCCTCCTTGTTCGAATTTCTACTCGTACCATCGTCTGGCCATGTAATTACCGGGGCATTTGTTCACATGTGACCTGTCCAGAAGGACAGTTGTTTTATTCTTCAGAACCGATAGAATCAACGCAACAACTACCCCACCCACAGATATCAATTATAGAGAGTTCCTCATGAAGGAGGTGAAGTGCGATGAAGAGGCTGTTGCTATCTGCCCTATTTATCCTGCCGTTAGTGTTGCCGGTCTCACTCCACGCCACCCCCATCTTTATCAATGAGATTCACTACGACAATTCAGGTGGCGATACCGGTGAGGGTATCGAGATCGCTGGTCTTGCCGGGACCGATCTGACCGGGTGGAATATCTATCTGTATAATGGAAATGGTGGAGGGGTCTATAAAAGCGCGGGATTGAGCGGCGTCATAAGCGACGAGCAGAACGGTTTCGGGACACTTTCCTTTTCAATCACCGGGATACAGAACGGCGCTCCAGACGGGATTGCCCTCGTCGATGCCGGCAGCGATGTTGTTCAGTTTCTCAGCTATGAGGGGCTTTTCACCGCCACCAGTGGTCCTGCCAACGGGATGACCTCTGTTGATATCGGTGTCTTGGAATCGGGCTCCACCCCTGCCGGCCACTCTCTCCAGTTGACCGGCACAGGAAACGACTCTGAGGACTTTACGTGGAGCGCTCCTGTGGCCAACACCTTCGGCTCTGTCAATGATGGATAGAGCTTCACTGCCGCCATCCCCGAACCGGCGACACTCCTGCTCCTCCTCGCCGCTCTTCTGCTGTTAGAGCTTCTAAAAAATAGCAGGGCAAGGTGACGAGGAGCAAAGCCATCGACTACAGGATATTTTTTTGAAAGCGTCGGTTCGGCGGGTGTAGCTCACCCAGATAGCCGTTGACGGTTCGGTAAAGGCCGTGATTAATCGCGGCCTTCTTCTTTTTGTGGGGGTTGAAAAGGGTGATGGTGAAAATGATGTCGAATACATTGCCTCAAAGGTTGTCGGGTTGAGGATATTTGAGGACGGGGAGGGTAAGATGAACCTGAGTGTGAGTGAAGCTGGTGGTTCGACCCTGATTGTCTCCCAGTTCACCCTCCTTGGAGACACGCGGAAGGGGAGACGACCCTCCTTCGGGGGCGCCGAGGAGCCGAAGAGGGCGAAGGAGCTTTATGGCGACCTCATAAAAGCCGTCATGCACAGTGATGTTACGGTAGAGAGCGGCGAGTTTCAGGCCCATATGGAGGTGGGGCTTGTCAACGATGGGCCGGTAACAATGCTCCTGGACAGCAGGAGGCTCCTCTAGTAGTCCGTTGCACCAAAATCCATACAATGAAATCACACAAAGACACAGAGGCCACAAAGGATTAACTTATTGGTAAGCGTCTAAATAACCGCATCTTCCTGTAAAGATGGAAATATGCCATGCTCAT
>JBHHTR010000231.1:0-2560 GCA_046753505.1 Thermodesulfobacteriota bacterium
TAACCTCATTATGGAAGTAGTAACCGTACTCCCTCTTCCTTAGCTGAAAGTTTTAGGCAGTCAGGGTTCCGAAGAAGAGGGAGTTGTTAAAGATATCCTCCGTCGCCCTATGATAATCGTAGCCGACGGTCATTATCTGATCGAATCCTCCAACCTTCTTATCTATTACCAGACGTGGCGCAAAGGCCACCGTCTCAATGGAGGTGTCACCGGTAAAGTTCCCGCCCGTGAAGGAGGAAAAAGAGAGGAAATCGCGCTCCCTGAAAGATGCCTCAAGTGTAACAAAGCTATCCCCCCAGAATGATAACTCCGCTCCACCCTTGATGTAGTAATCCTCAACATCGGCAAAATCGAGAGGGTTTATTGAATCGGTTCTCTTGCTTCCTGCGGCTAAGTCGCTCTCTTTTAGAGCGCCAGGGAGGCCGGTATTATCCTCATGGTAACCACCGCTCAGGTTGAGCATCAGGTTCTCACCCACATAGTATGTAAGTACCACCCCGCCGTCTTTGGTCTCCGTGTTGCTGTTGTCCCTGTAGCCATCGGCATCGAGATAGCTGGCGTTCAGGGAGTAGGAAAGGTTTCCAGCGCTTCCACTCACATGGGCGATCTCCTTGTAACTCTTGTAGCTTCCCACCTCTACTGTCATACCCGCCTTGAACTCGCCACCCTCCCTGGTGATGATATTAATAACGCCACCGGCGGCGTTGTCACCGTAGAGAACGGCTCCCCGACCACCCCTGACAATCTCGATCCTCTCCACCCTGTCGAGTGAGATCTGTGTCCAGTCAACACCGCTCAGATCGGCCTGATTGAGGCGTCTCCCATCAATGAGGACGAGGGTGTTGAGTGGCGCCGTCTCCCCGAACCCTCTGAGGTCTACCGTAAAGCTCTTCTTGTTGCCACCAATGTCGCTGACCTGCACTCCAACCTCATTGCGCAGTAGGTCGGGTATATTCTGCGCCGTCGAGCGCTCGATATCCGCACCGGTAATGACCGTCACATAGGCGGGCACCGTTGTAAGCTCCTCCTTGTAACGAGTAGCTGTGACCACCACCTCGCCAATCTCCGTAACCCCTTCATCTGATGCAGCCGCTTCATCACCGGCAGAGAAAGCCAACCCGGCAAACAGTAAAATCAGTACAGTTAAAACCTTCTTCATCTTCTTACTCCTCTCTCCCCCCTCGGGGACAGTGTTGTGTCTCTTTGCTCCTGAACAGGTCTCCTGGCTTGAGTTCACCCTACTCACCGCGCCTTCCCATCCTGTAACAGACAGTGGCATTTATGCAGTTTTCGTCCCTCTCACAGTCGCGGGGCGGCGGGAGCGTTCAACTCCCTTCCCTTGATCGGAAGCAATGGAACATTATTATCAGTGCCTTCATTGGCCTCTCATCCATGCGTATCCTTAGGAACATTTTCAACGGCTTGCCGCCACTGAAAATGGCGATACTTCCATGTATCGCGGAAGGCCTGAATTAATCAGACCTTCCTTACCCGTTTCCCCTCTCCTCCCTCTCCATCGTAATGAGTGGTCTCCCACCCATGCTGGCAACACGGAGTCTACAGCCGTAGAGCTCCTCCAGGAGGTCGCCGTTAATTACCTTCTCAGGCCTGCCGTGCCGTATCACATCCCCCTCCCTGAGTGCAACGAGGGTGGCGCAAAAACGGGCGGCAAGGTTGATGTCGTGGGAGACCATGACCACCGTTAGACCTCCCCTGTTCAGCTCCTCGACACGCTCCATGATCTCCACCTGATGGTGGATGTCGAGATGGGTAGTCGGCTCATCCATGAGAATGATATCGGGCTCCTGGGCTAACGCCCTCGCAAGATAGACCCTCCTCCGCTCTCCACCGCTGAGTGTATGGATGTCGCGCTCCCTGAAACGCCAGCAGTCGGTGAGAGTCATCGCACTCTCCGCCGCTGCAATATCCTCTGCACCCTCCATCTGAAGCCCCCTCAGGTAGGGGCTCCTCCCCATGAGTACCATCTCCATGGCGGTAAAAGAAAAGGGGGTCGTCTCCTCCTGAGGGACGAAGGCGACCTTCTGCGACAGCTCCCGCCGCCCCATATCGGCAATAGGCTGACCACCCAGACGCACCACGCCGGATGCAGGTACGAGGATACGGGCCATAACCTTGAGGAGGGTCGTCTTCCCGGAGCCGTTGGGCCCTATTATGCCGATGAACTCCCCCTCACCAACCGAGAGGTTCACCCCCTGCAGAACGGCCCCCCTCCCGTATGAGAAGGTTATCCCCTCCAAACGTAGGAGCGGTGAGGTCATCCCTCCTCCCCCTGCATCACAGCACGGGCTGCAAAAAAGAGGGTGACGAAAGATGGACGATTGTTGTTACCGGGGTGCATGGGCTTGTCAGTTCCTTTTCGGTAAAATATCGGCAAAGACAAATCCGTCGCGATGAACAACATCTCCTGCAAGGATATCTATCTTCCTCTTAAACATTGGACCATCAAAAACAAAGCTATGGAATTCGCCATTCTCTCCACAAGGGTCTACTCTCTCAGGCAACGCATCCAGAAAAGATTCATCGAACTCCCTGCCGATAA
>JBHHTR010000232.1:0-2510 GCA_046753505.1 Thermodesulfobacteriota bacterium
CTGCGATCGTATCTGTTATCAATAACGCCATCAGCAGCGCTGTCGGCACCTACTCATCGGTAAGTCTCGATCTCTCCGGCGCACCTGCCGGCGTTTCGGTGACTTCAAGCCCTGCAGCTCATGGCGGTTCATGGGACAGGTCTGTTTCACGTACCTTTGATTTCGACGTCACCTTCACAGGCGATACCGCAGGCACCTACGACTTCAGTATTGATGCCATGGTCGATGGCGGGATTGTTGCTACCGAGAGCGATCACATCGTGGTAAGCTCTGCTGCGGTTCCAGAGCCTTCAACTCTACTCCTTCTGGGCAGCGGCCTGGCAGGCTTGGCCTTTATCCGGCGGAAGGTTGCATAAACAGTAGATAAGTAGATTCTTTATCTCATCCGAAACGGAGGGCAGGTAGCCGACACTACCTGTCCTCTTTTTTTATTCCGACATGCCATTTCACTATCACTTCTGCTCTACTTTTCACTTGTTATCATTTCTCGTAAGGTGTTAGAGTAAACCAGTTATGTGCCGTTAATCAATTTCGGAGGTGAAGGAGTATGACTGTTGATTCTTGCCTGAAGAGAGGCTGTTCTATAGTTCTGATCGTACTGTCCTGTATCTTTGTACACGAGAGCGCCGCTGTCCCCTTAAGCCAGCTAGACCCTACTCTCCACTTTAACGCCGAAGATTTTCAGGACTTCACAGAAGGAAAGGCTTTCAGGCGTGACAAGCGTCTCTCCGAAGCCCTTGACCTTCTGAACAGGGGAGAGGTGGAGAGGGTAATTAAGAAGGTTAGAAAATATCTTCTGGAGAGGCCCGACTCCGCCCCTGCTCATGAGATCCTCGGCGCCGCCCTTGTCATGAGAGGCGACGTTGATGGAGGTCTCAAGGAGTTAAAGGAGGCCGTAAAAGCCAACCCGCGACAGAGCAGCGCAATAACAAAGATCGGCGATGTCTATCTATCACAGAAGAGATATGGTGCTGCCAAGCGGGAGTTTCTCAGGGCCATAGAGGTATCGCGGGAGAACAGGAGAGCCCACCAGAGGCTTGCCGTCCTCTATGAGCAAGATGGTGACTTCAAGGCAGCTATTAAGCACTACGAAAGGGGGCTTATAGGCGCCCCGCCGGACTATGTAGGGATAAAAATCAATCTTGCAATACTTTATAACCGCTTTAAGGGGTTCGATAAGAGCATAAGATTGCTTGAAGGGTTGATAACCGGGAAGAACAATAACCCAACGGCCCATATCGTGTTGGGTACCGCATACCTCGGCCAGGGGAAAACGGAAGAGGCGATAAAGGAGTTTACCATCGTCCGTCGTATTGAACCTGAAATGGAACGCGCCTACCTCTCCTTGGGGATTGCCTATCGAGAGAGTGGGAATCTTAAGCAATCTCTCAGAGAACTCAAGGAGGTTGTCAGGATCAAACCGGAGTGGTCGACGGGGTACTACCAGATGGGAGAGACCCTCTTTGCCATGAAGAAGTATGATCAGGCGCTGGAAAAGTATGTAGCGGCGGCAAAGCTGAGCACTACCCCGATGTTTGTCAAGAAGAGGATTGCCGATATTTATCTGGAGCAGAAGCGCTTTGCCGAGGCGATCTCTATTTATAAGGAGATGACCCGTTCCAGAGGTGTTAACGCCGGCGTCTATGATCTTTTAGGTTCTGCCTACCAGTACAATAAGCAGCTGGGACTGGCGGAAAAGACCTTTAAGAAGATGGTTGCAAAATATCCTGATCAGCCGTTTCCTCTCTACCGGCTGGGCCTCTTCTACGGCTTTATGACACGATATGATCAGGCCATTCGGCAATTCAAAAAAGGACTGGCTATCGCACCTGACGATCCCCTTCTTCTTAAGGCCATCAGTATGGCCTACAACCAGCGGGGCAATAGTAGGGAGGCCGTCAAGAAGGCAGAAAGGCTAGTCGAGGTTCAGCCCGGGAACATAAATAACAAATTTTTCCTGGCTGTACTCTACGAGGGGGATGGTAACAGCAAGAAGGCAAAGGCGCTCTACCGTAAAATCATCACTCAAGATCCAGCCAATGTGGTGGTGCTCAATAATCTTGCGGTCATGCTCTCCAGAGACGGGAAGGGGGGTGAGGCCCTTGAGCTTGCACAGAAGGCGGCCTCTCTTGCACCTGAGAATGGCACGGTACTCGATACCTTTGGGTGGATACTGTTTCAACAGAGTCAGCACAAGAAGGCTTTCAAGTTATTAAGAAAGGCAGCCTCTCTTATGCCGGAAAACCCGACCGTACTCTACCACCTCGGGATGAGTTATTATAAGAACAAACAGGCCGAAAGGGCACTTGAACAGTTCGGGAAGGCGACAGATCTGTCAACTGATTTCCCGGAATACAGAGAAGCAGTAGCTATGAAGAAGAAAATAGCCGCTACGACCAATCAGTAGATTGGACTTGTTCTCATAAAAAGGGGGGGGGCAGGCGTGCCACAAGAGGGCGATGCTCTCGGCCTCCATCTTTGCCCTCATTTTTGTCGCCCTCTACCTGATA
>JBHHTR010000233.1:0-2505 GCA_046753505.1 Thermodesulfobacteriota bacterium
TCTGCTTTCACTGCCAACAGGGGGCCGAGAAGTTCCTGAAGGCCTATCTGTCTACAAAGGGCACGGTCCCTCCTGTTTCTCACGACCTCCTTCTCATTCTCGAAAAAATAGTTCCGTTAGAAATAGACGCTGGAAACCTCCGTGATAGTCTCGCACTCCTCACACCCTATGCAGTAGAGATCAGGTATCCCGACGACTGGTTCATGCCTACTGAGGAGGATGCTCTGGAGGCAAGGGAGGCGGTAGAGCAGGTGAGGAGATGGCTTCAGAATGCTCTACCAGAACTCTTTGCTGATTCATAGTCAGGCACACAGCATACGGCAAAACCCATACTATCCCACAACAGTTCACCTCTATTGCTACCCACTGACAGGAGTCGTTTGTATTACCCACCCCTTGTTGTTATACTCTCTTTCATAATAACCGATTGCCATCATCAAAGAGGGGGCACTGCCATTTCGTGGAAGCTTAAAAAGAACGCCCAGAGGCTACTGGCCGGAGAGAGGGGTACTGTCTTCAAGGAGTGGGGGGGGAGGATTACCGTCGCCCTCGTCTTCCCCAACAGCTACTCCCTGGGGATGAGCAACCTCGGTTTTCAGAGCGTCTATAACCTCTTTAACTCCATCGACGATGTTGTCTGTGAGAGGGCTTTTCTCCCCGACAGGGTGGAGATGAAAGAGTTTGCAGAGTCCGGGCCACGCCTCTTTTCGCTGGAGACGCAGCGGCCCCTTGATGCCTTCGACATTGTCGCCTTCTCCATCCCCTTTGAAGAGGACTTTCTTCATATCCCTGAAATCCTGAGACTCGCCGCTATTCCCCCCTTCTCCAGTGAGAGGGGCGACGGTCACCCACTGGTCATGGCTGGCGGAGTTGCACTCTCGCTCAACCCTGAACCGATTGCCGACTTCATCGACCTCTTTGCCATAGGGGAGGGGGAGTCCTTTCTGCCCGCCTTTGTTGATGCCCTTAAGGAAGGAAGTGAAGCAGAGAGAGGGGCGTTGCTGGAGGAGATGACGGCGCTGGAGGGGGTCTATGTGCCGAGCCTCTACCGCGTGGAGTATGACGGTCCGGTTATCAGGGAGGTGACCCCGATCAGTGGAGCGCCCGAGAGGGTCAGGAAGGCGGCCACTCTCGATCTCGACGCCTGGCGCACCCCTCAGAGCTATGTCACGACGGAGGCTACCGAGTTTGGCCACACCTTTCTCATTGAGGTCGAAAGGGGGTGTGGAAGGGGGTGCCGTTTCTGCGCGGCGGGATTTATCTACCTCCCCATGAGAGAACGGAATATCGGAGCGGTCAAGGAGAGCATCGCCAGTGGAGGGGCAATCACGGGCAAGGTTGGCCTTGTGGGACCAGCCGTTTCAGAGTATGGGGAGCTGAAGGAGCTTGTCCGGTCGGTAATCGACGGGGGGAACAGGATCACCCTCTCATCGCTGAGAATGGACGTCCTCGACGGAGAGCTTCTCGACCTTCTCAAGGTTGGCGGATACAGGACAATTACCATCGCCCCCGAGGCCGGTTCCCAGCGGCTGAGGGATGTCATCAACAAGGGGATCAGTGACGCGGAGATCATGAAGACCGTCGCCCGTGTGAAAGAGGCAGGTTTTGCAAATATGAAGCTCTACTTCCTTGTGGGACTTCCGACAGAGGGGCCGGAGGATGTTGAGGCCATCATCGACCTCACACGGCGGGTTCGTACAACCCTCAAGCAGGGGGGAGATATATCCATCAGCGTGAACCCATTCATCCCTAAGTCGTGGACGCCCTTCCAGTGGGCCCCCTACGAGCATATGAAGATGTTGGAGGGGAAGCTCTCGGCCATTAAGAAGGGGTGCGGCTCGATGAAGGGGGTCCAGGTCAAGTGCTACTCACCGCGAATGGGATATCTACAGACCATACTTTCACGGGGCGACAGAAGGGTTGCTTCGGCCATCGACCGGAACGTGGGCAGGAGTGCGGGCCAACTGCTGAAGAGTGTCGCCGATCCTGACCGGTATGTCTACCGTGAACGCAGCTACGACGAGATACTGCCGTGGGACATCCTCGACCAGGGGATAACGAAGGAGTACCTCTGGAAAGAGTATGAGCGGGCCTTAAAGGGGCAGGTGACGCCACCCTGCGATGTGGGACGCTGTTTCAGGTGCGGCGTCTGTAGCTGAGGAGGGCGTAATTTATTCCCCCTCACCCTACCCCTCTCCCCTTGGGGGAGAGGGGTAGGGTGTTACAGAAGCCATCGGACTCTATTCTCCACATAACGATACGGGAAATAGCTGATTCTCATGCACAGTCATACAAACTCAGTAGTGTCCGGTTAAAAAACCGGAAGATAAGGAACCAATCTGCTTAGTTGATTGCCCGGACAGCATAAAACAGCCCTTAAAATGGCTATAAAGGTTCTATTCCCCTCTAAAAATGGGACACCTCTAGCCTACAAAGTTCTTATCGCGATTTAATAATCGGCATTTGCCGGACAGCATATTTTAGGAAGTCTAATATGCTGAAAAT
>JBHHTR010000234.1:0-2424 GCA_046753505.1 Thermodesulfobacteriota bacterium
ACACCCCTTTAGTCTATATCTTTCAGCATGTTATGACTTTCTGAGGAGACTCTAACTATGCGTAAATTTTTGGGAATAGGTTTTTTTGTAGCCGCACTCGTATTTTCCGGTCAGGTTGCTATGGCGGAAGGCCCGGTTGTGAATGACGAAATAGAAGCCAATATTACGACAAATGATATCGACAACTCTGCCCTCGGCACTGAATCAGAGGCCGAGATTAATGCCGGCTCCGTGCTGGCAGGAGAGGTCAATGCTGAGGTCGAGAGCACTGTGGCCACAAACGATATCACGAACAGCGCGAGCGGAACAGAAAGCGAGGCGACCGTTAACCTCGGTTCAATAGGCGACTAAGGATGTACCTTTTGTGTGAGGCATACCCTTCCGGGGTATGCCTCACACAACCTTCCTTCCCTAATGAACCTCTGAATAATTCATCCATGAACTATTCAGAGGACGAAAAATAAAAGTGCGATTTTATTTTTCTCACATTTTCAATGGCTTATCGCCACTGAGAATGGCGATACTTCCATGTATCGCGGAAGGTCCGAATTAATCAGACCTTCCCCAAAGTTGTTTAAAGGTTTTTTACGGGAAGATATGTTCGGGCGGCGCAACGGTTACTGACTTTAGTTGAAAAGAGAAGCGGCAGTCAAGCAGCGCCCTTTAATGAAGCAAGAAGGAGTATCATGGGTAAATTATACAGCATAGCAATCCTGGCACTACTGCTCTTTATGGGTTCGCCTCTCATGGCCGACGGCGGCCCTTCGATAACGGGAAATCTGGAGGTCGATATTATGACCGGTGATATCTCTACCTCTGCAACCGGCACCGACAGCACGGCGTCGGTGGCGATAGGTTCCGTACTGGATGGTGACGTTACCGGTGATATCTCAGTTACAGTCTCAACGGGCACCATTATGAATACAGCCGATGGAAGTGGCGCCGAGGCAAAGATCAGAATCGGTGTGGTAGGCGACTAGAGTTGGGTCTTGACGGCTAAGGTGCATAAAAAAGGTTTCTACTCTTTTGAAATGGATAAAATGACATGAAAAAAATACTCTTCACTATCCTCATTAGTTCTCTCCTTCCACTTCAATGTGCCGCTTTTGCCGCCAGCACAGGCTCCTCCTACGTTAACAATAGAGCAAATACTAAACTGCAAAAGTTCAAGGCAAGGGGATACCTCTCCCATAGTCCCAGAAGTATATTTCTTACCGATAAAACCACCGACCTCAACGCCGACGCCTACAACTTCAGTTGCGGCAGTGTGAATGTCGGTAATATCGACAGTACCGAATGGTCTGTAGGCAATACATTGAGAGACCACACGGTAATAATTGATGGTGATATTATAAATGCAAATAACACGTGCAGGTAAAATGAGACCTATTCGCCTTATATTACTTCTCCTGGCCTCGGTGCTGCTCTCATCGTGTATGGGTGTAATATCGACGGAGAAGGCTCAGTATGAGGCAATGCCCAAGTCAATACCTGCCAAGACCATCACCAGCTTTTCTGAATCCCTCAGCTGTATGGACGACCTTTTGGGCAGGGAGCGCCATGACGTCATATATCTCTCATCCCAGGACATAAAAGACAAGGCGAATGGCGGGAAGCTGGGCGGAGGCGGAACGGACATGCTTATCTCTGCCATGTCCGGGATTGCCACTACCAGCGGCGCGGTACGATATGTCGGATACAAGAGCTCCATCCCCGACCTTGCCATGCTTCATGGGAAACATACAGCGAAGCACTACATAAGCCCCGAATATTACATCGTAGGCTCTATCTCTCAACTTGATGATCGTGTGCTGAGAGGCCGACAGGGGCTGGCGCTTGGCAAGTCGTGGGCCGATGTAGGGTATTCAAGCGACCAGCTTGTCTCCGTAGTAGCCATGGACCTCAACCTCTTCGAGGTCAAGAGCAACCTCCTCATCCCCGGCATGACCGCCAAGAACTCCATTGCCGTAGTCAGACAGGGCAAAGACGGCGATCTGGGGGGGCGCATAAACTCATCGGGCATATCATTCAATCTCAGCCTAGATAAGAGCGAGGGGCAGCAACAGGCCATCAGGACCCTTGTCGAGTTGAGCATCATCGAACTGATAGGCAAGCTTACGAAGGTTCAGTACTGGGACTGTCTCGGACTAGATGTGAACGTACCGACAATGTACAAGCCTACAAAGGCGTGGTGGGGCAGACTCAACAACAAGGATCGTGTTGAAGAACTCCAGGTGCTCATGAAGAAGTTAGGCCTTTACGAATCTGAAGTCAATGGTGAGCTGAATGAAGAGACGCGAGATGCCATAAAGATGTTCCAGGCCATTAACGGCATGGCCATCAACGGCGAGGTCAGTATGCGCATCTTCCTGAAGGGCCGACATAGCCTGAGAGAGCTGGAAGGGCGTCAGCACAAGACGCCAA
>JBHHTR010000235.1:0-2409 GCA_046753505.1 Thermodesulfobacteriota bacterium
CTTTTTCTCTCTATTTATGCAATCTGAGCGAGCTCGCTTGCAGGATTTAGGTATCCACTAACCAGGATGGTCTAGTAATAAGCTGTGGGCTGGCTAAGTATATTTGCGACGCGGCAGATCGGATTTGATGCTACGCCATCAACCAAGGAGGTGCCCCATGCCGTTAGGTATGACCCTGACAAAATTTGTTCTACAGGAGCAAAGGAAACACCCCGAAGCGTCGGGAAACTTCACCGATCTTCTCGCCGATCTGGCAAGGGCGGCAAAACTCATGTCCCGTGAGGTGAACAAGGCGGGTCTCATCAATATACTTGGCGCAGCTGGCTACTCGAACGTTCAGGGTGAGGAGGTGCAAAAGCTCGATGAGTATACCAATGCAGTCATCCTCAACGCCATGGAGCACGGCGGCCATCTTGCGGCGATGGCCTCGGAAGAGATGGATGATATCTATGAGGTGCCCGATGAATATCCCAGGGGCAACTACCTCATGACCTTCGACCCTCTCGACGGTTCCTCCAATATCGACGTCAATATCAGCATAGGAACCATCTTCTCGATCCTTCGTAAGAAAGAGAGGGGGACGGCGACAACCGCAGAAGACTTCTTCCAGGCCGGCTCGGAGCAGGTGTGCGCGGGCTACTTCCTCTACGGTTCCAGCACCATGCTCATCTATTCAACCGGCAACGGCGTTCACGGCTTTACACTCGACCAGAGTATCGGAAGCTTTATCCTCTCCCACGAGAACATCAAGACCCCGCCGAAGGGGAGCATCTACAGCATAAACGAGGGGAACGACCGCCACTGGTATCCCGGAACGGCCAACTATATCGATATGCTCAAGGAGCGGGGCGGAAAAGAGAAGGTGACGGGCCGCTATATCGGTTCGTTGGTGGCCGATTTTCATCGTAATCTTATGAAGGGGGGCGTCTTCCTCTACCCACGGGACAGGAAGGCGGAGAAGGGCAAACTACGCCTCCTCTACGAGGCCAACCCACTTGCATTCCTCGCGGAACAGGCTGGAGGGGCGGCAACAACAGGCGAAACAAGGATACTTGATATCGTTCCCGATGAGCTTCACCAGCGGGTGCCCCTCATCATCGGGAGCAGAGAGGATGTCGCGGAGGCAGAGAGATACTGGCAAGAGGGCCTTCCTCAGTAGGGAATCAGCGCTTATTGAGCAGCCTGTAGTTATGGCGTCTCGTCAATTGATAAACTAAAGGAGTGGACTAATGGATCTGGATGAGCAAGAAGCAGTACCGACCGATTTTGTAAAAGAGGTGAAGGAGCGCATTGAGGAGGTGCTGCCCAAGATCGACAAGGGCGTCGTCTTCAAGGCGTGTAACGAGCATACCTTCATGAAAAATACGTACGTTGTCGTTCTCACCAAGAAGGGAGAGGAGCGTTCCATGTCTCTTGAAAAGGATACGTGGGAAAAGACGGGGTGCAAGAGCGATGACGCCGCAGTGACAGGTTTCCTTAGTATGATAATTGGTGCTTTTACCAGGTAGCCCGCCGTAAAGCGTCGAAGAGTCGAGTCCCGTTTCAAGAGAGAGGGGGCAGAGGCTACTTTCCTATGCAGAAGTGGCTGAAGATCTCCTCCAGGATGTCGTCGCTGGTTACCTCACCCGTTATCTCTCCCACCTTTTCAATGGCGCCCCGAACTTCGAGGGCAAGAAACTCACCGGAGAGCCCCTCAGCAAGGGCCGCCTTCCCCCTCTTCACCGACTCACAGGCGCCTTCGAGGGCTATCTTGTGACGGACGCTGGTAATGACTAGGTCATCGCCGCCACCATCAATTGCCGCGCCATGTTTTGGTGAATGGCCGGTAGCCTCCTCGAAGATGGCCCCCTCCAACTCATCGACTCCACGCTCCTGAAGGGCGGAGATTGGTATGGTGCGCCACTCGCCAAAGAGGGCGGAGGCTTTTTCAACCTCCTCATCTGTCGCAAGGTCGGTCTTATTGATGACAACGATAACCTTCTTGCCACCGTTTTTACCGCCGACCGTCGAGAGGTGCGCTGCGTCCTCCTCAGAGGAGGATGAAAAATCGGTAACGTAGAGGACGAGGTGAGCATCCTTGAGCCGTTCCTGAGCAAACCGGAGTCCGATGGCCTCTACAGCGTCGGCCCCCTCTCTGAGACCTGCCGTATCCATCAACCGTACCGGCACCCCCCTGATATTGACGACCTCTTCAATGACATCCCTTGTCGTTCCGGGAATATGGGTGACAATCGCCCGCTCTTCCCTGAGGAGGAGGTTTAAGAGGGTCGATTTTCCGACGTTGGGGCGGCCAAGAATTACCACCCGCACCCCCTCTGTGATGATCTTCCCCTCCTCATAGGTTGCCAGAAGCCTCATCAGCCGCGCTTCTATCTCCTCAAACTCTGCCACTTTTTCTGCCGGGGGGGA
>JBHHTR010000236.1:0-2382 GCA_046753505.1 Thermodesulfobacteriota bacterium
TGGTACGTGTGCCTTCGATCCGACTGGATTGCGTCGCTTCCTTTGCAATGTGCATCTGAATAAAGAAGTCCACATCAGGAATAAGCTGAGAAAAAGCATTTAACTCGCCCAAGGCTCTATCGGCATCGCTAAGCAAAGTCTGGACTTCACTATCAGAGATTTCCCAAGCATGGTTAATCGTGCTTGGGCTAAAGCTTTTGTATTCATATTGCTGCTTATTTTTACCTGAAATGAAATCATCAATGTTCACGCGCTTGCCCCCTCACAGCACTTAATTCAAGGAAACATTAAAGACTAAAAAAACTTATGTCAAAAACCATCTATGTTTATGACATAATATTGTTACTTATGTCAGAAAGTCTTCATATAACCTGACTTTACCACTTAACTCCACCTAAATCACCATAACCCATTGAATTCATTAAATAAGTCATCTTTTACCTTCAGGAGTTACGTCTAAGAATATTGATATATACTTGCATTTATTTAAACGTTTCTATATAGTTAGCAAAATACCGTTACGTCTAAGAGGATTTTGTGGATTTAACAACTCTTCACCTCCATTGGCGCGCCAGCCAGCACAAGGGGAAAAGCTATCGCTCCTACAGTTTGGCTCGCGCATACCGAGAGCAGGGAAAAAACCGTAAAGAAATCATTCTTAAGCTGGGTAAACTTTCCGATGACGAAGCCCAAAGGTGGCGCTGTTTTTTGCGGGCGATAAAAAAACCATCCATGATCCTGACTTCGCTTGATGACCTTTCGGTCGTCCGGCACTACGCTTACCTTGATGTGGCCACTGCTAACGCATGTTGGGACTATTGGCAACTCGATGATGCCTTTTCACCACGAGGTAACCGAGACATAGGGGTTGCAACAATCGCAAGGATCCTCACCGTCAACCGTTGCGTTGATCCGGCAACCAAGTCTCAAACTCCGCGTTGGTATCAAAGTACTGCTTTGCCCTGGTTGCTTCAGGTGAGCACCCAAAGCGTGAACAGCTCCCGTATCTTTCGTGAGCTAACGGTTATAGAACAGCACAAAGATGCCATTTGCAAACACCTGCATGCCCAAATGATGCATCGTCAGCCAGAGAGTCTGAACTCAATCTTCTATGACTTATCCAGCACCACGTTCACAGGCTCTCATTGCGTCTTGATGCATTGGGGGCATTGCAAAGAGGGGTACCATAACCACGTAGTCCTGGCGTTGGTGGTCAACCGTGACGGCCTGCCATTTTATTGGGAGGTGCTGCCAGGCAGCACGGCTGATGTAACAACCCTCACATGGCTGACTGATCGCCTCTCTATGCGATTTAAATTAGAGAAAACCACCTTGGTTTTTGATCGAGGTATGGTCTCAGAAGATAATCTGGTTCTCCTTGAAAATGAGGGAATAAAGTATATTTCAGCAATGGATAAAAACCAACTGGAAGGGATAACGGGCCTGGATTTCACGATGTTTTCTCATCTGGACAAAGAGCGTATAGACAAGCAAGCCGATGAGCTATCTGAGTTTACAAAGCTGAACAAGAACACTTATTACCGGGAACTTCCTATCAAGAACAAACGCCGCTATATCCTCTGCCTTAATCCGCAACTGTTCAAAGACCAGCGCAAAGCCAGAAGGCAGGCTATTGCTGATTTTACTGCCTTTGTGCGAGAGCTTAACTCAGATTTGCGAACTGCAAAGCGATCTCGACAACTCAAGGCGACCAGAGAGAAGTTCACACAACGATTGAAAAGAATGAAGCTAAATACTTTTGTTGATGTCGAGTTGAGTTTGATTCATGTGGAACAAAAGGCAGATAAGCCTGCTATTCGAACCTATGAGGCAGTTGTTACCATTGATAAACAAGCAAAGCGCACGACAGAAAAGCTTGATGGATTCTGGCTGCTGGTTACCAACCACACTGAACGTGCCCAAAATAGCTACAAGGTCTCTGCTGAAGAAGCGATCATGCCGTATCGTGAAAAGGTGGTGATTGAATCGGCCTTCCGCGATATGAAGTCATTCATAAGAGTAAAGCCCGTACACGTATGGACGGAGGATCATGTGAAAGCACACTATACTTGTTGTGTGCTATCCCATTTGATAAACAGGACGCTTACCATGCGTCTGCACGAACAAGAGGGTGACCTGACGAAGGAGGTTATCTCCCACGAACGACTGTACAAAGAGCTTTCCGATTGCCAAATTGACCAAATTGAAGTCCAAAACATGCATTTATCCAAGTTCAGTATGACTCGTGTTACTGATACACAAATCGAACTTTTGGAAAGAGTAGGACTAAAAAAATTGCTATCCTCCGATATCGTTAAATGCGCCGAAACTCCACTTTCGGCTTGAATTACGTCTAAGAATTCCTCCGTCATTTACTTTTTT
>JBHHTR010000237.1:0-2348 GCA_046753505.1 Thermodesulfobacteriota bacterium
CCCACTGTCAAAACTGATCTGGGTGGATTGGCGGCATGCTGCGCGAATACCATATAAAATCGATTCACCAAAAAACCAAGCGCTTCAGCGTAGAGATGTGTGTCCGGTACAGCGATCTGGCGTCATCAGAAGAAGCTACTATGATCGTGGAAACGAATCTGTGACTGATTTCGCCTACGCTCTGGCGCTGATCCGAAGAAATTACACCCGAGAGCAGGTGATCGAAAATATCCGACGCGATCGAACCGATTGGAACAATCACTCAGGCGAGAAAAGAAAAAACGCTTATTTGCGAGCTAATTGAGCTGTTCCGAAAGGAACGCGTGGTGCGGTTTGACGATGATGCCTCAAAAAATTTCCCCCGGTAAATCAACTCGCGTTTTGAGAGGGCATCATTGATTCGCGAAAAACCACGGATATTAACTAGCTGTAAACACTGAGATTTCGTTGATTTTACCCTGGCTCTCTCTGCCAATTTCTCCTAATTATCGATGGGGTGACAAACTTAGACTTCTCTGTCGTTCAAAAATTCACCCCAGGGCTTTTCACTTCAAAAAAATAGTGCTCCTTAGCGATTAATTTGCCTTAATCGTAGTTAGATACAACAGAAAGGAGCACTATGGCAAAGGTTAAACGATATTTATTCAGTTGGCAAGACGTCGAAGCAAAATCCGACCTGCATCGACTTGAGTTGGTGATAGAAACGATTCCTGATGAATCCTTGATGCGGAAACTCGAAGGCCACCGCGGGCGTGGACGCAACGATTATCCCGTTCGCTGTATGTGGAATGCGATGCTTGCCGGTGTTGTTTATCAACACGGTTCCATTGAGTCCTTGCGTCGCGAGTTGGAGAGAAACGGGGAGTTGCGCCAGTTGTGCGGTTTCGATCCATTTCTGGGATCCGCTGCAGTACCCTCGGCGGCGGCATTCACGCATTTTCTGAAGAATTTACTGACATTTACTGACGAGATCGAAGCCATGTTTCATGAGTTGGTGGAAGAGCTCGGTCAACTTCTTCCTGATTTCGGTGAACGGGTAGCAATTGACGGGAAAGCGATACAATCAGCGGGTAAGCCGAGTCTTCACGAGGAACAAGATGGACGTCGTGAAATGGAAGCGGATTGGGGCAAACACGAATACAAAGGTAAAAGAAAGGATGGATCAGTCTGGAAGAAAGTGAAGAGTTGGTTTGGATACAAACTGCATTTGTTGGTGGATGCGCAATATGAACTTCCATTGGGATTCGATGTGACCCGAGCCTCCGCGTCGGAAGTAAAGCAAGTGATGCCGTTGATAGAGAAACACCGGGAGACGCATCCGAAGGTGGGATCGCGTTGTAAGGAGCTCTATGGGGATCGGGGTTATGATGATAGAAAAATAATCCAGGCTCTTTACGACAAGTACGATATCAAACCGGTGATCGACATTCGCAATTGCTGGAATTCCAAAGGCGATGAAATGGATCGCGTGGAAGGTCAACCTGTGACACGGCAACTGAACCCGTATCATTCGGACAACATTGTCTATGATTATCGGGGCGGTATCTACTGCGTGTGTTCCGCGACTCAACATCTTCAAAGCATGAGTTTTAGTGGATTCGAGAAGGATCGCAAGACGTTGAAATATACCTGTCCAGTGAAAGCCTACGGGATGACGTGTCAGGGGATGTCGGGATGTGAGCATTGCAACAAAAGCATCCGGATTCCTCTTTCTATTAACCGCCGGTTGTTCACGCCCATTGCCCGATCCAGTTATAAGTGGAGACGTCATTATCGCTTGCGTACGTCGGTAGAGCGAGTGAACAGCCGGTTGGATGTGAGTTTTGGATTCGAGAACCATACGATCCGTGGCCTTAAGAAGATGGGGCTGCGAGTGGGAGTTGCTCTGATCATAATGCTTTCCATGGCCTTGGGTCACGTCAAGGCAGGTAGAAAGGAGGTGATGCGAAGTCTCGTGAAATCAATTCCTCGGCTCGCCAAGGCGGCTTGAGGAGAAAAAAACGGACAACCCCAACCAAATCACCGGGTTGGTGTCTTCAAAATGGCCGGAAAGTTTGTAAATACAGCCCTGGAACTCTTTTTCGTTCGGCTCTGACCCAAAATTCGGACATCTGAACCTGGCTTGAAAGAAATTTCTCGTGATGCATGGCGCAAAATCGGCCACAGCTCAAAAAGCTCTCCCTGCACGAAATTTGCACTGAACCGGCTCCTTTAGTAACATGAAGAGGAGTGACAGAATATTGTCTCCGAAAGTATCAAAGCGGGTGCCGGGTTCGCCGGGGAACGGTTTCCCGAATCCAACACGATGTCGTAGTGTTCAAATTTTTCCAGGGAGAGTCTCATGAAAA
>JBHHTR010000238.1:0-2304 GCA_046753505.1 Thermodesulfobacteriota bacterium
GGATTACATCAATAACCTCAACTTCGATACGGTGGGGTTAATTTGACGCTTACTCTTCATGACTCATGGGCGCTTAATGAATAAAGCAGGCTATTACGTTAGACACAAAAACGCCCTCCTGTTCTTATGCAGGAGGGCGAATATTTACTGCCATCAAAAGTGGCTCCGTAACACTCGGTGAGTGGGCTAGTTTTTCTGTTTGGCAACGTCCTCGTCGCCTGTCAGTATCTTGTAATTCTGGTTGTTGACAACAGCCATGCTCCCTGAGAGCTCTTCATGATCGACTTTTTCAAAAAATATCTTCAAAGCCGGGTGGAGCATCTCCTGGATCTGGGGCTGAACCCTGATGAGAATAACGCCGGGCAGATCCCGCTTTACGCAAAGATATGAGGCGGCGTCAACATCGTATGTGATGAGGACACGTCCCATCTCCTGGGCACGTTTATAGAGGGTCATGTCGTTAAAATCGGGAAGCTCCAAGTCCCTCATGCCGACTACGTCGAGACCAAGCTCTTTTAGGTAGGCGGTGGTCTGGGGTGAAATGTTCTGGTCGGTGATAAATGTCAGTACAAGTTCATCCATTGTTGGTCCCCCCATTCTCCAGCTCATCTTCGGGGATGAGGGTTTTCGCGTAGTCGATAGTCGCCTTGACGTCCTCCTTCGATAATTCAGGGTAGTAATCTACGATCTTGTCCTCTCTGAAGCCGCCCAGGTAGAGGCTCAGGATGTTTGCTACCATAATCCTCGTACCCTTGATTACCGGCTTCCCGTGACAAATAGTCCTCTCTGAAATAATAATATCGCTCATCTTTACATTCCTATTGTGTTGTATCCAGCATCAACGTAAATGATCTCTCCAGTTACTCCGCTGGAGAGGTCGCTGGAGAGGTAGAGGGCGGTCCGTGCCACGTCTTCAGTTGTGACGTTCCTTTTTAAGGGGGCCTTCCCCTCTACGTGATTGAGCATATCCCTGAAGCCCGAAATACCCATGGCTGCCAGTGTTTTGATGGGACCGGCGGAGATGGCGTTGACCCGTATATTGTCGCCGCCGATATCGGCTGAGAGGTATCTAACGGTCGATTCGAGGGCAGCTTTTGCCACTCCCATGACGTTATAGTTGGGAATAACCTTCTCGCTGCCGTAGTATGTCATGGTGGTAATGCTTCCACCCCTCCCCTCCATGAGCTGCGCTGCGCCCCTGGCAAGGGCAACGAGTGAGTAGGCGCTGATATCCATGGCTAGTGAGAAGCCTGCCCGTGAGGTATCGACAAAACGCCCCTTGAGTTCATCCTTGTTTGCAAAGGCAACGGAGTGGATGAGGATGTTAAGCCCCCCCCACGCCTCGCCAAGTGCGTTAAAGACTGAATCGATATCCTCATCCCTGGTAACGTCACAGGGAAGAACGAGTTGTGAGCCAAGGCTCTCCGCAAGGGGGCGTACCCTGCCCTCGAATGCTGCGCCTGCATAGGTGAAGGCCAGCTCCGCTCCCTCTCTGTGGAGTTCCTGTGCAATCGCCCACGCTATGCTGCGCTCGTTGGCAACGCCGAAAATAACTGCTTTCTTTCCATCAAGAAGACCCATTGTTGCTCCTTATGCTCTATTCTCGCCTGTTTTGAACCAAGACCCACTATTCTGAATTACCCTATACCTAACACTATTCTCTCATCTATTTCAACAAATATATTTGCCTTGAATGTGACCGGCCCTTTTGCTACTCTATGTAGCAATGATGAAAGGAGCGATATACAATGTTTGAACACATGGAGGAGAAGGAGGCGGTAAAGATCGCCACCCTGATAGAGGAAAACGGATACGCCTTTTATAAGAACATGGCGAAGAAAACAGACGACAAGGTGGTGAAGGCGACCTTTGAGCGGCTCGCAGAAGAGGAGTCGCGACACATGAAGATCATCGAGGAAAAGTTCTATCCTGAAGTTGGTTTTGGCGATCTGATCACCGAAGAGGAGATTGACATGGAGGAGCATGTCGACCATACAACTAACCCCAAGATCTTTGCGATGAATATTGATATGGAGAAGCTTGTCCATAGTATCGATAGTGTGCGCAAGGCGATCCTCCTTGCAGTACAGGCTGAAAGGTATGCCGCCAAGTTCTTTGAAGGGCTGGCTGGAAAGGCTGAGACAGAGGATGGCCGGCAGATGTACCAGAGTCTGGTCGAGGAAGAGAAGGGACATGCAAGGGCGCTGGTTGCCCTCCTCGATACCCTCTAACCCACATTATTCACAAATGTGCTCGCGCCCTAGCTTGATCTTGAATCCACCAAGGCGTTTGTTCGAGCTTGGC
>JBHHTR010000239.1:0-2254 GCA_046753505.1 Thermodesulfobacteriota bacterium
GGAATGATGATTATCGGATTACATTGTATGGTTTGATTAGAGCGCTGCGAAACGGTTTATTGACTCCGCCCTTCAGGCTATAGGGTATTGAGCAGAGCAGCTATGAAAATGCCAAAGGATGGTATAAGCCGGATTCTGTCTCCCACTCTGGAGGTTCCGGAGTGGGATGGCGACCATTTATCTAGCCCTGACGTTGCCATCAGGGTCGAGCGGCCAACCCGTTTCACCTCCCCATCAAGATGGGGAAAAGGGCGGACAACCCTTATCTGTGAAACCTATTAGGCCTTGCCCCGGAAGGGGGTTACCAAGCTTCCACGGTCACCCGTGGAACTGGTGGGCTCTTACCCCACCTTTTCACCCTTACCCCTCGGCAAGCAAAGCCTGTCGAAGGGCGGTATCTTTTCTGTGGCCCTTTCCCTGTTCCAACGGTTAGTCGGAACGGTCGCCGTTAACGACCTTCTTGCCCTGCGGGGTCCGGACTTTCCTCCCCACTCCAGTCAGGAGAGGGGCGGCCGCCGCCATCCTTTGGCACACAGCTATATTATCGTAAGATGCACTCCATCTTCAACCGCTATCTCTTTCGCATTCCCTGTCGTAACGGAGCCTTATCTATCGCAATGTTGGCAAGCTCATCGGCAGCGCTGTTCTTACTCCTCACGACATGGGTAATCTTATACTTTTCAAAATGCTTCAAGAGGGCAGAGACTTTCCGATAGAGGGGCAGGAGTCCACTGTTCTTCACTCTGTACTCCCCCTTAACCTGCTTCACCATCAACTCAGAGTCGGCAAAGATGGCAATCTTCCGTCCCCCCATCTCCGAGGCGCTCTCCAGCCCAAGTATGAGCGCCTCATACTCTGCAACGTTGTTCGTGGTAACGCCGAGATATTTTCCAAGGCGCTTCACCACATCTCCCGCTCCATTGATGATGACGACCCCTGCGCCGGCCTGCCCTGGATTGCCCCTCGATGCGCCATCGGTGTAAAGGTGCAAAACGTCTGCCCCCTCTCTGGCAACACGATGAACACCGTTATCGCCCCCATCGGACACATCTCCCCCCCCGAAGAGTGTGGCTACTTTATTCAGGATTGCTTTTGCCTGGGATTTCGATATGCCGACCCGCGAGGTCGCCTTTTCCACATCGAGGCTAGTAGAGAGCTCTCGTAGAAACCGGAGTCTTACGTCATCCTTCACCCGCAACGGGAGCCCCTTTTGTTACTGTTCACTGTTGTGGAAGAGAATGCGATGGCAATGGGGACATACGATGAGTTCATCGTGCGTTCCCTGGATCAGCTGTATGTAGAGTTGTGGCGGGATATTCATGTGACACCCCTGACAGGTGTCATTGCTGGCAAGGACAATGCCTATTCCTTGCCGCTTCTGCCTTATAAGTTCGTATCTTCTAAGTATCGCTGGAGAGATCTTTCCAGCAAATTCCTCTCTCTCACTCTTCTTTTCTTCGAGGCGTTTTGTCCACTCCCCACTCTTATCATTAATCTCCAAGTCAAGGGTTTCATGCTCATCCTGCTTCTCCTGCAACTTCCCCCTGACAATCTCCAGCTCGGCCTCTTTCGCTGCAACAAGCCTCTCCATACTGGCAATCTCTCTGCCAATCTCAACCTTCTTCTTTGTAGCGGTATTTTTCTCCTTATTGACCGCCTTGAGTTGCTTGTCGTTGGAGATTGATTTAAGACGTTCCTCGTGCCTGTTTATCTTGTTTGCCCAGTTAGCGATGTCCCCATCGAGTTGCTGCTTTTTATCGACGAGCTCAGTATTGGCCTCTTCAAGCAGCTCCAACTCAGCTTTAAGAGCGGCCATTGCTTCATCCAGCCGCTCCTTCTCCTCAGGGTATCGCGCCCGTTCCTTCTCGATGCTCTCTATTGCAATGTCTATCTTTTGTACTGTTTCTAGGAGGGCAAGTTGTGTATGCAAAGGGTATTGATCTCCAAGTATTTTATTGGTGGGCCCACCTGGGCTCGAACCAGGGACCGACCGGTTATGAGCCGGTGGCTCTTCCAACTGAGCTATGGGCCCTTAATGAAAACAATTTTTGCACAGCCCTATATCCAAGTCAAGGAGAAAACTTTAGCCACAGCAGAGGCACGCCTTTCTGTAGTCGCCAAGAGAATCCAGAGCCGTCCACGCTATCTTTAGAACGGTTTCTCCCTTACCCTGTAAACCCTAATCCACCATCAAAAATCATCACCAAGGAGGTGAAAGCATTATGTCACAAGGGGTACTCCCATTCAAGTATGC
>JBHHTR010000240.1:0-2163 GCA_046753505.1 Thermodesulfobacteriota bacterium
TAGGGTTGTAAGCCATACACAGTGCCCATTTGATGCCAGATGTCTATCGTCGGTAGAAACCCTTATTTACTTGGTGCCCATTATGGGCATCATGAGCTTTGTTCGTAAGAAGAGTCGGAGACTGAAGTCGGGCGAAATGCAGGACTACTATTATCTCGTAGAGAATTACTGGGAGGGAGGCAAGGTCCGCCAGAGGGTCCTCAAGTACATGGGTAAATCTCCCCAAGCGCGAGAAATCTCCCTCGATCCGAAGCTCGCAGGGCAGTTGGCCCAGGGTTTGATGGCCTCGGAACTTTCAGAGCCAGAGGTCCGGGACCTGCTTGAGAAGCTGAACATTCCGGTCCCTCCGGGTGCCCTGAACGAGGTGAGTCTGGTTTACACCCCCCCCCAGAAGAGTCTCGTGCTCCGTCTCGGTTAAACAGGAGAAGCTGCGGGTCGTACCCGACGAAAAAGAGTGTCCCGTATGCAAGGAACTCCTCGGTGTCCGTAAGACGAGAAGCCGCACCATCGTCACCCTTTCAGGTAAAGTGGAGGTAACCGAAGTGACCCTTCACTGTCGCGACCACAGGGATCAGATTTTCACTCCAAAGCGCACTTTGACACCCCCGAAATCACGCTACGCCTTTGACCTCATTGCAGAAGTAGGAAGACTCCGCTTTTTAGAACACAAACAGGTTAGCGAAATACAAAAAGGTCTTAGTGAGCGGGGAGTTTTGGTCCCCTATCGTTCAATAAATAGGCTTTGTGGAAGGTTCCTTGAATATTCAGTCGCAGTTCATTTGGAGGGTCTACCATTGATGGCCCGGATGTTGCAACAACAGGGGGGGGGGTATGTCCTACACGTCGATTCCACCACTACCAAGGGGACTCCTGCGGTCCTCCTGCTGAAGGATGGCTGGAGCGAAGTGCGATTGCTGGCTGCCTCTATCCCTGGAGAAACCACAGAAGCAGTATCCCATCACCTGGAATCCCTGCGCCAACACCTCGCTGACCCCCTTGCGGCAATCCGGGACATGGGTACCGGGATTGAAGCGGCCCTCAAACAAGTCTTCCCAGATACTTACATCTTAACCTGCCACTACCATTTTCTGCGCAATATTGGGGAGCGACTGTTCAATGGCGTCTATCCCAGTTTCAGAGTCCGGGTGAATAACAGGGGCGTTAAGAAGAAACTCCGGGCTCTTCGCAAGAGATTATTCAGCCGCTCCCGTTCGGATGAAGAAGAGCAAGCTCTCAAATGGACCGCATACCTGCTTGATTACAAAAAAGATGGTAACGGTCTTGCCTATCCCTTCACACTACCCGAGTTGGACTTCTATCGTCGGTGCGAGACCCTCCGTAGGCCTCTGAGGCGGATAATCCTCAGTCAGGCTCGGAAGAACCGCTCTTCTCCGGCACTATCGTACCTTGAGAATAGTTTGAGGCTCCTCCGACCACCTCCCGCGGTGGTGGGACAGATTCATGCTCAATATCTGGCATTGGAAGAAAGATGGGAGTGGTTTGAACGCATTCGAAAAGCGTTGAGATATCGTAACGGACCGGTGCCATTGAGCACAGAACGACACATGTCTACCCATGAACTGGAAAACGGAAGGCAAAAACTGGATGAATTACTGGCTGAGATTCGTGAGTTCACACTTCAAATCGGAGCAAACACACACAAACGCTCACTCAAGAGAGCGTTGTGCAGTGTTGCGGACCTAATTCAAAAGCGCAGAGATGAGCTATTCGCACCGAATGTGGTGGTAGAGGTTAAGGGGAAACCTCTCGAAAGGCTTCTACCGAGGACTAATGTGCCTGTGGAAACAGATTTCCGCCGCCTACGAAGATATGGACGCCGTATTCGTGGAGACAAAGATGTGGAGCGGATGGTACAAAGGGATGGAGTCGGTATGGCTTTCATCCTAAATCTCGAGAACAAAAGGTATGTACGATTGATTTACGGTCACTTGGACGCGATGGCCCAGAAGTTCTCATCTATAGCACCTACTTCAAAGGAGAAAGCAAGAGCACTCATGAGGGGCTCTGTAGCCAACTAAAACGAGCCGCAACCCTTGATGGCCACAATAGATTTTAGACCTGGATGGATGGCAGCAGGACCATATTATCCATCACATATTGTTGCCAAAGCAGGAATTGGAAACCCAGGATTTCTTGAACCAC
>JBHHTR010000241.1:0-2108 GCA_046753505.1 Thermodesulfobacteriota bacterium
TTGATTTTACTGGTGGGCCGCCGGGGGCTCGAACCCCGGACCCGCTGATTAAGAGGTACGTCAGAGCCGGTTGGCCACTTTTCCGATAAGTGCTATTTGGTTGTATTTATTGGGAAAATGGCTGACCGACAAACCTCAAAATCCAGTGAATAGTCCCTCTTGGTGACTCTTTAGTATACAAAAACTATACAGTAGGACCCGCTGTGTTACAGTTAAATTCATGAAGTAGCCGGGATGACTGTATAGTAAAAGTATACAGTCTGTAGCTCATGCCAGGTTTCGACGTGTAAGTCACCGCCATTACGACACCCCGTGCAGGTAAAGGCGTGTAGCCCCCAAATCTCTATCAAACCGCCTTCAGGTCCAATCCGCATCGTCACTAAACACCTGGCCGTCCACAAGACTAACCTCAACCTATTAAACCCATACCCTTACTAAAAGCCCCTTGAATAAGAACCTGTTTTGGAGTATCTTATTAAAGATGTCTTTAATAAGGGCTTATCAAAGGTCGCTTATTAAAGTCGACAAACATACTTAGATGGGTATTTACCACATGCAAAATCGAAGCGGAAGGTTCATAAACCAGCCGAATGGGTACAAAGCCTTTATACCGAATCCCATGCCCCCGGTGCCACCAGTCGTACTGACAGACGAGGACCAGGTTCTTCTGTCCAAAGCCGACAGGGCGCTTGCGCGTCTTGATGGTATCTCTTACGTCCTTCCCAACCCCGACCTCTTCGTCGCCATGTACGTAAAAAAAGAAGCGCTATTGAGTTCCCAGATTGAAGGCACGCAGGCATCGCTGGTGGATGTACTGGAGTTCGAGGCGGGAGAAAGGGCGCTAAAGGGCGTAAACAACGCAAGAGAGGTTGTGAATTATATCCAGGCCATGAATTACGGACTCGACCGTATAAAAAGTCTTCCCATGTCTTTAAGGCTGTTGAAGGAGATACACAGCGTGTTACTGAAGGACGTGCGAGGCGGAGAAAGAAACCCGGGCGAATTCAAGAAGAGTCAGAATTGGATCGGCCCTACGAACCTGTTAAATGATGCAACCTTTATCCCCCCTCCTCCACATGAGTCGCTTAACGCAATGGGAAGTTTGGAAAAATTCTTCCACGATAAGACACCGTTGCCTCCGCTGGTGAAATGCGCACTCATACATTACCAGTTCGAAACCATACACCCGTTCCTGGACGGCAATGGCAGGGTGGGGCGGTTATTGATTACATTTTATCTATGCTGGCAGGGGATACTCGGCCGACCGCTTTTGTATTTAAGTTACTACCTCAAGCGCAACCGGCAGGAGTACTACGACCGCCTGAACTCCGTTCGCCATCATGGTGACTTCGAAGGATGGGTGCGCTTTTTCCTTAGGGGCGTGGCAGAGGTTTCAGACCAGGCGACTGAGACCTCCCGTCGGATAATGGAACTACAGCAAAACGATAGGGAACGTATACTGAAGGCAAAGGTACTGAGCCCCTTGGCTGTAGTGCTTCTGGACAAACTCTTCTTGTCACCCACGGTTATGGTGAGAGACGTACAGAGACTGCTTGAGACGAGCTATCCAAGGGCTAATGAACTGGTCTCGCAGTTTGAAAAAATGGGAATACTTCGTGAGATTACCGGTGGCCGCCGCAACCGAAGATTTATTTATGCGCCCTATGTGGAGATTATTGCAGAAGGCACGCAACAGTAAGAGTGATTATTAAAATGCGTGACAGGGGATGCTAATGTATTTTTTAGGCACAACCCATTATCTGGTGGTCAGCGATGAGCTCAACGATTGAGCGCGCCGCCTCAGTTATATCCCACAGACAGGCAGGGGCGCGCTCCTCAGGCCGGATAGACAACCTCTTTATTTGTGAGGATGTGATGCCTGCGGAAAGGATTGCGGATTGCGCTCTTTTTCACGAGGTCCACTTTAGGACCAAGAATATCTTTCAGTTCTTCCTCTGCCTTTATGTGGTCAAAAACACTCCACATAGCGTCATCACAAAACACTACAAGTATATCTACATCGCTATCAGGACCGAAGTTACCCCCAAGGGCGGAGCCAAATATGGCCAGTTCTCTCACCTGCCACCTGCGGCAGAACTCAGCGATTA
>JBHHTR010000242.1:0-2080 GCA_046753505.1 Thermodesulfobacteriota bacterium
GAAAACGTCGTGGTCCGACCGGCGATCGCATCTTGATATCCTTCCAGAAGCCCCGCGCGTAATTCAGCAGCTTCAAGGCGCTGTTTTTTCTCACGCAAGACATCCCGCATAAATTCGGTCGGAGTGGCGTAGAGCGTTCCGTCTCCGCAGTTTCGATCGATAAAGGCGCGAAGCTCATCGGTTAAGGTTAGGTTGAGACTGCTACTCATCGGCATACCTCCTGGTTGTTGAGACGATTATGGCCGATACGTCGATTATCGTCAATATTCGCCATTCACGCAATCAGTATTTTCCAATCCGTAAATGAGTCTGAACTAAGGGAGAGCCGGGAGGCCGTCATCCGGTGTTTCGAGTCCGGTCATGAATTGTGGTGAATAAATGCTGGCGGGCCTTCTGCAGCCGGTCCGCCGCTTGGTTATCACTGAGCTGATGCGCGGTGGCATCAAGTATTTCAAAGGTGAGGCCGGGTTTCAACCGTGTGGCGGCCTGCGGGAGCGATTTGAGTTTGTCAGAGGGGGTCATCATCGTCTCATAGCGATAGATCTTGCGCTGTTTGCCCTTCGCATCTGTCCGGATTTCTGGGAAGAAGCAGGGCCGGTGATAGTTATAATGGATGGGGGAATTTGAACAAATCATTGGGATAAGATAAGTGGATCCAATTGGTCACCAAACCAAGAAGGAGTCCACGATGCCCAAACGGAAGAGAAGACAGTATGACGCCAGTTTTAAAATGCGCGTGGTGCTGGAAGCCCTGAAAGAGATGAAGACGCTGGCCGAGTTAGCGAGCGAATTTGAGGTGCATCCGAATCAGATCAGGAATTGGAAGACGGAGTTTCTGGAAAAGGCGTTGGCAGTGTTTGGGGGCAACAAGGCGGACCAGGACGCGCTCCAGAGCTTGACGGAGGAACGCGATACCCTCCATCAACGGATTGGCCAACAAAGCATGGAGATCGATTTTCTAAAAAAAAGCTTAAAGAAACTGCACCTGCTGTGAGGAAGACCATGGTGGAGCCGGAGGTGGGGCTCTCGCTCACGAGGCAGTGCGAATTGTTATCGATATCACGGGGACGGTTCTACTATCGGCCCCGTGAGGTGCCCGAGCGGGATTTGAGACTCATGGCGAAACTGGATGAACTCTTCACCGAGGATCCCACCCGAGGCACACGCCGACTGAGCAAGGCACTGACGAAGCGGTTTGGGCTGGTGGCGGGCCGGGAGAAAGTGAGACGCCTGATGCGCCTCATGGGGATTGCCGCCATTTATCCGAAGCCGAATCTCTCTGTGGCGCACCCCGGACACAAAAAATATCCGTACTTACTCCGGGGGGTGGCCATCACCCATCCGAATCAGGGGTGGAGCACAGATATCACCTATGTACGCTTAGCAAAGGGCTTTGTGTACCTGACGGCCATTATCGATTGGTATAGCCGCTATGTCCTGTCCTGGAAACTTTCCACTACGCTCGATCGGCGCTTTTGCATCGAGGCGTTACAGGAAGCCCTGGAGACCTAGGGGCAACCCGAAATATTCAATACGGATCAGGGGTGCCAGTATACGAATGACGAATTTACGGGCATCCTGAAGGCCAACCAGATCAAGATCAGCATGGATGGGAAAGGCCGAGCCTTAGACAATGTCTTTGTTGAGCGCCTGTGGCGAACGGTGAAACAAGAAGAAGTGTATTTGAAAGGCTATCGAAATGTCGCAGACTGCCGCGAAGGCTTGCGGGCATATTTTGATCGATATAATAATCGCAGAGAACACCACTCCTTGGCTTACAACTATCCGACAGAAATATACTTTGGAGAGATTGTACTGAAGCAGGCCGCATGATGAAAAGAGTCCACTTAGCAAACTCAAAAAAACTGTTTGACTTTCCCGACCACTTTAGTTGCACCTGAATCGGAACAACGGCAATGGATTAGAAAAAAATAGCTATTTTGCTGAAAACAGCTTAACAAAAGCATGCAGTGGGGCCTTGGGGAATTACCTCACGATCAAACGAACATATTCGTCATGGGTTCCAATCCAAACCCATACGAAATCTTCGCCATCTTCTAATGCTAATGCTCTGTAGTGG
>JBHHTR010000243.1:0-1969 GCA_046753505.1 Thermodesulfobacteriota bacterium
TTACATCTCCATGCGTCCTATCCATAACGGTGAACTTCGCCTCTGCAACCGGGCACGAAGCAATCATGGCATTTACCTGCCCACCCGTAAAATAGACCAGATCCACTTTATAGGAAAACCATCTATCCTCGTAAAGCACCTTTCCTAAGCCCGGTGTTCTGTGTTGCAACACACGCCAGAGGGGCAACTCCTCCCTTTTCACATCCTTTTTTACCTCAACCCTCGATCCACATGCCGTTACCAGAAGAGCAATGGCCAGGGCGAACAGAACACCCCTTGCAGTAGAACTCACTTTAAACAACCCCTCTTGCATAGTTACCTCCACCAGAGTCATGAGAGTAGTCCTGTACAGATCGCCTGTTGCAGAGATGGGAAAGGTAGGGCTATTGGTGCGCCCAGAGGGATTCGAACCCCCGGCCTTCTGGTTCGTAGCCAGACACTCTATCCAGCTGAGCTATGGGCGCGTAAAGAGCTTAAGGGAATGTCTGATTATTCAGACCTTCCGCGATACATGGAAGTTCCTAAGAACACTTGGCCATGGAACATACGTGCCTATAGAGAAGCACACGTTATAATCAAGGACAAGAATTTAATGGCGGAGAGGGAGGGATTCGGTCTACAGTTGTCGGCGTCATGCCTCCGTCTTCCGACCCGGTCGCCCTCACTTCCGGCTGCATCCGTACAGCCTCTTCCTCCTTTCGTCGGCGTCCGGTCAACTTCGAATCCCGCGAAAGTAAGGTGGCAATTTAATGGCGGAGAGGGAGGGATTCGAACCCTCGGTAGAGTGTGAACCCTACAACTGCTTAGCAGGCAGCTGCCTTCAGCCGCTCGGCCACCTCTCCGCACCGTCTGTTTGTATCACGACTGAATTGCAGAAATCAAGACAACTTTGAAAATATCGTGCTCCGTTCAGCGAACTGTGGGGTCAGCTCTTCTTTCTTGCACATCACAACTCAACCTCCCGACTTTTTACGAGGGCGTCAATAGGGAACGACAGAACTAGAGAGGATAAACAGGCAGTAGAGGCAGTCGAACGGTATGGCTATCGTGAGCAAGAGGTTGCCGATTATCTCGGCATTCACTCTTCTATAATAAGCAGAGTGATGAAATGGTACTCCTGTAAAGCAAGAAACAAGCCCCCAATGTCAGCCCTGTTTACCGACGCAGTGTATCGCTCACTGTTTTTAAAAGGGCGGCTATCGAGTACGGTTTTTGTAAAAATGAATACCCTCTCTCCTCTATGACTGACCACTTGGATTTTTCATCTGTGTAGCCGCTGCTCAACAGCACTTTAAGATCAGGTCTCAGGGAGGTGAGTTCGTTAACAAGCTGGACGCCGTCGTAATCGGCAAGGACCACATCTGTGAAGAGTAGGTCGATATTATCTCGCTCCTTAATGAAGCTTGCAAGGGCCTCTTCCGCGCTCCCGGCTACGACTACACGGTAACCGTTCTCTTCGAGAGCCGTTGCGCCATACTCACACACCACCGCCTCATCCTCTACCAGCAGGATGCGCTCACCATTGCCACAATACTCCTCCAGTGATACCGCCTCTTCGTCTACGGTTTCTACCGTTTCAAGATGGGCCGGGAGGTAGACAGTAAATGTTGTCCCTCTCCCCACCCTGCTCTCTACATTTACCCACCCTTCATGTTTTCTGATGATCCCGTAGACAACAGCCAGCCCCAGGCCCGTCCCCCTGCCCACGCCTTTAGTTGTGAAAAAGGGCTCAAAGATACGTTGCTGCGTCTCTTCACTCATGCCTGTCCCTGTATCAGCGATGGTCATACGGATGTAGCGGCCCGGAGTGGCATAGGAGTAGCGTCGGCAATAGTCATCGTCTATTGTCACCCGTTCGCTCTTTATGGTTAATTTTCCCCCGTTGGGCATGGCGTCTCTGGCATTGACGGCAAGGTTCATAATCACCTGCTCTATATTCCCCTCATCGCCCCTCGTAGCGCAGAGGTCG
>JBHHTR010000244.1:0-1968 GCA_046753505.1 Thermodesulfobacteriota bacterium
AGATAGAGTCTACCGCAGCTGAAGATGAATCAATAAACGAGGTGTTGTAGATGGCCATCCTACCAATCAATATTGACGACACCCTAAACGGAGATTAGGGCATTTGACCGAATAGGATAAATTATTTTAAGAAATTAATAATTATCCTTATAAAAAACTGGCACTTTTCCTTATAATCTTTTTGCTATAAAAAAGAAAACCAAAGGAAAAATGCCATGTTAAAAAACAGTATAAGCTCTTACAAAGATAAAGAGCAACGGCTAAAAATTAAGACGCTAGATCAACAAATGCAAAACCTGGCCGTTGCAGGAACTGGTATAAGTTCTTGGGAAGCAGAGGTTCTTGTTCAAACCATTGGAGAGGTTTATTTTTCGGAGCCTTCTCTTAAAAATACCAAGTCCGGTCAGATTAAATACCAATGTATTTCGGCAGAAGAGGGAGCAGGAAAGCCATTGATGAAATGCCAAATGGTCACAGTTGTTTTGACACTGTTCCACGAAGATGACAAAGGTGAACTTCCTATCACTAGTAACAAGGACCGGTCGATAGAGTTGAGACGTCGACGCCTTGCTCGGTTAGCGGAAGAGGCCAAAGAACAAGGCGGTTTCTTAACCCAGGAGGATCTTGGCGAGCTCCTTATGTGTGATGTTCGAACGATTAGGCGGGATACCAAGGAGTTAAAAGAATTGGGCATAATGTTACCTACGCGGGGACAGCAGAAGGATATCGGCCCAGGAATAAGCCACAAAGCAATAGCAATACGCCACTGGTTAGAAGGCAAGGAGCCCGTTGCCGTGGCGCAACAAATCAAACATAGTATTGCAGCTGTCGAAAGCTACCTGCAAAAGTTTAAGCGCGTCTGCTACTTGCGTGCCAAGAATTTTGATAAGTATGAGATTGCGATGACTATCGGGATATCGGTTTACGCCACTATGAGCTTTCTTGAGATCTATGATGAGTCTAAAAACAAAAAACTATTTAAGCAGCGTTTGGAAGAAATTAGTGTCGTCGGTGGGCAATACTATCAGGCTCAGGATGAAAAAAAAAGCTCAGCACTGCCGAAAGGCTGTATCAACAGCGAACGGAGGAAGTCATGAATAAGCACGCATCATCAAATGAAGCGAATTTTTGTCCGCAAACCTATAAGACATTTGAAGGGGCACTAGAAGCATTTTTTTCCAAAGAATGCCCACAGTTAGGAGGATTTAGAACCCGTCAAGTATTAGTCCAAAGCATTGCCGGTATGGTTGCTCAATTTTTTCCCGAAACCTCTCATATGAAGCCAGGTCAGATCACATGGCCTACTGTTCATAAGAATGAAACTTCATCTTATGGAAAATCAATCAAAGAAACAGAGTTAACTACGGTAATTCTAGATCTAGTTCAACAGCATGATGCCTTAGATAGGGCCAAAGGGAAAAAACTCCGGATCATAAAGAAGGAAGCTGTTGCAAGGCTCTGTGAGCAAGCTTATCAACAGGATGGCTGCCTTACGAATGCCGAGCTCGCGATCATGTTAAAGATCTCTCCCGGCACAGTAGGGAAATATATTAATGAATGGGAACTAGAACACAAACAGGTACTGCCTAGAAGAGGGTCTATTCATGACATGGGTCCGACACTCACCCACAAGAAGATCATCATTCACAAGCTCTTTATTGAGGGTAAAAGTGTTCAAATGGTCAGCAGAGAGACTCATCATTCTCCTGGAGCTATACAGCGCTATATTTCAACGTTTAAACAAGTTTTGCTGTGCAGACAGAAAGGAATGAATACGGACGAAATAGCCTTCGCAATCAAACGAACCAAACGATTAGTGAAGGAGTACGAAAATCTGATTGAAGAATACAAAGAGAATAATTATATTGTGTCAAGCTTGCTTAAGTGTGAAGTTGAAATCGAACCTAACCGAGAGGTAAGTGAAAATTAAAAGACTAGGACAGGTGCCAGTGACCGGTCAAATGCCCT
>JBHHTR010000245.1:0-1958 GCA_046753505.1 Thermodesulfobacteriota bacterium
ACCTCTATAGGGGACTTACACCCCATTAGTTCACGCCCATGCCGGGCGTACACAATGGGGTCAACCAGACAGCGAGAACGTCGGTGGCGCTGCTGGTTACCCCAGACGTAGAGGGTCAAGTCCTGTTTCTTGCATACTCAAAAATAGGACAACTGATTATTGCAAAGACATTATTCATTTCCCTGATTTTTGATCGACGGCTCAAGCCCTCGACTACGAAGAGATGACCCTCGCAATCTGTGTTCCCCTTGAAGGGCGCCAGGAGGCAAGGCTTATGATCTACTGTGAGAAGATGAAAAATCTCAAACTTACTCTTATCCTGGCTGTTGCGATAATCTCTCTATCAGGGCCTCTCTATGCGGACGGCTTTGCCAACCCGGAGCGTGTCTGGACGATGGAGATGTGCAAGGCGGTGCGGGGAAACCAGGTTGGCAGAGTCAGAAAACTCCTGACATACAATAAGAAAACACTCAATACAAGGCATGGCGCCTGTGGACCGCCCCTCCATGAGGCTGTGGCGCTGGGACGGGTGAAGATTACCCGTATCCTCATCAGAGGCGGAGCAGACATCAACTTACAGGATAGAGCGGGTCGCACCCCGCTTCACGCGGCGGCCGCCTACAGGGCGGATTACCGGGGGAGTGAAGAAAATATCAGGGCTGTAATAGTGGATCTCATCGAGAGCGGTGCGCGGCTTCATGTAAAGGACAGAGCTGGCCGTACCGCAGTGGAGTTGGCGGCAGAGGAGAACCACAACGACCTTGCTACCTTCATCCGTGTTGAGATCGACCGCACCGAGGCCATGCGGGCGTGTAGGAAAGGGTGTCATGATGAGGCTGGAAAGGATGAGCTGAAAAACGGCATGACAAGTCGAGAGTGCATCAAGAAACGCTGTCTCTAAGGAAGGGTTGAATTATCCAGACTTTCCCTGTCTATCCCTGTTATGTGGTACAGATAGATCAAGCTCCGGGCCGATGGGGATGATTCCGGTGGGATTTATGGTATTGTGGCTCCGATAGTAGTGGCTCTTGATGTGGTCAAAGTTGACCGTCTCTGCAATGCCGGAAATCTGATAGAGCTCTCTCAGGTAGTTCGACAGATTTGGATAGTCGGCGATACGGCGGAGGTTACACTTGAAGTGGCCCACGTAGACAGCGTCAAAGCGCACGAGAGTTGTGAAGAGCCGCCAGTCGGCCTCTGTTATCCGTGAACCAGCCAGGTAGCGTTGACGTCCAAGCCGCTCATTGAGAATATCGAGAGCATCAAAGAGGGCTCTACATGCCTCTTCATACGCCTCCTGTGTCGTCGCGAAGCCGCACCGATAGACGCCGTTATTGACCCTCTCATAGACGACATCGTTGACCGCATCGATCTCTTCACGCAACTCGACCGGATAGAGGTCAAGCGTCCCGTCACCGAAGGCGTTGAACTCGGAGTTGAACATCCTGATAATCTCCGACGACTCGTTGCTCACGATTGTTTCCGCCTCTTTATCCCATAGGACGGGCACTGTGACACGCCCCGTATAGTCGGGTTGCGCCTTGGTGTAGAGCTGGTGCAGGTACTCTGCGCCGTTCACCGAATCGGGGATGCACCCCTGCCCATCACTGAAGGCCCACCCCTGCTCCCCCATAAGGGGCTCTACAATGGAGAGTGATATGACATCCTCAAGTCCCTTGAGCTTCCTAAAGATGAGTGCACGGTGCGCCCACGGACAGGCAAGAGAAACGTAGAGGTGGTAACGCCCCGACTCTGCCTTGAAAGGGGTTGAACCATCGGCGGCAACTCTGCCCCTGAAACTGCTCTCCTTGCGCACGAAGCGGCCGCCCGTCGACTTCGTATCGTACCACTCATCCTGCCATTCACCATTAACCAAGAGTCCCATAAAAACATCCCTCTTATAGTAATGAAAATCTTTAAAATTGACTGTCCCTGTGCCAAGAGCACAGGGCGTTTCG
>JBHHTR010000246.1:0-1914 GCA_046753505.1 Thermodesulfobacteriota bacterium
AAAACACCCCTTTAGTCTATATCTTTCAATATGTTATGACTTTCTGAGGAGACTCCAAATATATAGCCTTTTAGTGTGTAGGCTGTAGCTGTTAGCCTCAAAACCTTCACTCTTCAGCCTGACTTTGGGACCTCCCCTTACCAATCTCATTTACCATCCACCTGATGCTCCACCGCCGCCAAAACCTCCGCCTCCGCCTCCGCCGAAGCCACCGCCCCCTCCGCCAAAGCCGCCTCCACCTCCCCATCCTCTTCTCCCTCCACCCATCATGGAGAACATGAGGAAGAACATGAAAAGGCGTGGGTTCCGTATGAAGAGGTATACGAGTCCTATGATTACTAGAATGGAGAATATGGAGCCGAGGAGTGTCGGCTTCTTTCGCTGCCCAGCCGTACCGTAAGGGTTAGCAGACCTCACCCTCGGCATCCCCGTGATCTCGACCTCGGCGTTGTCGGCAACCCTGTTGATCACGGCCAGGGCGGCGGTAGCGATGCCGGTGGAGTAATCGCCCTTCCTGAAATGAGGGACTAGGTACTGTCTGCCTATGGTTCCTACAAAGCTGTCGGGGAGAACTCCTTCAAGGCCGTATCCTACTTCGAGACGGTATTTCCTGTCATCAAGGGCAACGGTTATGAGGACGCCGTTGTCCTTTTCTCTCTGTCCCAACTTCCACTTTTCGGCTACCCTGAGTGAAAAACCATCAATATCCTCGCCATCGAGGCTCTTTATAGTCAGCACAACCACCTGAGCGGTCGTCTTTACTTCCAGCTCCCTGAGATAGGTGTTGAGACTCCTCTCCGCGTTTGACCCGATAACGCCTGCCAGGTCTACGACGTAGGCAGAAGGTCGAGCAGGCGGCTCCGGTGTGACTGCCCACGAGGGAAGCGCGTAGAGGAAAAAGAGGGTGAGAAAGGCAAGTAGACGTAATTTAGAGGGTGAGTTCATCGATGATTGTCGCAATCTTCTCGGTCCCCCGGTAGTACTGCTCGAAGGATGCCGTTAACTCTTCGCTGGAGAGGGTCACCTTCTTGTGTCTCAAGAGGAGTATCCTTTCAAAGATTCCGGTCTCAATCCTCGTAAGCTCCTGGAGAGTCTTGACTACGTCGTGTTTTGTGAAGGGCGGCTCCTTTCCGAGAAGGAATATGATGGCCCGGAAGAGGGGAATATAGCCGGTGATGGAGTCTGCGAGTCGCTCGCTCAGGAGCTTACGGTCGCCGAGGGAGGATATATACCCCTGTCGCAACCAGATGAGCTTGGCCTTCACATCACGCTCACACTGGAGACGGAGGTGTCGCTTTTCGAGATCCAGGCTGTCGAAGAGGTCATCTCCATAGACGGTTGTGTGTATGAGCTTGAAGTTGAGAAATTCTATCGGAAAGACATCGAGTGAGGTCGTGATATAGTCGGGCGTCATGATGAGGGGCGCGCCAATCCCCTTCTTCCTGAATCTCTTGCCCAGGGGCGCAAGGAACTCGATGAAACGGAGATCCATCTCCTTCAGGACAATGACTGAATCAATGTTGGACGCCTTCTCATCGAAGTCGCCGGCGAGGGCGCTTCCGACGATGGTAAAGGAGTGGATATTATCGGCGTAACCGCTTCCGAGCAGTTCGTCGAGGAAGGCAGTTGCCTTTGTGGATACTGTAGGGGAGAGCCCCTCTGTGCTGATTTTTTTCATAGTTATGAGAGTATAGTCGTTCTCACCTCTCCTGTCCAGCTTCTTCGTCAGGGGCATTCCGTTCTTTTTTAACCCGAGTGATATCATTGGCATCTTTGATCTGTTTAAAATCAAGGGATTGCCAGACGAATCGCCAGGTGTGGTTTTGCCCAGAACTTTCGGAATGCCTTGGCCATATTAGTCTGTAAGCGTCAAATTAACCCCACCGTATCGAAGTTGAGGTTATTGATGTAATC
>JBHHTR010000247.1:0-1894 GCA_046753505.1 Thermodesulfobacteriota bacterium
TTTGAGCAAAATAACGTGTCAAGTACTTTTTTATCTTTTTCGCTGAATAGTTACTGAATTCTTAGCCAAATTACTGCAACAGACCTGTAAAGTCAAGGAAATAGAGTCTTTACCACTCACCCCAACCCTCTCCCCGAAGGGTAGAGGGGTAGACCAATCTGCGAGCATCTGCGTAATCTGCGAATAAGGTGCCGTCTCCTTTCTGCGCAACCGAACATAGCAGTCGAGGGAGGAACAGTCCGTCAGGGTGGCCGGAAGGTTGATAGGTTAGCAGGCTGAAGGCTACAGGTAGTTATACTGATAAAGTTGACCCACAAAGCTGTACCCAGGAGTTCAATGATGAACTGTTTGCTTTCCTTCAGTCTCCATCCTATCCACCTGAGCATTTACTTACAGACAACCAGCCCCCTGATTGCCTTCAGCTTCTTTGCCCCGATACCCCTCACTTTCAGGAGATCGTCAGTCGATGAAAAGCCGCCCATAGCCCTCCTTGTTGCTACTATCCGTTCGGCAATCTTTGGGCCGATGCCGGGGAGGGCCGCGAGGTCACGGGCCGTTGCCGTGTTGATATCAATGGGGAGGCCCATGACGAGCCGCCCTTCTCCGTGGGTTACCGTAACCGGATTTGAGATGCGTTTCGTAACAGATGGGGAAGTGAGGTCAGTTGTCTGGAGTCCTGGGATCAGGTGGCACCTGACAAGGTAGAGGGTGAAGAGGAGGATGGTAAATAGGAGGTACGCCTTCGGGTCGAGTCTGCTTCTGCTCATCTTTACCCCTACCCCTTTCTCTTTTTACTCCTCTTCCTCTCGTCCTTGTAGAGTTTATACTCGAGGCTATCGACGACGGCCTGCCACGCGGCCTCGAGGACGTTTTCTGAGACCCCTACGGTGCCCCACTTCTCCTTGCCGTCGCCCGATTCTATCAGCACCCTTACCTTTGCGGCGGTACCCTTGCCCGCAGTGAGAACCCGCACCTTGAAGTCAATGAGTTCCACCTCCTTGAGGGAGGGGTAAAAGCGCTCCAGCGCCTTCCTGAGCGCCCTGTCGAGGGCGTTGACGGGACCGATCCCCTCGGCGGCGGTATGCTCTACCTCGCCGTTAACCTCAAGGCGTATGGTCGCCTCCGAATAGGGGGCGCCTCCATCTCTCTTCTTCTCATCTATGACCCTGAAACCGAGAAGCTTGAAATAGCGCCTCCTCTTCTGCATGGCCTTCTGCATGAGGAGCTCAAAGGAGGCCTCGGCGCCTTCGTACTGGAAGCCCTGGTGCTCAAGCTCCTTGAGTTCCTGAACGATCTTCTGCACCACCGGATCGCCGCTCGTCATATCGAGACCGAACTTCTCCTTCTTGTAGAGAATATTGGCCCGGCCTGCCAGATCGGATACCAGTACCCGCTGGCTGTTCCCGACAAGATCGGGCCGGATGTGTTCGTACGTTTCAGGGCTCTTCAGGACGGCATTGACGTGTATCCCCCCCTTGTGGGCGAAGGCGCTGTCGCCGATGTAAGGCTGACGTTTATTGTGGGAGAGGTTGGCAAGCTCGTTGACAAAACGCGACGTCTCTCGCAGCTTATTCATCTCCCCACCATCGAGGCAGTCGATCCCCATCTTGAGTTGGAGGTTCGGGATTACGGAGCAGAGGTTGGCGTTGCCGCACCGCTCACCGTAGCCGTTGATTGTCCCCTGTACCTGAACCACTCCCTCCCTGACTGCCATGAGGGTGTTTGCAACGGCCGTCTCCGAGTCGTTATGAGCGTGGATCCCCAGCGGCGTTGAGATATCATCCCGCACACGATTCATGATCTCACCCACTTCGAAGGGGAGGGTTCCCCCGTTGGTATCACAGAGAACGATAGTGTCGGCGCCGGCCTCTTCAGCCGCCTTGAGCGTCTTTAG
>JBHHTR010000248.1:0-1889 GCA_046753505.1 Thermodesulfobacteriota bacterium
CGCCCATGCGGTAGTTAAGATTGAGGGGCGGTACTGGTTCCCCACACTCGATGCCGAGGTGCAGACAGGTATTAGCGGCACAAATATTAACCTTGTTGATGATATCGGCATCAGCGATTCGGAGGCCTTCGGGGAGGGGAGGATCACCCTTGAGATGGGGAGCCACAAGATCAGGTACGCCTTTACCCCCCTCTCCTGGGACGGCCAGGGGAGCAGCACACAGTCGATAACCTTCGGCGGGACAACCTACTCGACAACGGAGACGATCACCTCGTCCCTCGATATCGACTATCATCGAGTCGGTTATGAGTACGACTTTGTCGATTTCCTGAACAACCATTTTGGGGTCATAATCGACATCAAATACTTCGATATCGCCGCCGAACTGAAGGGAGCAAGTGGCACTGCATCGGAGACGCTCCAGGCCCCTATCCCCACCATAGGCCTCTCCGCTCAGGTCGGTCTTCCCCTCCTCTTCTCGGTTGGCGGAGAGGTGAGCGGCATAACCCTTGGAGACAAGGGGTACCTCATTGATGGGGAGGTGGCGGTCAACTATAATCCTCTGCCCCTCGTCACCCTCTCCGGCGGCTACAGGTTGTTAAAGCTTGACTATGAGGATGGCGTTGATAACGCCTTTGTCGAGATCGGCGGCCCCTTCGTTATGGTGAGAGCCGGATTCTAACCCTGCTGAATCTCACACAAAGCCGCCAGGGGCGTAAAGGTAGAGAGGAGAGAAAGCAGATAGCTGTTATCTACAAACCTCCTTCTCTTTGCTGTCTTTGTGTGCTTTGTGTGAGAATGTTTTTTCGTTTTTGCACCAGAGCCACAGCAAGAGCTGGATTCCCCCTTGTCGAAGGATTGGGGATTAACTGTTCCTCACCTTCATGGCCTTTGCCATCTCCCGCTCCACGGCCTTCTTCTTCAGCGACTCCCGCTTGTCGTACATCCTCTTCCCCTTGGCGAGCCCCAACTCCACCTTTGCCTTACCGTTCTTGAAGTAGATCTTTGTAGGGATGAGGGTATACCCCTTCTCCTTCGTCTTCCCGATCAGCTTAAGGACTTCCCTCTTATGGAGGAGAAGCTTCCTCTTGCGCTCCGGTTCCGGCTGGGTAAATTTATCGGCCTGAAGGTAGGGGCTTATGTGTGTCTTGAAGAGGAATATTTCACCGTTACGGATGGATGCGTAGCTGTCTTTCAGGTGCGCTTTGCCCTGGCGCAGCGACTTCACCTCCGACCCTACAAGGACGATACCGGCCTCGAAACGCTCTTCAATGAAGTAGTCGTGGAAGGCCTTCCTGTTCTGGCAGACAACCTGGATGTCCATCTACACTATCCGCTCTATCCGTGGTTTGGCCCCGGCAGTATCGGCCATACTTCCATAGATGCGGAGGCCTACGAGGGAAGTGATGAGGAGGATGGCCCCTGTGGCAGCCGATACGAGATCGGGGTCGTAGTCGGTGAAGAGTGGAGAGAGAAGTGCGTTCCCACCGAGGATGCCGACAAGAAAGGAAATAAGGGGGATGACGTAGAGGAGGAGACCGGCCCTGATGGTGGTATCCGCCCCAATCGTCAGGAGTACCTTGTCGCCCCGCTCTGCGTGGACAGGGTTGGCGGCCTCAACGATCATCTCCTCAGGGCTGTCGGTGATGCAGGTGTGCCGTGACAGACAGCTATCGCAGGATGAATCTTTCGAAGTCTTAATGAGGGCGCACTCTCCGCGCAACTCGATAACGGTTCCGTACTCAGTAATCATAACCTGATGGTATCAGATGGAGCGCTCCCTTTTCAAGGCAATCATGGTAATTTAGTAAAAGGTCGTGGATGGCTAATCCGCATTATTCATGAATTGCCGTGATGATCGCGCAGAGGTTGGATTTACCAGGGCATTT
>JBHHTR010000249.1:0-1821 GCA_046753505.1 Thermodesulfobacteriota bacterium
GTGGGAGATAAAGAGGTAGGTGAGGTTCATCTCCTCTTTCAGCTCCTCGAAGAGGTTGATGATCTGGGCCTGAATGGAGACGTCGAGGGCCGAGATCGGTTCATCGGCAATGATGAGCCTCGGGTTGAGAGCCAGGGCGCGGGCAATCCCTATACGCTGTCTCTGACCGCCGCTGAATTCGTGGGGGTAGCGGTTGAAGGAGCCCCTGTCGAGACCTACCATGTCGATGAGTTCCCTCACCCGGCTTGCCATCTCCGCTCCGGCTGCCACCTGGTGGATCGTCAGCGCCTCCCCGATGATCTCACCAACCTTCATCCTCGGGTTAAGAGAGGCGTAGGGATCCTGAAAGACTACCTGTATCTCCCGCCGTATCGGCTTCAGCTCCCTGGCAGATAATCTTGTGATATCCCTGCCGTCAAATCTTATCTCCCCAGATGTAGGGTCGAGAAGGCGGGCGAGAAGGCGGGCGATTGTTGATTTGCCGCAGCCGCTCTCTCCCACAAGGCCGAAGGTCTCCCCCTGACGCAGTGAGAAGCTCACGCCGTCAACGGCCTTAACAACCTCGACGGAGTGTCCCATGAGCCCCTTCTTGATGGGGAAGTGTTTTACTACCTTCTCTATTTGAAGAAGTTCATTCATTGCCTCTACCCGTCTCCTCTGGTTGCCCTGCGGCAGGCGACCCCGTGGTGCGGTTTAACCTCTCGCAGCACCTGGTCGCTCATGGTACACTCACTCTCCGCCCGTGGACACCGGTCAGCGAAGGCGCACCCCGTAAGGTTGCCCAGGAATCTCGGGACGGAACCAGGGATCGTCTGGAGGCGGACGGAGTCGCCACGCCCCCTTCCGATACGTGGCATGGAATTCAGGAGCCCGATGGTGTAGGGGTGGAGGGGGTTCTTAAAGAGGGCAACCGTGTCGGTCAACTCGACTATCCTCCCCGCGTACATGACGGCCACCTCATCGACCACCTCGGCGATAACCCCGAGATCGTGGGTGATGAGGATCATCGCCATCTTGAAGCGCTCCTGTAATTCCGCGATGAGGTTGAGTATCTGAGCCTGAATGGTAACGTCCAGGGCCGTTGTCGGCTCATCAGCGATGAGGAGGCTCGGTTCGCAACAGAGGGCCATAGCGATCATCGCCCTCTGTCGCATCCCCCCGCTCAACTGATGGGGGTACTCGTTCACCCTCATCTCCGGGGAGGGTATGCCGACGAGACCGAGGAGCTCGGCGGCCCTCTCCTTTGCACCTCTCTTTGTGAGACCCTGGTGGCGGGTAATGGCTTCGATAATCTGGTTGCCGATAGTGAAGACAGGGTTGAGGGCCGTCATGGGCTCCTGAAAGATCATGGCGATCTCACGCCCCCTTATCTTCATCATCTCAGCGTTAGAGAGTTTAAGGAGATCGCGGCCCCTGTATAGAACCTCACCTGCCTTTATCTGTGCCGGATACTGGAGGAGCCTCATGATGGAGAGGGCGGTGACGCTCTTGCCGCACCCGCTCTCGCCGACAATCCCAAGGCTCCTGCCCTCTCCGAGCGTAAAGGAGATCCCCCGCACAGCCTCAACTGTGCCATCTTCGGTAAGGAAGGAGGTATGAAGGTTAGATACCTCCAGTAAGTTTTCACTCTCCATTATTTAACCTGCACAACTTTGTACATCCGTGGCATACAACAGTATGATAGCAAAACAGTCACAATAAGGCCAAAATTGCCCGGAAAGCTTAGCATACTACCCATATTGCGTACAATCTTTTCATCCGGCCTTGTGCTAATTGAATGAAAGAGTGAGAGACAGGTTGAAAAGGCACCGAAAAACGGGC
>JBHHTR010000250.1:0-1800 GCA_046753505.1 Thermodesulfobacteriota bacterium
TATGCCCTTATAGGGCTATAAACAAGCCACCGGCTATGCCGGTGGTCATGACTAGATTATTCTGGGGCCCGATATGAGCAATCCTGTTCGTGTCAGGCCCCTTCTATTGCATCCCGTGTCAGCCGCTCCGCCGTCTTGAAGATGGCCTCCTTATCTGCCACCGTCCTCGCCTCTATGCAAAACCTCACCTTCGGCTCCGTGCCGGAGGGACGTATCATCAGCCACGAACCATCTTCGAGAACGATCTTGGTGCCATCTACCGTTATAAGGTCTGCCACCTGCAACGTTTTGTCCCCGATCTTGATGGTACTTCCCACAGGGTAGCTCTTCTCGATGACCGAGAGCCTCTGCTTCAACTCCTCCCCCGTGAGGGAGCGTGCCACCTCTATGCCTGAACGGTCGGGGTAGTAGCAGCCATACTCATCCATCAGCTCTTTCAGATACTCTCCCAGGCTCTTTCCGGTAGTGGCGACCATCTCGATGGCGAGGAGAAGGCCGAAGAGGGCGTCCTTTTCGAGGGTGTGGTTGTAGCCGGAGATGCCGTCGGACTCCTCGAAGGCGACGATCGCCTTCTCTTGTGACTCCGGCGCCATGAAGGGGCGGAAGTTCTTGAAGCCTACCGAAGTCTCCTTCAAAGGTATTCCGTGTTGTTTCGCTATGGCATTGACAAAATTGCTCGTCCCGACTGACTTTGCCGCAACCCCCTGGAGCCCCTTGTGGACATGGAGAAAGTGGAGGGCCATGGCGCCGAAGTAGTTCATCGATATCTGGGTTGTATGGTCGGCAAAGCGTATCCGGTCTCCGTCGGGGTCCATAATCACCCCTATCTTGAATCGGGCGCGGCTCCCTCTCAGTATCTCCTCAACCCCCTCCATGTTTTTGGCAGACGGTTCAGGCGCAACCCCGCCGAAGAGGTAGTTGTCCTCAGTCCTGAGGAGTATAACCTTTGTTCCAAGGATATCGGCAGGAGTTGCGTTGAAGAGTCTCTCCGGCCTCCCCCTTGTCGCGCCGTGAACATGGTCAATTACGATCTGGCAGTCACCGTTCCTCACAAAATCCCTTATCTTATCCAGGTCGAGTGTCCCTCTCTCCTCAATATATCTGATGTAGAGTTCTATGGTGTCTATCTCTTCATAGCGTGCTCCTTCACTGCTCTCACCCGACGCTCTCACGCCGCCCTCTCCCATCAATCTGTTCGCCTCTTCCTGGAAGAGGTTTGTTATCTCCGGTCCGGCAGGCCCACCGTCGGCAGGGTTGAACTTGAGGCCGAGGTAGTTTGATGGGTTATGGGACGGGGTAATATTGATTGAGCAGGCCGCGCCGACCATCTCTATGGTTGTTGAGAACTCTGGCGTTATCGTCTCTCCCGCATACAACACCTTGATCCCCTCGGCTGCAAGGATACCCATTATCTCGCGGGCGAAGTCACGACCGAGGAAACGGTTGTCGTGACCGACAATGATGCCCCGCTTTTTTACATCGTCAAAGTCTTGTGTCCCGAGGGCCTCTCTGAGTTCCGGGTCACTATTTTTGAGGGTGGTGATGATGGCCTGAGTAACAACCCTGACATTATGAAAGGTGAAGTCCGTCCCGATCTCGCCCCTCCACCCTGAAGTCCCGAATACTATCGTTGCCGGTGTCCGGTTCTCCCGTGCAAACTGTGCTATCTCCGACAGCAGTTCCGGCCTCTGCTCTGCCTGAATAACTTTCCAACACTCCTCGGCGTTTCTGAAACTCATTGTTGCCTCCTTACAATAGTAGTTCGATATTTCGGCATATCCTAGCAGTCTGTCGGACTTG
>JBHHTR010000251.1:0-1775 GCA_046753505.1 Thermodesulfobacteriota bacterium
GTCAACCTGATATGTTCCACCTAAATCCAAATAGCCATCAATAATATCGCTGGATCGAACGCAGAGATAATTTGTCTTTTCATCGCTGTATATTGGTGTGCTATGGGGGCAATCAATTATGTCTACACATAGGCCGTCAATGGACGACGACTCCCACCCCTTTTCATTTCGGACGGGGTCGCCGAACAATTCTAGGAAGATGCTTTTGAGGAGGGCGTCGAGTTGTTGGAGGTGTTGTTTGCGCCGGGCAATCAGCCCTTCCACTTTGCTGAGCAAATGAGCAATACGGATTTGGTCATCAAGCGGCGGGAGGGGGATTTTTATTTTCCCAAGATCCTCAAAAGTAATCGCATCAAGACCTGTCGTCTTTTTGCTGATACGATCCATCTTTATAGATCGTAAATAGTAGTAGGCATAAAGGTTGTGAATTTTCCTTTCGTCAACCACTTCCAAGGCACAAATGTGGCTTACCATGTAAGCATCAACACCAAGAACAGCTCTATGGTTTAAAGCTACTGACCCACTTCGAGGCAAAAGAATTGAACCGCGCTTGATTAAATTGTATAAGTCAAGACTTTATCTGACAGTCAGCGAGTCCGGTGATTATTACGCCGCCAGCAACTTCTCCTTCGCCAACGGCAGACTGTCTCTCCACGTTTGCATCGGCGTCTTCCCATAACACCACCGCCCCTGATGGGGTCGGTGTTCATTGTACTCCTGGATCCACGCATCCAAGTCCGCTTGGAGTTCCTCTAAGGTGCGGTAGATCTTCTTGCGAAACGCCACCCGGTAGAATTCATGCAGCAGGGTCTTATGAAACCGCTCACAGATCCCATTGGTCTGCGGACTCTTCGTCTTCGTCCGCGTGTGGTCAATATCCTCCACGGCCAGATACAGTTCATACTCATGCCGTTCCGGGGCGCCACAGTATTCCGTCCCCCGATCCGTGAGCACCCGACTCAACGGAATCTCGGCCTCCTCAAAGAACGGCAGCACCCGATCGTTGAGCAAGTCCGCCGCAGTGAGCGGCGTCTTGCGATCGTAGAGTTTCGCAAAGCCCACTTTACTATAGGTGTCAATGAACGTTTGCTGATAGATCCGGCCCACGCCCTTGAGCGTGCCCACGTAGAAGGTATCTTGTGCCCCGCAATACCCCGGGCATTCACTCTCGAACTCCCCATGGGCTTCCTTGTCGGCCTTGGCTTTCTCCAACGCCACCACCGGGGCTTCGGTGAACACGAGCCCCTCTTGCGCCACCTTGGCTTCCAGAGCCTTCAACCGTTTCCGCATCGTCTCCAGATCATGCCGCAGCCAGATATAGCGGATGCCCGCTGGGGAGAGCGTGATCCCCTGTTTCCGTAACTCATTGGCCATCCGCACTTGGCCCCAGGCGGGTTGCTCAATGGTCAGGGCCACCAACGTCTCTTCCACTTCCGGTGCAACCCGATTCTTCAGGATGGGTTTGCGACGAGAGATTTCTTCCAAGGCCGCTTCGCCCCCCGTCTCATACAACTCTTTGAACCGATAAAAGCTGTCGCGACTGTAGCCCATGATTTGGCAGGCCTTCGAGACATTGCCCAGATGTTTCGCCAACTCCAACAACCCCACCTTGTTCTTGATGATCTTTTGCTCGGTCGTCATCGTCCTCGCTCCTTTCTCCCTCTTGGGAATGAATACCGAGGACTCTACCTGACTGTCAGATTAAATGCTAGCATATACACTTTATTGTCTCGCCCAAACCCATTTCTTTTCTGATAGAATCCCAACCATGAAGC
>JBHHTR010000252.1:0-1712 GCA_046753505.1 Thermodesulfobacteriota bacterium
CCCCATGATCAATGACAAACGTCATTTTCTCGGGATTCCACGGCTTTTCCCCTTTCATCTCCCGGAAGGCTTTAATGGCAAAAGGGGCCGTGGCATCGGTGGCCATGGCGGCATCCACATTGACGATTGCTAACTCGCCTGCCGACACCTCCCTCCCCGCATGACGAGAAAGTATCTTCTCCACAATGGTTTTTCTCGTCATGCTACTATCCTGTATAATTTGCCGGTAAAATAATTTTCCGGGATTATCTCCCTTATTTTCCTTGATACCTGGGCAACCCTACTGATATCTACGTCGGTTGCTACACCCAATTCATTCATCATATGCACCGTATCTTCGGTAGCAATATTTCCCGTTGCTCCCTTGATAAAAGGACATCCTCCCAAGCCACCAAATGCTGTGTCAAACTGGTTTATGCCCAGTTCCATAGCAGCAATGGTATTTGCCAAACCCAACCCCCGTGTATCGTGGAGATGAAGAATAACGGGAGTACCAGTACATTGCGGTAATATCTTCTCAAGGATCCTTTTAATAGAATGCGGATTAGCCATACCTGTGGAGTCTGCTAAAGAGAGGGCAACTACACCCATATCGATGACCGCTGCTACCATCTCACTGATTCTTTCATCTGGAGGATAACCTTCATACACGCACCCCCAAACACTCTGAAGACCGCCTCTTACCTCCAATCCAACAGCACGGGCTTGTTTTACCATTTTCCCTAAATGAACCAGGGCTTCATCCAAACTCATATTAGCATTCTTACGACTGTGGGTATCACTGGTCGAAATAGAGGCATCAACCCTATTCAGCCCAACATCCGCCGCCCGGGTAACACCTCTGGTATTCAGTACCAATCCACTAAAAATCACTCCATCAACCTCAGGTAAATTAGCACAGACATCCTCAGCATCCGCCATTTGGGGCACCCACTTAGGATGTACGAATGAAGTTACCTGAATCTGTTGTAACCCTGCACTCACTAATTGATTGATAGCTTCAACCTTTACTTTCACAGGCACGGTTTTAGCCACGCTTTGCAGGCCATCTCGTAATCCAACTTCTGTCAGGACAACTTTTCTGGGTAAGTACATTAGTGTGTCAGGGAAAGATTTAGTAGCAAATATACGGCGGGAACAAATAGAAAGGTAGTTTTTGAAAAAAGAGTTACAGGCCTTTCAATAGATTCTTGGTTTCTGTAGGAGAAGCACCCAAATTTCTGTATAGCTTTAGCGGAGGAAATTTATGACTAATTCTAACAGACTTCCACTGGGCTCTATAAAAGTAGTCGAGTTTTCACACGCGGTAATGGGGCCTTCATGTGGCCTCATTCTTGCCGATATGGGTGCTGACGTAATTCGTGTAGAGCCGGTGACTGGTGACTCCACAAGACGACTGCGCGGTTTTGGTATCGGCTACTATCCCTTTTACAACCGCAATAAGAGATGTATTGCCGTAGATATTAAAGCAGAAAGGGGAAGACAAATAGTACATCAATTAATCAAGGAGGTGGATGTGCTTGTAGAGAACTTTGGGCCAGGAACGATGAACCGCCTGGGTTACAGTTATGGCCTGATGAAGGAAATAAACCCCCGGCTTATTTATGCCTCGCTGAAGGGATTCCTTAAGGGTCCTTATGAGCAGCGTCATGCCATGGACGAAGTGGTCCAAATGATGGGTGGATTGGCCTACATGACCGGGCCACCCGGTC
>JBHHTR010000253.1:0-1671 GCA_046753505.1 Thermodesulfobacteriota bacterium
CTCACAAAGGTAATTCATTGATAACAAGTATATTTTCTCTGTGCCTTCGTGCCTTTGTGTGAAATAAAGGGTTTTTGCAGTTTGATCATTGATCATTCTTCAACTCCCTTCATCTCCTGCTCTATCTCCCTGAGCCGTCTCTTCACCCGCTTCAGCGCCGTCCCCCCCTCGATATCTCTGCTGTCAACCGACGCCTTCACGGAGACCACCTCTCTGATATCATCGTCAAAGAGGGGGGAAAAGCCCTTCCACTCCGCCATCGTCAACTCCTCCAGCACCTTTCCCGCTTCAATACAGTGGGCAACCACCGTACCGATGACGTGGTGGGCCTCCCGGAAGGGGAGCCCTTTTTGCACAAGGTAGTCGGCCCCGTCGGTGGCGGTCAGGAAACCGGCCTTCGTCGCCTCCAGCATCCGCCCCTTCACCACCGTCATCGTCTGTAACATCGGTGTGAATATCTCCAGACAGACCTTGACCGTATCGACCGTATCGAAGAGGGGCTCCTTGTCCTCCTGCATATCCTTGTTGTAGGCCAGGGGCAACCCCTTCATGACCGTCAGGAGTGAAACGAGGTTCCCGTAGACTCTCCCCGTCTTCCCCCGGACCAGCTCCGGTATGTCGGGGTTCTTCTTCTGGGGCATGATGGATGAGCCGGTCGAGAAGGCGTCGGATAGCTCTATGAAACCGAACTCCTGTGAAGACCAGAGGATCAACTCCTCACTCAGCCTGCTCAGGTGCATCATCACGATTGACGCGGAACTGCAAAATTCTATGGAGAAATCGCGGTCGCTCACCGAATCGAGGCTGTTTCTGGACGGCCCTGCAAAGCCGAGCTCCTTCGCCACAAACTTTCTGTCCAGGGGATAGGGGCTCCCGGCAAGGGCGCCCGCGCCGAGGGGCATGATGTTGACGCGGCCAAGACACTCTGCAAGCCTCGCGTCATCACGCCCCAACATCTCATAGTAGGCAAGGAGGTGGTGACTCAGGAGTATCGGCTGGGCCCGCTGAAGGTGGGTGTAGCCCGGCAGGATCACATCCAGGTTAGCTTGAGCAAGCTCAAAAAGGGTCTGCCGGAGTCCTTGAATTAAACGCTGAACCTCCCGGATCTCATCGCGCAGGTAGAGCCTCACATCGAGGGCCACCTGATCGTTCCGGGAGCGACCCGTATGGAGCTTCCCCCCCACCGGGCCGATCTTTTCGATTAGCCGCCCCTCGATGGCCATGTGGATATCCTCCATCTCCGGGGTGAAGACAAATTTACCCGACGCGATCTCCCTCTCTATCGCCTTCAGGCCAGCGACGATCCTCTTCGCCTCACCCTTCTTTACAACCTTCACCTCGGCAAGCATCTTCGCATGGGCAATGGAGCCCGCGATGTCGTGCCTGAAGAGACGTTGATCAAAGGAAATGGAGGCGTTGAACTCGTCAACAAGCCTGTCCGCCGCCTTCTTGAACCTTCCCGACCAGAGTTTGGGTGTCATAGTTCAAGACCCACTAATTTATGCATTACCTACTGCCCTTTCTACTGAATGCAGAAGAAACCAGTTTATATTTCTCTATGGAAAAATACTCTCTCTTTTCATTCTTCAATTCCAACCCGACTACTTCATCGAAGTGTGTTCCCAGCAAATACGCCTGCGACGTTAGCATCTCTTCAAATGCCTCCCGTCC
>JBHHTR010000254.1:0-1641 GCA_046753505.1 Thermodesulfobacteriota bacterium
GAAAAGGCAGGGGGCAAGAACGACTCCGCCATTCACTGGGATATCATCAAGGATCTCCGAAGGGGCGGCGAACTTTACATCGACAAAAAACTCATACAAAAAAACGGTAAGTTTATTGTTTGAGAGGCATGGTGTCATAATGTCCGGTGCCTTGCTGATGATAATCGCTCGAACATGGAGGGTGACAGGGAGCATTGGATAATATCAGCATACTACTCCTGGAGCCGAGGGGTCCCAGGAATATCGGCTCTGTCGCAAGGGCCATGAAGAATACCGGCTTCTCGCGGTTGCGCCTTATAAACCCCGTGCCGTATCAAAACAACGATGCCTACGAAATGGCGTGCAAGGCCGACGACCTGCTACGGGAGGCCGAGTGCTTCCATACCCTTGATGAAGCCCTTCACCCCTTCCCCCTCGTTGTGGGAACGACCAGGCGGGGTGGGAAGGAGCGTTTCCCCCTTCTCACCTTAGATGAAGCGATTCCAAAGATTGTGAGCGCCGCCGTAGAGAACCGCGTTGCCCTCCTATTCGGGAGGGAGGACAAGGGACTCACCACCGACGAACTTGGCCGATGCAACATACTGGTGGAGATTCAAACAGACCCGGCACTCCCCTCACTCAACCTCTCCCACGCCGTCTTCATCCTCTGCCACCATATTTTTTCTGCCGCTGCGTTGATGACAGAGCCCTCCTTTGTCAGAGCGCCGAGGAGCGAGGTGGAGGGGCTATACGGTCATATGGAGGAGATGCTGAAGGGGCTTGGCTATGGAGATAAGGGCGGCGACTACCTCCTGAGGACGATCATGAGAAACCTCAAGAGGCTGCTGGGCAGAACGGGCCTCATGCAGAAGGAGGTAAACATGCTGCGCGGTATCTGCACACAGATCGAGCTGAGGTCCGGCAGATCTGAAAATGGGGATGGCTGAATGTTGTTTGTGGCGATAAGATGTTCAGCAGAGTGGCATTACAAAAAGCTGCAAAGAAAGGAGGCAGGGGAGACGATACTTCGTGCCTCCCCTGCCTTTGGGATGGTTTGCTAAGCGGTGAGGTTGGTTGATGCGAAGAGCAGTATTGTAATTACCACAGCGTTCAACGTTAAGCCGAATATTGATACTATCTTATCTCTTTTAGTCATAGTTCGTACCTCCTTCATATATGTTGTATCGTTACAGGTTAAATTTATGCTCTATAAGAAGATGTCTCTAATGAGGCATCAGGTTCAGTCCTACAAAGATCCCGACCATTGTGGTAAAGACGGTAGACAGTAACGCTAGTTCTAGTTTTTGAGAATACTTTTTCATTTTGTTTGCCTCCTGACTGTTTAGTTTCAAAGTTTCTTTTGTTTGGTTAATTCCTTATCTTGATACCCATTATACAGGTCGGAGGTTAAAGGAAGATTAGAGGGTGCATCTTTTTCCTGCACCCCTCGCAGAGGAGCCGCAGGCAAAAAAAGCCCCTCGACTCAAGAGCCGAGGGGCTGTGCTGTTGGAGATAGAATTGACTGAAAAGGCAGGTTACCTGACCTCCATCCCGGCGGGCTGGTGTGTGGCCTGGCTTACTACCAACTCGGTGGTGGCAACTATCTTGTGCCACACCCCTTTCGGCGCAAGCACTACCGTGCCTGGCTTAAGCGTGGTCGTC
>JBHHTR010000255.1:0-1640 GCA_046753505.1 Thermodesulfobacteriota bacterium
TCCCTCCATGTCTCAGAAGCATGCTGATGATCTCCGCCACATCACCATCCTCAGTTGCAACCATTCCTCCATCACCGAATGCACCGAGGTTTTTGGAGGGGAAAAAACTAAAGGCCCCCGCAGTACCGATAGCACCGAGGTGTTTATTAGCTTCAGTAGCTCCAAACGCCTGAGCTGCATCTTCCACTACAAAGAGGTCACTTGATCGGGCGATTCTCATTATCTTGTCCACTCCACATGAGAGCCCGTAAAGGTGGACAGGTACTATTCCGACTACATTTGAGGGCTGAGAAGAGATATAGGCATTTACCTCCTCGACATTAATATTGTAGCTTTCTATATCGATATCTACAAAGACAGGAGTTGCTCCTGCTCGAATAATTGCATCTCCTGTTGCCGTAAAGGTAAACGGGGTTGTGATAATCTCGTCCTCACTAGAAAAGTACTCGGTTCCTTTTGTCTTTATAGCTAAAGCCCTAAGAGCAAGTGTGAGTGCATCTGTTCCAGACGAGACCCCTATGCAGTGCTTAATCCCAAGATACCGTGCCACTCTCTCCTCAAGGTATCCCACCTCAGGACCAAATATCCACCGCTGATGGTCAAGACAAGTCTTTAAGGCCGCATCAATTTTTGTCTTCATAAAAGCATATTCCTGTTTTAAATCGAGCATTGGCACATGCATCTTCTTCATTAAGCCTCCTTTATTACAATGATGGTATCGCCCTTCACCTCATACCGGTTGTCGCAGTAGGTGCAGGTGGCCTTCTCACCCTTAAAGCGCAGGGTCACCCCGCACCTGCACGCCCATCCGACCTGTTGAGCGGGTACCCCGGCAACAACGGCGTAATCGGCCACATCACCCTTCACCACGGCACCGGCCCCTATCATCGCGTATCTCCCCACGGTCGTGCCGCAGACTATTGTCGCGTTGGCGCCGATGGTTGCCCCCCTCTTGACGAGCGTCGATTGAAACTCCGCTTTTCTGTTCACAAAGGTCCTCGGGTTGTAGACGTTGGTGAAGACACATGATGGGCCGCAGAACACCTCGTCCTCCAGTACAACCCCCTTGTAGACCGAGACGTTATTCTGTATCTTGCACCGGTCGCCAATGGTCACATCGGGGCCTATCATCACATTCTGACCGATGATGCACTGCTCCCCGATTGATGAACCGTGGAGGATATGCGAATAGTGCCATATCCTTGTCCCCTCGCCAATGGTCGCGCCCGGATCGACGGCAGAGCTCTCGTGAACTGATGCCGTCGAAGGCAGGCGTGGCGTGGCGGGAGCCGCCCCTATAACGACCGGCCTCTTTCCAATGGAAGATTCTGCGGCATCGAGGACCCTGAGAACCCTCACCCCCTCACGGCCGTCCGTGTCCGGCCTCTCCCGACGACCTATACAGTCGATGAAGTGACGCAACTCATCCTTCAGGGGCTCCCCTCTCTCTACCGGGACCCTCTCATGCGCCGCCCTCTGGGCGATCGGAACCTTCCCCTCCTTCCACTCGATGGTGTGGGGATAGAGGAGGAGCTTCTCGTCACTCATGTCGTCAAAGACGGCCATCCCCTTCGACCCTACCACGATCAGCTTCTGCTCCTTGAAGGGGTGGAGCCAGCTCACGAAGATATGTCCCTTCA
>JBHHTR010000256.1:0-1611 GCA_046753505.1 Thermodesulfobacteriota bacterium
CCTTTTTCTCTCTATTTATGCAATCTGAGCGAGCTCGCTTGCAGGATTTAGGTACAATAGTTGCAATCGAAGGGGCACCCTCTGGTGGCCTGCATTGTGTTAAACCCTGCGCCGTACATGTCTCTATCGAGGAGGTTGCGTCGTGGGATTGCCATGCCATCCATCTTGCAGAGCTTGCTCGTATATTTAGCCTTGAGTCTACCGGCCTTATAATCGTCAAGGAGTCCGGCCCATACAAGTTCGGCCTCACCGACCACAACGGCGTCGGCGTGTTCGAGGGCCTCGTCGGGGAGCGCTGAGACGTGAACCCCACCCATGACCACGGTTACGCCACGGGCCTGGAAGTTGTCGGCTATTTCGTAGGCGCTGGGGATCTCCGAGGTAAGGTCGGTAATCCCTACAAGGTCTACCCCGGCGGCGTAGTCCAAGGGCTTGACCCTGGCGTCATGTATCTCTACCTCCCAATCGTCGGGAGTAAGGCCCGCTATGGTGGTGAGGCTGAGACGGGCAAATCCGGCCTTGCCGCTCTTTGAGACGCCGCCCCAGTAGCTGCGCCTGTTATCTGGAAGAACAAGTAGAAGCTTCATTATTTTTCTCTCACTTAACCCGCATTATTCACAAATGTGCTCGCGCCCTCGCTAAACTACAGGGATCGGTTGACAGGGATCGGAGAGCGGTATTTACTGACTCCCGACCACCGAGACCCATTGAGATGGCACGCCTGCCAAAAATCCCCTGGCAAATCCAATCTCTGCGCGATCATCGTTACAATTCATGGGCAATTCATGAATAAAGCGGGTTAGCACTCATTTTGTCTGAATAACGCTGGCCAAGCATAACAGTTATGGCCGGTAAAATCAAAAAAGGCTGACTGGCTAAGTAGTCAATCGACACGGTGATGGCAGAGTAACAGGCAGTGCTCCTGAATATCTGCCATCAGGCCCTCTCCATTGAATTGCTTGAGGATGAGGGGTGTATATTTGCTGTCTTAATTCCCCCTCTTTTTTGCTGGCATCTTTGTTTTATATGTGTTATCAGTGCACTCCATAGGGGTGGTACAGGTTATAGGAACCGAATAAAACTTCAAGGAGGATAACAAAGAATGACAAAGGATGAGCTGGTAGAAAAGATTTCAGGTGACGCGGAAATATCAAAGAAGGATGCAGAGACGGCGTTGAAGGCGGTTACAGCAGGTATTTCAGGAGCGCTTTCACAGGGCGACAGCGTAACCCTCGTTGGTTTCGGCACCTTCAGTGTCTCTGCAAGAGCAGCAAGAACGGGAAGAAACCCTCAGACCGGTGAGCCTCTACAGATTGCGGCAAGCAAGGGCGTTAAGTTCAAGGCAGGAAAGGCGCTCAAGGACGCAGTCAGATAATTTCTTCTATTCACTCTGCCATACTACTATTTTCAGAAAAGGGCGGGGGTGCCCCTGCCCTTTTCTGGTTTTAGGAAGTGATGCCAAACAATTTTATGGTTCTACCCTCTCTCCCTGAACAGAGCCCTCCACATTCAAACACCCAGAGAGCTGTCATCGCCGAAACATCCAATCCTCATCTGGCGCCCATTTTTTCTCCATCTCTCAACTTTTCTTGACATCGGGAAATAATATAA
>JBHHTR010000257.1:0-1540 GCA_046753505.1 Thermodesulfobacteriota bacterium
TGCCAACTCATCATAACCTACATGCAAACAGATGGAGGCTTGCAGGATTTAGGTGCGATGCTTTCCTTCAAAGTCAGATTGCAATTGTAGATTATGGACTATCTCAACATTTGTAACACCACTTGGGTTGTTCTCTAGGAATTCTAGAAGTGCTTCCTTTAGCAACATCAAACCCTTTTGTGCTTTATCTAGTGTATTCATTCGTTACTCCTTTGCTTTTCTATCTTACATCGAGGATATACAGTCTGGACTTTCTGCCAATTCTAGCATTTATTTTGGCTTATCAATGGATAATATTGCAGCAGGGACACCTGCTTCAGCCCACGCTACTAACAAAGGTAATTCAGGGATTTTAAAGCTTTCGGGAGGGACACGCAAGCCTTTTATCTGAAGCAGTATTTTACAAAAGGGGTAATGACGCTTCTATGAACCGACAAAACCGGTGAGGAGCCGCTGCAGGAAGATGTCGCCGAGGAGGTAGGGCACCACTGCGGCAAGCACCCCCACACCGACCATCTCAAGGCCGGAGGGGAGCCAATGCCGTTCGGTGAAGGTTGTCTTCCACACGCCGATGAAAAAGAGGGCGCCGAAGGTGACCAGGGAGGAGGCCACAAGCCCCGTAAAGGGGGCTGAGAGGAGGAGGAAGGGGACGATGGGGAAGAGTCCTCCAACGATGAAGGCAACAAACATGACTAGGGCAACCTTTATGGGGCTCTCAAAACGTTCCTCGAAGAGACCCAGCTCTTCCTTCATCATGGTATCGAGGAAGACCTGGTCGTCGCCGGTGAGCCGATTGAGGATAATCTCCATCTCCTCGTCGGTGAAGGGCGCCTTCTTTATGTAGATCTGTCTCAACTCTTCACGTTCTATATCGGGACACTCGCGGATCTCCCTCGACTCCCGCTCTATCTCGCTCCTGTGGTGTTCGATCTCCGACTTTGTGGAGATATAGGCGCCGATGGCCATTGAGATGGCCCCGCCAATGATGCCGGAGAGTGCCGCCACGGTTGTCTGCCCCCGCGTCAGTGAACCTCCTATGACGCCGGCAATGAGGGCGAGGATGGAGATGGCGGCGTCGTTGAAACCGAAGACGATCTCCCGCACATTGGTCCGCTTGTGCCACGCCTCCCCCTCCTCGATATTCTGCCTGGCAGACCTCTCAATATCAGCCTTTGATGTAATGTTCTTCATCTGCTTTCTCCGTCTCCTCCGCCGCATCCCTGCTCTCAAGAAGGTCTGCTATATTCGGCCTTCCGCGACAGAGTAACGTTGCTTCATTTGCAAAGGCGGCATTGAAACTGTAACGCCCCTGCATGGAGTCGTACAGCTTCTATACTCTTTCTCTGAACACCCTTTGTCAAGCCAAATTTCTTCCGCCTGCCCCTTGAAGGGGCGGTTGTTGAAGGAGATGTAGTTGTGCATCACTTCCACGGCGAGGCAGGCGGCGAAAGAGGCAATCGGCGTGGACAACCCGGAGCATCACTACAGTCAACTAGCAACACCTCACCTCAAAATTGGTTCTATGAGAAAGCATAGCATG